>JBHENF010000125.1:0-13903 GCA_046262175.1 Mycobacteriales bacterium
GGGCCGGTCATCAGCCGGCTCCCGAGCCCCGAGGAGGCCGTACGGCTCTGGGACCACGTGGTCGGTCTGGCGGAGTTCCCCGGGTTCGCCGAGCTCAAGCGCAGCCTGCGCGAGCAGCCGCAGCTTCCCGCCTTCGGCGTCGGAGCGGGGGACGTGGGCGTACAGGAGGACTGGCACGGCGGCAGCCGGCGGCTCAAGAAGTAGGGGTCCCGCCGGGAGACGTTCCGCGCGTCGCGGGCGAAAGCCCGTCCTGCGACGAGCTTCCCGCCTACCGTTGGCGGGTGAGATCCCGCGCCGTCGTCGGCCTGCTCGGACTGGTGCTCGTCGCTGCTTGCTCCAGCTCCGGCAGCGACGTGGCTGCCCCGTCGGCGCCCGCGCAGCCGACGCCGATGCCGGCATCCCCCTCGGCTGCCGCGCCGAGCCCAGTTGCCGTTGCCGCGCGGGACCCGCTGACCGGACGGGCCGAGGCCGCCCCGGCCCGGGTGTTCGCGGTCAAGATCGACAACGGCAAGCTGGCCCGGCCGTACCAGCGCGGGCTGCAGCAGGCGGCGGTCGTCTACCAGGAGCTGGCGGAGGGTGGCTCGACCCGCTTCGCCGCCGTCTACGACAGCGCGACGACGACCGAGATCGGGCCCGTGCGCAGCGTCCGGGAGAGCGACTTCGAGCTGCTCAGGCCGTACGGCAGGATCGCCGTTGCGTTCTCGGGCGCGAACCCCGGCGTGCGCCGCGGCTTTCAGCGCCAGGTCCAGGCGGGGCGGGCGATAGACGCGTCGTACGACGCGGTCCCGGGCATCTACCGGCTCGCCGAGCGGCGGGCTGATGCACGCAACTTCTTCACCACTCCGGCGAAGGTGGTCGCCGCCCGGCCCGGCACCGCTCGCGCTCGCGACGTCGGGCTGCGGTTCGGCCCGCTACCCGCGACGGCAGCAGCTCCGGGTCGCGCCGGGAGCATCCGCTTCTCGAAGTTCTCGCTGGTGACCGTGCAGTACGTGCCGTCCATCGGCGGCTACCAGGTGCGTCAGGACGGCCGGCTCATGCGCGACGTCGCTCCCGCGAACGTCGTCGTCCAGCGGGTGCGCACGCGGCTGACCGGCTTCCGCGACGTCCTCGGCCTCTACACGCCCTACACCGAGACAACCGGATCGGGCGCCGTCACCGTGCTGCGGGACGGCAAGCGGCTGACGGGCACGTGGCGGCGCCCGGCTGCGGCTGCCGGCACGCGCCTCGTCGCCGCGTCCGGCGCCGACATCCCGCTGCGTGCCGGCGCGACGTGGGTACTGCTCGTACCGGTGGGGCAGCCGGTCACGTTCTCCTAGGCGCCACAGGAGAGCTGGTCGCCCGTCCTGCCGACGGCAGGGGGCGGCGCCGGGGGAGGCGACCCGGGCCGCGGCGACGCCGCCGGCGCAGGTGCGTCGCCCCGCAGCCGAGCGAACAGCCGCTGCGCTGCCGGGGCGTCAACGAGCACGACGCTCGCCCGGTTGCCGTTGATGAGGGCCCGGCCGTTGACCGTCGTGAACGGCAGCGTGACGAAGCTGACGTGCGCGGGGTCGGCCTTGCGCAGCCGGAACGCGAGCCGCTGCATGTCACTCACGGACAGCCGGTTGTCCACGCGCAGCGACTTGACGACCGACGTCAGGAACGCGTTCAGCCGCGGCGGGCTCGTCAGCGTGCCGCGGCTGATCGCCTTCTTCAGCAGCTGGGACAGGAAGTACTGCTGGTTCTGGATCCGCGCGATGTCGCCGTTGGAGAAGCTGTGCCGGTTGCGGACGAACGCGAGTGCCACCGCTCCGGAGACGTCCTTGTGCGTGCCCGCCTTCATGAAGTCGTCGCTGCCGCCCATCGGCCCGTTCGACGGGTCGTTGCGCGTCGTCCGTGCGCACAGCGTCACGCCGCCGAGGGCGTCGACGGTGCGCTCGAAGCCGGCGAAGTTCACCTCGATGTAGTGGTCCACCCGCAGCTTCGTCAGGCCCTCGATGGTCGCGACGAGCAGCGCGGGGCCGCCGAGGGAGAAGGCCGCGTTCAGCTTGTCCTTGTGCGCCGGGCGCTGGCGCTTCTTGGCGTCCCGGTAGGCAGGGATCGTCACGTACGCGTCGCGCGGGAAGGACACCAGCGTCGGCCGGGCGTCGCCCTTGGGGACGTGGGCGAGGATCACGCTGTCCGAGCGCTCGCCCTCCGTGACGCCGAAGCCGCCCCCTACACCGGTACGGGTGTCGGAGCCCACGAGCAGGACGTTCTGCGCGGGCGCGGGTGCCGGGGCGACGATCGTCGAAGGCGCCAGCCCGACCCGCGTCAGCTGGTTCTCGTAGTGCCGGACGGCGACGACGGCACCGACGGTGCCGAGCAGGATCAGCACGCTCAGGGTGACGGCCATCCACGACAGCAGCCGCGCGACGCGACCTGGCCGCGGGACCCGCGCGGCTGCCTGGCTGCTCATGCCGCGTCCCGTACCCGCGCGGCGGCGAGCGGCATCAGCTGATGCGCTTGAGGTGCCCGTCGCTGGCGATGCCGAGGGTCGCGATCGCCATCCGGCGCTGCCCCTTGTTCGTGCACGACGTGCGCAGGCAGTCCGGGTAGGCCGGGTAGTCCGTGTACGGCGCGTTCCAGTACTGGTAGGCCAGCCGCAGCCGGCCGTCCAGGCCGAGGAACGCGCTGGCAGCGCCCTGGCCGAGCTGGGTCGACGTCCGCCGCATGAACGGCGTCAGGGTGGCCCGCTTGCAGGGCCCGGCGGGCGAGGAGCACTTCGCGTACCCCGTCGCGTAGTTGCCCGAGCGCCACTCGTTGGCCGAGTAGAACAGCCACAGGGCGCCGTTCCAGCGGATCATCGACGGGTTCTCGATGAGGTTGCCCTCCCACGACAGCGCCGTCGCGAGCAGCGCGTGGTTCGTCGAGCCCGCGGCGAAGCCCGTGCCCGCGGGGTTCAGCTGACGGGACCAGAGGCGCGACGGTGCGCGGCCGGGGACGCCCTCCGTCTTCCAGGTCAGCCAGGCGCGGCCGGTGGCCGGGTCGACAAAGGGAGCCGGGTCGATCGCCCCCGCCGGGTCGGTGCCGCACACCAGCGGACCGGTGGTGCGGTCCGTGAACGGGCCCAGCGCCGAGCCGGACGTCGCGACGGAGATGCAGAACCGGGCGGGCGTGATCCGGGTGCGGACGGTGTAGAAGGCGACGAACGTGCTGCCGATCTTCGCGACCCCCGGTGCCCACACCTCCTTCTTCATCCGGTTGTCCGTGGCGCGGTCGGCGCCCCAGCTGGCCGGGTAGGGCAGCGCGTCGTTGAAGTACGGGTCGCTGTTCAGCGGCCGACCGGGGTCGTACGCCGGCCGGGCCGTCCACGTGCGCAGGTCGGTCGACGTCATCGCCGGCAGGTAGGCGCCCCCCGTCGAGGTGCCGTAGGCCACGAAGCCGTTGCCCACGCGCAGCACACTCGGATCCGGGAAGTTGCTGGTGTACGTCTTGCTGGGCTGGAACCAGGGCGCGCCCGGGTACGCGGAAGCGGGCGTCGCCGTCAGGACGGCGCAGGCGGCGAGCAGGGCACCGAACACGGGCAGCAGGAACCGGCGCGGCGCAGCGAGGGGCATGCCTGTACATCGTCGGCCGGAATATGGTCATTACCGTCCTGGGCGACACAATGGGGTTACTTCTGCCCGACGGGGTTGCCCCGCAGCGTACGTACCGCGTCGTCCAGTGGGCCGTCGACGACCTTGTGCCCCTCGCGCAGCAGCACGCCGCGCGAGCAGACCTTGCGGACCGTCTCGATCTGGTGGCTCACGACGACCAGGGTGCGCCCCTCGGCGGACAGGGCGGCGATGCGCTCCACGCACTTGCGCTGGAAGGGCTCGTCACCGACGGCGAGGATCTCGTCCACGAGGAAGACGTCCGGCTCGGTGTGCACCGCGACGCTGAACGCCAGGCGCAGGAACATGCCGGAGGAGTAGAACTTCACCTCCGTGTCGAGGAACTTCTCGATGCCGGAGAAGTCGACGATGGCGTCGAAGTGCCGCCGGATGTCGGCGTCGTTCATCCCCAGGATGGCACCGTTGAGGAAGATGTTCTCGCGACCGGTGAGCGCCGGGTGCAGCCCCGCACCGACCTCGATGAGCCCGGCGATCCGGCCGGCGACGCGCACCTTCCCGCTGTCCGGGCGCATCACGCCGGAGATCAGCTTGAGCAGCGTGCTCTTGCCCGAGCCGTTCAGGCCGAGCAGCCCGACGCTCTCGCCCTGCTCGATGTCGAGCGTGACGTGGTCGAGCGCGACGTGGGTGTCGGCGTCCGACCGGCCCTTCGACGCGAGAACCGCCAGCTCCTTGAGCGAGCGCGTGGGGCGCAGCACGAAGCGCTTGGACACGTCATCGACGCGCACGGCGGCGGGCACTCAGAGCTCCTGCGCGAAGCGGCCCTCGAGCCGCGAGAACGCCAGCTGTCCGAGGACGAGGACGAGGAACGAGAAGGCGAGCGCGGCCAGCCCGCGGGCGAACAGGTGCGGGATGAGGTCGGCGGTGCGCGGCGCGGTGGGCAGCCAGAAGGCGCGCTGGAACAGCTGCGTCGCCACGGTGAGCGGGTTGGCCAGGTAGACCTGCAGCAGCCAGCCGTCGCCGAGGGCGTCGCGCACGACCGTCCACGGGTAGAGCACCGGCGACGCCCAGACGACCACGATCAGCAGCAGGTCGACGATGTTCTCGAAGTCGCGGAAGTAGACGTTGAGGGCGGCGAGCAGCAGACCCATGCCGCTCACCAGCAGCGTGACGACCGAGAACCCGAGGGCAGCCGAGAACAGGACGGGCACCGATGGGAGCCAGCCCACCGCGATGGCGCCGACCAGGAGCACGACGAGCTGCGGCAGGAAGTGGATGCCGGCGACGTACGTCGTCGCGACGGGGAACAGCTCCCGTGGCAAGTAGATCTTCTTGACCAGAGGCGCGTTGCGCACGATCGAGCGGGAGGCGTTGCCGAACGCCTCGCCGAAGTAGTTCAGCAGCACCAGGCCTGCGAACAGGTAGATCGCGAAGTTCGGCAGCGTCTGGTTGACCTTCAGGAACACGCCGAGCACGAAGAAGTACACCGCGAACTGGACCGCGGGCTTGACGTACGACCAGAACAGCCCGAGGACCGAGCCCCGGTAGCGGACGCGCATCTCCTGCCGCACGATCAGCCGGAGCAGGAAGCGGTTGCGCACGACGTCGCGCAGGCCGTGCCCGCGGCCGGGCTCGATCAGCTCCGGTGTGGCGACCGTCATCGAGATGCGGCGTCGAGCGCCGCGAACGTCTCCGACCAGGTGTCGGGCGAGACCACCTCGTCCGCTGCTGCGGCGTACTGCGCCGCGAGCTCCGGCCAGGCGACGAGCAGCCGCTCGTGCAGGGCGACGCTGCGGGCCATCAGGGTGCGGAACCGCTCGCGGTCCCTGCGGTACCACGCCGTCGAGGTCCCGTCGGTGGTCGAGACGACGGCGCTGTCGAGGCGGGCCAGCCGCCACCACTGCGCATCCATGGCCGGCACGCGCGCCTGCGGGTGCGTGCCGGCGTCGGCGGCGACCGGGCGCAGCTGACGCACGGCAGCAGCGGCCGCTGCCAGCACGAGCCCGCGGGGGCCTTCGGGTGCCTGGGGCTCGCGACCCTTCTTCGGCGGCTTGCGCCGGCGTACCGGCGGGAACGCGTCCACCGCCGAGGTCGTCTGCGCGTCGGGCGACGCGGCACGGATCGCCCGCACCTCCGGCAGCGTCGTCGCCAGCGCGCGGTGCAGGTGGTCCGGCCCGGAGAGCACGTCCTCGAGCGCACGCAGTCGCAGCTCCGCGACGGAGTACTGCATGGCCATCAGGTGCTTGACCTGGTGGTTGAAGCTCTCCCGCACGAAGCGGCCGCCGCGCGGGTACGGCGAGTGCAGCAGGGCAGCTACCAGCCGGTTGCGCTGGTGGTAGTACGCCTGCCAGTCCAGGGCGTCGTCCTTCTCGCTCCAGGGCACGTGCCAGCTCGCCATGCCCGGCAGCGACACCGTCGGGAAGCCGGCCTTGCCGGCGCGCAGCCCGTACTCCGCGTCGTCCCACTTGATGAACAGCGGCAGCGACAGCCCGACGGTCTTGAGGACCTCGAGCGGGATCATGCACATCCACCAGCCGTTGTAGTCGACGTCGACGCGGCGGTGCAGCCACCGGGTGTCACGCAGGCTGTGCTGGCTGAAGTCGTGGTCGGTGTGGACGGTGTGCGCTGCCTGCCACCAGAAGCGCCACGGCTGGATCGCCTCGCCGAAGCTGTGCAGGGTCGAGCGGGCGTACAGGCTGAACATGTGGCCGCCCACGATCGTGGGCGAGCGGCAGAGGTCAGCGAACGTCAGCCCGCGCAGGATGCTCTCGGGCTCGGACGAGACATCGTCGTCGAGCAGCAGGACGTAGCGGCTGCGGCCGGCCTGCAGCGTCTCGCTCATGCCGCGCGCGAACCCGCCCGAGCCGCCGACGTTGGCCTGCTCGATGACCCGGAGCCGACCGTCGAGCGCCTGCTCGACTGCTCCGAAGGCGGGCTGTTCCCGCACCTTCTGCGACCCCTGGTCGACGACCAGCACCTCGTCCACGACCGCGAGGGTGTCGGGCGCCGCCCCGAGCTGGCGGAGCAGCTCGATGAGGTACTCGGGCCGGTTGAACGTCGTGATCGCGACCGTCAGCGTGCCCGGCTGCTCGGCCAAGAGGTGCTCGGCGCCCTCCACGGCCGACGCGGCCACCCAATCCGCCTGCTCGAGCTCGGCGGCGCCGCGGTCGGCGATCACGTCGAACCAGTACCACCCGCCGTCCGCGAAGGGCGTGAGCGGCAGCCGGAAGGTCGTCGTCGTGGGGGCCTCGCCCTCCGGTGCGGTGTCGGCCGTTGCCACGCGCTCGACTGTGCCGGTGGCCGTGGACCGGTAGACCGCGATGGTGGCCGGGCCGCTCATCCGAACCCGGAGCTCCACCTGCTCGACGACGGTCCAGCGGCGCCAGTAGCTCGCCGGGAAGGCGTTGAAGTACGTCGCGAACGAGACCCGCCCGCCGGACGCGATGTCGAGCCGACGCCGGTCGACGACCTCGGCCCGCTGTGGCTCGCGCACGGCGGCGTCGGGTCCGGCCGCCGCCGCGGCGCCGAGGTCGACGTACAGCGGGAGGACGTCGGGGTCGCGGCGCAGCGGCAGCACGACGCGCTGCAGCACGCGGGTCATCGGCCTCGGTCCAGGCGCTCGCCGCGCGTCGCCACGATGAGCCGGTACGCGGGTCGCCGGACGCCCGCGGGCACGAGCCGGTACAGCCCGCGGAGCGCGACGTTGCGGGCGAACTCGCGCCAGGTCGTGAAGCCGGAGCGGAGGAAGAGCACCTGCAGCGCAAGCTCCGCGCGCAGCAGCGCGCGGCCGCCGCGGCGCTCGTAGGCGCCGGCGCCGACCCGGTAGAGCACGAGCGGCTCCGGACGGTTCGTCGTGCGCGCGCCGCTGGCGATCATGCGCGCGAACAGCCAGTAGTCCTCCATCTGCGGCAGGTGCTGGTACCCGCCGGCCGCCTCCACCGCGGACCGGCGGTAGACGACGGTCGGGTGGTTGAACGGGTCGTGCAGGCGGGCCGTCTGCTCGATGACGGCTGTCGTCGTGGGGGGCGTACGCCGGCCGACGACCTCGTGCTCGTCCGCGCCGATCTCCAGCAGGGCGCTGCCCACGAGGTCCGCGCCGCTCTCGATCTCGGGCAGCTGATGCGCGAACCGGTCCGGCAGGCTGATGTCGTCGGCGTCCATCCGGGCCACGACCTCGTACCGGCAGGCGGCGAGCCCGGCGTCGAGAGCCCTGGCCAGCCCCTGGTTCTGCTCCAGGCGCACGCGCTGCACCGGAACCGGCGACTCCGCGCACAGCGCGTCGATGCAGCAGGCCAGCTCGACCGACACCGGCCCGTCCTGGACCAGCACGACCTCGTCCGGGCGTCGCACCTGCTGCTGGACGCTGCTGGTGAAGGCACGGCGCAGGAACTCCGGGCAGTCGCCCGCGTACACGGACATGAGCAACGAGAAGGGCAGCGGGCTCGGGTCGGGGACCACCGACAGGACCGGCTGCTGCGGCTCCTCGGCGCGCAGCGCGGTCATGGCCTGTCCTCGGGGCCTGCGCCGGCGAGGACGACGTCATTCGGCCGCGGTCCGGCCCGCAGCCCGTCGGCCAGACCCCGGCGAGCGGCTCGGGTCAGGGTTCCGCGGGCCTGCGATGCGGACAGCGTGCGGCCCCAGCGCGCGAGGCTGGAGCCCGCGTAGACGGCCCGCTCCACCGGACGCAAGCCGGGGCTGCGGGTGAACAGCCACGCCTTGTTGCGGACCTCGTAGTAGAAGCGCTCGCCCGGGTCGACCTCTGTCCCCCCGAAGAGCCTCGTGTGGTGCTCGACGACGCTGCGCGGGCAGAGCAGCCCCGGGCGGTCCCGAAGCAGTCGCGTCGTGAACTCGAAGTCGTCGTTCCACAGGAAGTAGTCGGCGACGGGCGGGCCCACGGCGCGCACCGCGTCTGCCGCGACCAGCACGGAGACGAAGGACGCGGACCGGACCGGCACGCAGCCGATCTCGGCGGCGGCCGTGCGGTCCGCAGCCGTCGCGAACGGCGACGGGCGCGGCGTGTTCATGGGGTGGTCGCGGCCGTCCGACCAGACGACCCGGCTGGCGACGAGGGCCGGCGCGTCGCCGGGCCGCGACGACCATGCCGTCAGCAGGTGCCCGAGGGCGTCAGCTCGCGGCACGGTGTCGTCGTCGAGCAGCCAGACGTGGTCGGCGCCGTGTGCCTCGAGCGCCCGCTGCAGACCTGCGGCGAACCCGCCGGCCCCGCCGGTGTTGCGGCTCAGCGCGAGCAGGTCGACGCCGGGGAACTCGCGACGGACGGCATCCGCCGATCCGTCGGTCGAGGCGTTGTCCACCACAACCACCGCGTCCACGGGGCGGCTCTGGCCCAAGACGGCGGCAAGAGACAGCCGGAGCAGGGCGAGGCGGTCGTACGTCACGACGACCGCGACCACCCGGCCGGGTGGTCGGGTCAGAGCCCCCGGGATCACGTGATCACCTTGCCCGACACGGCCCCACTGAACCCCACTCTCTGCGGCGCGCCCGCTTCAGGTATTCGTGTCGGGGTCGATGACGGTTCGTTCCCGACGCATGATCACGTCGCGCGTCCGGGCCGCCGCACCGTACGCGTGCCACAGCGCCCGCTGGCCGAACGCCACCGAGCGGGGCAGCGCGGCTTCCCGCGGCGGTGGCACCGGGTCGAGGAACAGCGACCTCGCCAGCACCTCCACCGCTGCCTCGAGCAGCTCGCTGTCGTCGGCGGTGTCGGGGTGCCGCGCCGTCGCCGGTGCAGCGGCGTCCACGAGCAGCTCGTCCAAGTCGCCGACGACCGGGTGGCCGGACCCGCGCAGCGCGTCGACCATCTCCGACGCGCATCGCGCGACCCAGGTCCGGTGCTCGGGCGGCACCACGATCGGGTCGGGGGTGCGGCCGAGGACCTGCTCGGCCAGGTGCACCATGACCTCGCCGTACACGGGCCAGGGCACCTGCCCCTCCACCCGGGCGTTGACCCGCCGCAGGAGCACCGCCTCCCGCTGCCCCAGCGACCGGTTGCCGCGCAGCTCCGGCGCGCGCGGGTCGGCGATCGACGGGTCGACCCCCAGCACCGACGCGAACCGGCGCCACAGCTCGTCCGGGCCGCTGCCCCGGCGCGGCAGGGTCACCAGGTGCACCTTGGACGCCGGCAGGTCGCGCGCCCACCGGCGCAGCACCCGCGGCACGTCCTGGCGGCGCCAGAACTCGTCGCCGTACCAGTCGCCGATGTCGTTGTCCGGGCACACCGCCTGCGCGTACTCCTCGAAGCTCATGAAGTGCGCGTTCTTCAGATCCTCCTGCCAGGACGCCGCGATCTGGCGGTCGAGGTCGCGCAGCGTCACGACGAGCTCGACGTTGGCGAAGGAGAGGTCGGCCAGCGCCCGCGCCGCGATCTCCTCCGAGGCGCCGGAGAACAGCTCGTGCGAGATGACGGCCGTGTGCGTTCGGGTGCGGCGCAGCGTCGTCACCAGGCGGTCCCACGCGCCGTCGACGAGCGGGTCGTGCCAGCCGTTGAAGTACTCACCGACCAGGTCGACGGCCGCGCGGAAGTTGGCCTCGGGGAACAGCGACGAGTACAGGACGCCGGCGCCGCGGAGCTCGTCGCGGTGGTGCCACATCAGCTCCTGCAGGAACGTCGTCCCCGTCTTCGGCGAGCCGATGTGGAAGACGATGCGCGACGCGGGCACCGGCGTGTTCTACCCCACACGGGAGAGCCGGACGCGAGTGGGCAGGATGAGCCCGGCGCGTCGGCCGGCGACGCGGACGAGGGGGACGCGTGACGCTCGGGCTGGAGTCGGCCGACCTGGTGGTGGTGGGGTCCGGGTTCTACGGTTTGACGGTCGCGGAGCGGGCGGCGTCCGACGGCGCGCGGGTCGTGGTGCTGGACCGCCGCCCGCACCTCGGCGGCAACGCCTGGAGCGAGCGGGAGAGCTCGACCGGCATCGAGGTCCACACGTACGGCTCGCACATCTTCCACACGTCCAACGCGCGGGTCTGGGAGTACGTCAACCGCTTCGGCGGCTTCAACGCCTACCGGCACCACGTGTGGACCGTGCACCGCGGACGGGTCTACCCGATGCCGATCGGCATGGCGACCATGACGCAGTTCTTCGAGCGGGTGCTGACGCCGGCAGAGGCGCGCGCGCTGGTGCAGGAGCAGGCCGCCGAGCTGCAGGGCGCGACCCCGCAGAACCTGGAGGAGAAGGCGGTCAGCCTCATCGGCCGGCCGCTGTACGACGCCTTCATCCGCGGCTACACCGCCAAGCAGTGGCAGACCGACCCGCGCGAGCTGCCCGAGCGGATCATCACCCGCCTGCCGGTGCGCTTCACGTACGAGACCCGCTACTTCGCCGACACCTGGGAGGGCATCCCCACGGACGGCTACGGCGCGCTGCTGCAGACGATGGCGGCGACACCCGGTGTCACGGTGCACACCGGCGTCGACTGGTTCGACGTCCGCGACGGCGTGACGGCGCCGGTCGTCTACACCGGACCCATCGACCGCTACTTCGACTTCCGCGAAGGGCACCTGGGCTGGCGCACCCTCGACCTGGAGGTCGAGGTGCTCGAGGTCGACGACTTCCAGGGCACGACCGTCATGAACTACGCCGACGAGGACGTCCCGCACACCCGCATCCACGAGTTCCAGCACTTCCACCCCGAGCGCGAGAACGTCCCGGGCGCGACCGTCGTCATGCGCGAGCTCTCGCGCTCGGCGACGCAGACGGACGAGCCGTACTACCCGATCGACACCCCGGAGGACCGCCGGAAGCTCGCGGCCTACCGCGAGCTGGCCAAGCGCGAGGGCGGCGTCCACTTCGGAGGCCGGCTCGGCAGCTACCAGTACCTCGACATGCACATGGCGATCGCGTCCGCCCTGACGGCGTACGACAACGACATCGCATCGATGCTGCGCAGCGGCTAGCAGCTCAGGACAGGTGCAGGCTCGCGGCGATGCTCGGGGCGAGCCACCGGCTGTAGGCCGCCGTGAGGTGGAAGCGGTCGCGATAGACGACGAACGTGTCGATGACGGTCGGGCAGGTGACCGGCGTGCAGAGCAGCGGCGTCACGTCGATGTACGGCGTCCCGGTACGCGCGGCGGCCGTCCGCTCGGCCTGCTGCTGGGGCGAGTCGACGGCGCGGGCGCGGGGCGTGGCGCAGGCCGCGGCGTCGGTCGGGTTGCTCGCCAGGCACTGCACCGGGTCGTCCGCCGTCGTCGGGATGTCGCCGAGCACCACCTGACGGCCGACTGAGGGCCGCAGCCGGATCAGCGTCCGGACGAGCCCGTCGCGCCACAGCGGGGACAGGTTCTGCCGGCTGGACTCGCCGCGGACAGGGCGGGTCGTGTTGCCGTTGGCGGTGTGCACGACGAGGTCCGGGTGCAGCGCTGCCACGTGCTGCAGCGCCGCCTGCCGCCAGACGCTGCACTCCCGGTAGGCGCGGTCCAGCTCCGGGCTCCACACCCGGAGGTCCGCGCTGGGGCAGCCGACCTTCGCCACGAGCACCACCCGCCAGTGCGCCTGCTTGCCGATCTCGATGAACGCGGGCAGCCACTGGCCCGCGTGGCTGTCGCCGAGCAGGACCATCGTCTTGGTTCCGCGCGGGTCGCCATAGACGCACGGCTTCGTCGTCAGCTGCGTGACCTCGGGGTCGAGCAGGCAGCCGTCCGAGTACGCCGGCCCCTCGTCCAGCGTCGCCACGTTGACGTCGGGGGTGAGGCCCGCCGGCAGCACGCGGATCGACCCGGCTGCGGAGACGGCCGCGCGCACCTGCGCGGGCGTGGCCTCGGAGGCGGCGGCCGCCACGAGGCTCGCCCGGGGGTGAACCAGGCCAGCGCTCCCGGCGAGCAGCGCGACCGCCGTCAGCGCAGCGCCGAGGGCGAGTGAGCCGGACCGGCTGCCCGACAGACGGGGGAGGCGCCGGACTGGGTTCTCCACGAGCAGGTACGTGACGACCGACAGGACGAGGGCCAGCAGGACGAGCAGCAGCGACTCGCGGCCGGTGAGATCACGACCCGCATAGGCGGCGCCGAGGACCAGCACCGGCCAGTGCCAGAGGTAGAGCGAGTACGACAGCAGCCCCAGGAGCTGCAGCGGCGCGGCACGGAGCAGCCGCTCGGGGCCCTGCGGCGCCACGGTCGTCCCGCAGGCGAGGACGAGGACGGTTCCTGCCACGGGGAGCGCGGCGGCGACGCCGGGAAATCGGGTGGACGCGTCGTACAGCACCGACGCCACCCCGATGCCGGCGAGGCCGGCCCAGCCGAGTGCGGCGGCCGGTCCAGCTTGAAGCCGCCGTACCTGCGGAGCGATGACCGCCAGCAGCGCGCCCGCCGTCAGCTCCCAGGCGCGGGTGAACGGGGAGAAGTAGGCCAGCTGGCCGGACGTCATCGTCTCGATGCTCGACCACGCCAGCGACGCGACCGTCAGGGCCGCGAGCCCGACGGCGAGCTGCCGGCGTCGGAGCAGCCGGCGGCCGCCGGCGAGCGCGAGGAACAGCGCCGGCCACACGAGGTAGAACTGCTCCTCTACGGCGAGCGACCAGAAGTGCCGCAGCGGTGACGGCGGCCCGGCCGAGCTGAGGTAGTCGCTGCCGACCGCCGCGAAGTGCCAGTTGGCGAGGAACACCGCGGCCGCTCGCGCGTCTGCGCCGACGGTGGCGGCGCGCGAGGCGATCAGCAGCTGCGAGGCCGCCACGACCACAGCGACCAGCACGAGGGTGGCGGCCGGCAGGATCCGCCGCGCGCGCCGGGCGTAGAAGCCCAGGAGCGACACGCTGCCGCGCCGGGCGCGCTCGCCCAGCAGCAGGCCGGTGATGAGGAAGCCGGAGACGACGAAGAAGACGTCGACCCCGACGTAGCCGCCGGGGATGCCGGGGAGCCCCGCGTGATAGGCGACGACCAGCAGGACCGCGAGCGCCCGGAGCCCCTGGATGTCCGCCCGGAACGGCCGCTCCTCATCGGGCGCGGAGGCCGGGCGGAGCAGCCACGTCGGCAGGGTCATCGTCCTTGGCAGGTCAGTCGGGCCGGGCCGCCTCGGCAAAGGGGTCCGCGGGGAACGCCTACCCCGTAGAGCTCGGCGTACGCCGTACGGCGTAGTCCGCGGCGGGCGGTGCGGCGCGCCGGTCCGGCCGGACTTCCTTCCCTGTGCAGATCGCGAGACACGCCGGGCGCAGCCTCGGCGTGTCTCCCGGCCAGGCCAGCGAAGCCGGGTACGGGCGGCGGCAAATCCGGGCGACTCTGTCGGAGGTCGCCCGTAGCGTCGGGACCGCCATGACCGTCCTCGACGTCGACCGCCCGCAGGTCGCCAGCCGTCCGCCCGGCGTCCCGCCGGCGCGGCGGGTCGACC
>JBHENF010000126.1:0-5861 GCA_046262175.1 Mycobacteriales bacterium
CCCGGACGCGCGACGGCCCGGCGTCCGCCGAGGCGGGCACCGGGCCGCGGAATGAGCGTCGTACGTACGAAGAACAGCTACTGCGCGGGGAGCTCCTCCGCGAGCACGTTGACCGGGTCCTCACCGTTGATCCAGGCCTCGAGGGCGGGGCCCGCGATGTCGTCGCGGACCTGCTGCGGCGGGGACTTCATGAAGTACGTCGACGCCGGGTGGCACACGCCGCCCTCGCCGCGGTCCATCGCGACCTTGGCGCAGCGCAGCGCGTCGATGATGACGCCGGCGCTGTTCGGGCTGTCCCAGACCTCGAGCTTGTACTCGAGGTTCAGCGGGACGTCGCCGAAGGCGCGGCCCTCGAGGCGGACGTACGCCCACTTGCGGTCGTCGAGCCACTGCACGTAGTCGGACGGGCCGATGTGCACGTTGCGCTTGCCCATGTCGTGCTCGAGGTTCGAGGTCACGGCCTGGGTCTTCGAGATCTTCTTGGACTCGAGGCGGTCCCGCTCGAGCATGTTCTTGAAGTCCATGTTGCCGCCGACGTTGAGCTGGTACGTGCGGTCCAGGATGACGCCGCGGTCCTCGAACAGCTTGGCCATGACGCGGTGCGTGATGGTCGCGCCGACCTGGCTCTTGATGTCGTCGCCGACGATCGGCACACCCGCGGCCTCGAACTTGGCGGCCCACTCCGGGGTGCCGGCGATGAAGACCGGCAGCGCGTTGACGAAGCCGACCTTGGCGTCGATCGCGCACTGCGCGTAGAAGCGCGCGGCGTCCTCCGACCCGACCGGCAGGTAGCAGACGAGCACGTCCACGCGAGCGTCCTTCAGCGCCTGGACGACGTCGACCGGCTCGGCGTCCGACTCCTCGATGGTCTCGCGGTAGTACTTGCCGAGGCCGTCGAGCGTGGTGCCGCGCTGCACGGTGACGTTCAGCGGCGGGACGTCCGCGATCTTGATGGTGTTGTTCTCGCTGGCCAGGATGGCCTCGGACAGGTCGAAGCCGACCTTCTTGGCGTCCACGTCGAACGCGGCGACGAACTCGATGTCGCTGATGTGGTAGCCGCCGAGGGTGACGTGCATCAGCCCGGGGACGCGGCCCGACGGGTCTGCGTCGCGGTAGTACTCGACGCCCTGGACGAGCGAGGCGGCGCAGTTGCCGACGCCGACGATGCCGACGCGGATCGGCGTACGGGTGGAACCCATGCGGGTGCTCCTTGAGAGAGGTGAAACGGGGGTCAGGGCTGTGCGGTCTTGCTGTTGGAGCGCTCGGTCTCGATCAGCTCGGTGAGCCACCGGACCTCGCGCTCCACGCTCTCCAGCCCGTGCTCCTGCAGCTGGAGGGTGTAGTTGTCGAGCCGCTCGCGGGTGCGGGCCAGGCCGCTGCGGACGCCCTCGCGCCGCTCCTCGAGCCGGGACCGGCGGCCCTCGAGGATGCGCACGCGCACCTCGGGGTCGGTCTGGCTGAAGAAGGCGAAGTGCACGCCGAACGTCTCGTCCTCCCACGAGGACGGACCCGCCTCGGCGAGGAGCTCCTGGAGCTTCTCCTTGCCCTCGCCGGTCAGCTTGTAGACGACCTTGCCGCGCCGGCCGGTGAGGGCCGGCGCGCCCGCCACGACGTCCGCGTCGCCCTCGTCCTCGGCGATCCACCCCGCGTCGCGCATGCGGCGCAGCGTCGGGTAGAGCGAGCCGTACGAGAAGGCGCGGAACGTGCCGAGGGTGGCCTTGAGCCGCTGGCGCAGCTCGTAGCCGTGCAGCGGGGACTCGTGCAGGAGTCCGAGGACGGCGAGCTCGAGCACGTACGTCCCCTTTCTCCTGTCACAGCGATGTATCGCGGCGATACATCGGGCTGTCAGCCAGAACAGTACGTCCCGAACTGCAGGACGGCAACACGGCGCACCCGGCACCACCCGCTGTCGCCGGACCGTGACCCTCCCGCCGGTGTGGCCGCAGCCGGGATCGGCGAACATGGAGGCGTGAACCGCATCCGCTCGTGGTCGTGGAAGAAGCGCGTCGGCGTCGGCGCGGGCGCCGGCTTCGGCCTGCTCCTGCTGCTCGTCGTCATCGGCTACCTGCTCACCGACCTGCCCCCCGCCAACGCCTCCGCCGTGAGCGAGGCCACCGTCATCCGCTACGCCGACGGCGGTGAGATCGGTCGCATCGGCGCGCAGAATCGCGAGCTCGTCACCCTCGACAAGATCAGCGACCCGGCGCAGAAGGCCGTGCTGGCCGCCGAGGACCGCGGCTTCTACACCGAGCCGGGGATCAGCCTGAAGGGCATCGGCCGCGCGCTGTTCACCAACGTCAAGGGCGGCGGCGGCATCCAGCAGGGCGGGTCCACGATCACCCAGCAGTACGCGAAGAACGCCTACCTGACGCAGAACCGGACCTACACCCGCAAGGTCAAGGAGGTCTTCATCGCCCTCAAGCTCTCGCGCTCGGTCAGCAAGGACGAGATCCTCGAGCGGTACCTCAACACGATCTACTTCGGCCGCGGCGCGTCCGGGATCCAGGTCGCCGCGCAGACCTACTTCGGCACCAGCGCCGACCGGCTGACGGTTGCGCAGGCAGCGGTGCTCGCCTCGACCATCCGCTCGCCGGGCGCGTACGACCCGACGCGCCACCCGGAGCGGGCCAAGGAGCGGTTCGCCTACGTCCTCGACGGCATGGTCAAGAAGGGCTGGCTCACCGACGCCGAGCGCAAGAGCACCGTGTACCCCACCGTGCTCAAGCCCGGCGGGGGCAAGCAGGGCGCCACGAACGACCGGAAGGGACCCAAGGGCTACGTCCTCGACATGGTCGAGGAGGAGCTCGCTCGGGAGGGGATCGGCGAGGAGCAGCTCGCGCAGGGCGGCTTCGTCGTACGGACCACCCTGCGGCGCAAGGCGCAGGCGGCCGCCATCAAGACGATCCAGGACGCGGTGCCGGTGTCGTCCGAGCAGACCGCGCCGCAGGCAGCGCTGGTCTCCATCGCGCCGACGACCGGCGAGGTCTGGGCCTACTACGGCGGCAGCGCCGGCAACGCGGGCACCGACTACGCCAACGGCGAGACCCGCCAGCCCGGCTCGTCGTTCAAGCCGTACGTCCTCGCCACGGCCCTCGAGCAGGGCACCGGCCTCGGGACGCGGTACGACGGCAGCTCGCCGCAGGAGATCTGCGGCCAGGAGATCAGCAACGACGAGGGCGACCCGGAGCTGGGCCGCACCGACCTGATCAAGGGCCTGGCCCTGTCGGTCAACACGGTCTACTTCCGGCTCGCCTGCGACGTCGGCCCGAAGAAGGTCGCGGACCTGGCGAAGCGCGCCGGCATCGACCCGTCCCGCAAGCTGGCCGAGGACAGCGGCAGCACCGCCGCCGGCATCGGCCTGGGCATCTACCCGGTCACGGTCTTCGACCAGGCGCGGGGCTACGCGACGTTCGCGGCGCAGGGCGTGCACCACGAGGCGCACTTCGTGAAGAGCGTGAAGCAGGGCGGGGACACCGTCTACGAGGCGCAGGACGACAAGGAGACCGCGTTCAGCGAGGACGTCGCCGCCGACGCGACGTACGCGATGCAGCAGGTCGTCAAGGACGGCACCGGCACGCGGGCGCAGCTCGACGGCGGCCGTCCGACGGCGGGTAAGACCGGGACGACGAACGAGAACAAGGACGCCTGGTTCTGCGGCTTCACCCCGCAACTCGCGACCGCCGTCTGGGTCGGCCGCCCCGACCGCAAGCCGCTCAAGGGCGTCCTCGGCAGCAGCCGCGGCGTCTACGGCGGCACCATCCCGGCCGGGATCTGGAAGGACTACACCGACGCGGCGCTCGAGGGGCAGAAGGAGCTCGACTTCCCGGACAGGGCCAACGTCGGCAAGAACGCGGAGCCCAGCGGGGACAGCGGCGGCTACAGCCCGCAGCCTCGCCGGTCCCGCGAGCCCTCGACCGCGCCGACGAGCGACTTCTCGCCGCTGCCCACCCAGGCGCCGGTCGAGCCGTCGCAGGCGCCGCCGCCCTCGCTCGAGCCGCCGCCGTCACCGCAGCCCGAGCCGAGCCAGCCGCCTCCCCCGAGCCAGGAGCCGCCGCCCTCGCCCGCTCCGTCGTAACGTTCGGGGGTGACCGCTGTCGCCCCTGCGCTGGTGCTGCCCTCCTCGGACGACCCCGTCGCGGCGGGAGCGGCGAACGCCGTCGGCGGGCCACCCGGGCGACACGCCCGGCTCGGCGAGCGGCGGCTGTGGACACCGGTGCGCGTACTGGTCGCGCTGACGCTGCTCACCTGCACCCTCGGGTTCCTGCAGAAGCTGCCCTGCCGCTCCGGCGCATGGGCAAACGAGCTGCAGTACACCCACCTCTGCTACACGGACGTGGTCGCGCTGTACGGCGCGGAGCGGCTGTCGGAGGGCAAGACGCCGTACGTCGAGCACCCCGTCGAGTACCCGGTCGTGCTCGGCGGAGCGATGCAGGTGGCGGCCAAGGCAGTGCTGCCGTTCGCGCCGGAGAACCGGCTGAAGCACTTCTACGACGTGACGTGGGCGCTGCTGACCGCCTGCGCTGTCGTGGTGGTGGTGACGACCGCGCGGCTGGCCGGGCGCCGTCCGTGGGACGCCGCGCTGTTCGCGCTGGCGCCGGTCCTGGTCCTGCACGGCACGACCAACTGGGACCTGATCGCGATGGCGCTCGCCGGCGGCGGCCTGCTCGCGTGGGCCCGCCGCAAGCCCGCTGCGGCCGGCCTGCTGCTGGGCCTGGCCACCGCCGCCAAGCTGTACCCGGTGCTGTTCCTCGTACCGCTCGCGCTGCTGTGCCTGCGCGCGAAGCGGCTGCGCGCGTTCTCGACCACCGCGGTCGCGACCGTCCTCACGGTCGTCGCCGTGACGCTGCCGGTGTACCTCATCAGCCCGTACTTCGCCGACATCAAGGGGACGCAGACCCAGGTCGCGCCCCGGCCGCTGGACCGCGTCGGCACCGAGGGCCTGGCGGCGCTCAAGCCGCACGTGGACGTCGTGCTGCCCGACGGCACGACGACCCGCGGCGTCAACTCGGTCTACCGGTTCTTCGACCTCAACAGCACCCGCGGCGCCGACTGGGACTCGCTGTGGTTCGCCCTGCAGACCAAGCGCGGCACTCCGCTCGACACCGACCTGGTCGCGGGTGAACCGCCGCACCGGCTGAACCTCGGTGTGGCGGCCGCGTTCCTGGCGCTGCTCATCGGCATCGGCGTCCTCGCGCTCACGGCGAAGCGGCGGGCCCGGCTGCCGCAGCTGCTGTTCCTCGTCATGGTCGCGTTCCTGGTGACGATCAAGGTCTTCAGCCCGCAGTACTCGATCTGGCTGCTGCCGCTGTACGCCCTCGCCCTGCCGCGCTGGCGGCCGTTCCTCGTCTGGCAGGCGACCGAGGCGCTGGTGCTGTTCACCCGCTTCTACTTCTTCGTCGGCAACGACAAGCCGGGCCAGGGCATCGGCGTCTGGTGGTTCCTGACTGCCGTGATGCTGCGTGACCTGGTGCTGGTCGGCCTCGCCGCGCTGGTGGTCCGCGACATCCGCAAGCCGGAGAAGGACGTGGTGCGCCGCGACGGCGTGGACGACCCGGCCGGCGGCGTGCTCGTCCCGGCCTGATCAGCCGGTCGTCAGGTCGAACACGACGACGTCGCCCCGGTCGACTCGGGTGATCCCGAGGCCGTCCACCGGCTTGTCCGGCGCGCCCTGCCAGGCCGTTCCCGGCACCCGGCTGCGGTGCACGACGACAGTGCGGAACCCCTTGCCGCGCAGGAGCTGCACGGAGGCGGCGTCGGGGAAGCCGGCTGTTCCCGAGCGCAGCTCGTTCAGCACCGGCGGCGCGTAGCTCGCGCTGCCGTTGCCGATCAGCGGGAAGCCGTCGACGGACCAGAGCATGTAC
>JBHENF010000127.1:0-4625 GCA_046262175.1 Mycobacteriales bacterium
TCCTCCGGCTGGTCATGAGCGTGCTGCGGCACCTGCCTCGGCAGGTCTTCCGCAAGATGCCCGTCTAGCGGGGTTCACCACTTCTTGCACGGTCTAGGCAGGAACTTCCGGGCTCACGCCGAACTCTCGGGCAACACCGCCGAATCCTGGAGCCGTGCGATGACGCCGTCCCGAGCCCGTTCCGCCGCCCTGTTGGCCGCCCTGCCGCTCCTTGCCGGAGCAGGTGCGTTCGCGCTCGCCGCGCCCGCGACAGCGGCGACGCCGGCGGGCTCGTTCGGCATTCCGGCGTACTCCTCCTTCGACCCGATGGACAACGGCGACCCGGTGCAGGTCCGGACGCTGTCCGGCCGCGCCGACCTGGTCAGTGGCGGCGACGCGCTGGTCGAGGTCTCGCTGCCCAGGGGGACGAACCTGAAGACCGTGCGCGTCACGGTCGGCGGGCGGGACGTGTCGTCTGCGTTCAAGCCCGGCGGGCCTGGTCTTCGCGGTCTGGTGACCGGACTGCCGCTGGGCAAGAGCACGATCACGGCGACGCTGCCCGACCGCAGCGGCGCCCGGCTGGCCGTCACCAACGCGCCGCAGGGTGGCCCGGTCTTCTCCGGCCCGCTCATCCAGCCGTGGACCTGCGGGAACACCTCCAAGAGCGCGGACTGCAGCCAGCCGCCGGTGATCACGTACTTCTACAAGTCGACGAACCCCACGAAGAGCGGGCTGCAGTCGTACGACCCGAAGAACCCGCCGTCCGACGTCGCGACCACGAAGACCGACGAGGGCAACACCGTCCCGTTCATCGTTCGGCAGGAGACCGGCTACAGCCTGCGCGACCAGTACGCGATCGCGGCGCTGTGGGACCCGAAGCAGGGCGCCGCACCGGATCCGACGGCCAAGAACCCCGGGTTCGCGCACAAGCTGGTCCTCACGCACGGCGCGAGCTGTGACACGTCGTACGCCTCCGGCAGCGCTCCGAACGTGCGGCTGGAGAACGCGCTGTCACAGGGTTTCGCCGTGGCGTCGCACGCCCTCGACAATGCCGGCCACAACTGCAACATCGTCACGCAGACCGAGTCGCTGCTGATGACGAAGGAGATGGTGGTCGAGCGGTTCGGTCCGGTGAACTACACGATCGGATCAGGCTGCTCCGGTGGCTCGCTCGTGCAGCAGCAGATCGCCAACGCCTACCCCGGCGTCTACCAGGGCATCACGCCGCAGTGCAGCTTCACCGACGCGTGGAGCTCGGCGCAGCAGTACACCGACTACACCGGGCTGCGGCTGTACCTCGAGAACCCGGCGACCTTCCCTCAGCACCACATCCTGCCCGCGCAGTGGCCGTCGATCTTCGGGCACGCCAACCCCGTCAACCAGATCAGCTTCACGGAGGTCATCCCGAACAGCGGCGAGCCGACCCGCAGCTGCCCCGGGCTGCCGAAGGAGAAGGTCTACGACGAGAAGACCAACCCCAAGGGCGTGCGCTGCACCTTCCAGGACTACATGCGCAACGTCTACGGCCTGGACAGCAACGGCAAGGCGCACCGCCCGATCAGCAACGTCGGCATCCAGTACGGCCTGTCCGGGCTGCTGACGTACCTCGGTGCCAACGCGGGGGACCCGACCCGGCCGCCGCTGACGCCGGACCAGTTCGTCGCCCTGAACGCGAACGTCGGCGGCTTCGACCTGGACTACAACCACATCGCGACGCGTACGGCGGGCGACCCGATCGCGCAGGACCGGGTCTACCGCAGCGGCGCGGCCAACACGGCCGCGCACATGGACACCGTCGCGATCATCGACCTCGGCGGCCCTGAGCCGGGTGCCTTCCACGACGTGTACCGGAAGTTCTCGATGCGTGACCGGCTCATCCGCGAGCACGGGACGGCCGCCAACCAGGTCTTCTGGCAGGGGCAGACGCCGCTGCTCGGCGACGTGTCCTTCGTCGACGCCTCCATCCGCGCGATGGACGACTGGCTCGCTGCCGTCGCCGCGGACCACAGCAGCCTCCCGCTCGCCAAGAAGATCCTGGCCGCGAAGACGACTGCGAAGGTCGGAGAGCGCTGCGTTGCCCCGGGCGGCGCCGACATCCCGCTCGAGGAGTGCCGCACGGCCGTCGCGGCCACGCTGTACTCGTCGCCGCGCATCGAGGCCGGCGGCGGCGACCAGGCGCCGATCAACGGCGTCGGCCCGAAGCCGGTCGGTTTCACCGACGACCGCCTCGACTGCGAGACGATGCCGATCGACGCGTTCGTCTACGCCGGCAAGAAGTTCACCGACGTGTTCACCCCTGATCAGCAGGCGACGCTGAAGAAGGCGTACCCGACGGGCGTGTGTGACTACAGCAAGCCCGGCAAGGGGTTCCAGGCCGCGCTGACCTGGCTGCGCTACCAGGACGCCGCAGGTCGCGTCGTCTACGGCGGCACGCCGATGGGGGCGGCGCCGCTGTCGGTCTACTTCCGCGGCGCCGCGGCGGCCGCTCCTGTGCCGACGGCGGTCGGAGCCCTGCCGACCACCGGCCTGCCGGAGCAGGCCGCCCTGGTCGCCCTCGTGCTGGTGGCCGCCGGCGCCGGTGTGCGGCGACTGCGCCGGGCGTAGCCGCCGGGCGGTCCCCGAGCCTGCGTCACCGCCCTACGTCGTAGAACCACTCGTTCGGTCCAGCAGCGTGGCCTTCGCGGCGGGCCATTCCGGGGCCAGCAGGCTGAAGAAGGCGCTGTCGCGCACCGATCCGTCCGGCCGCTGCTGGTGATGCCGCAGCGTGCCCTCGTACCGCGCGCCCAGCTTGGCGATCGCCGCACGTGAGCGCGCGTTGAGGGCGTCGGTCTTCAGCGTGACCCGCTGGGCGCCGAGCTGGTCGAAGGCATGGCCGAGCAGCAGCAGCTTGCACTCCGGGTTGACCCGCGTCTGCCAGACGGCGGGGGAGTACCAGGTCCAGCCGATCTCCAGCCCCTCCACCGCGAGGTTGACGTCGCCGTACGACGTGGAGCCCAGCGCCCGCCCGTCGACCACCACGGCGTACGGGTAGCGGCCGGGCTGCTCGCGGTAGGCCAGCACCGCCTCGCGGGTGCGCGGCTGGGGGCCGGTGTGCGCCCAGATCCGCTCGTCCCGCGCGGCGAGAAGCAGGTCGTCGACGTGCTCCTCGCCAAGCGGCTCCAGCCGGACAGTCGTGCCGGTCAGGACGGTCCGGTCAGGCGTACGCACGGATGACCTGCTCGCCGAAGCGGGCCATCTCCTCGCGCTGCGGCGAGAACTGCAGCAGCATCAGGTCGACCCCGGCGTTCTCGTACGCCTTGATCCGCTCGGTCACCTGCGCCGGCGTCCCGATCAACCCGGCCCGCAAGCCGCGGTTGCTCACCGAGTACTCCTCCAGCGACACCTGCGACTCGAGCTGCGAGCCGGCGACGAAGTCCTGGTACGACGCGTACGCCTCCGGGCTCGCCTGCACGTCGAGGATCCGCGCGAGCTCGGCCTGCGCCTCCTCCTCGGTGTCGCGGACGATCACGTAGCCGCTGACGCCGTACTGGAACCGGTCCGGGCGGCCCGCGTCGGTGCGGCGCTGCTCCATGTCGGCGATCTTGTCGGCGATCACCTCCGGCGGGTCACCGTGCATGACGTACGCGGTGCCCTGCCGGCTGATGACCTCCTTGGCCTTGGGTGACTCGCCGCCCATGTACACCGTCGGCAGCGCGCTCGGCTTGGGCTCCATCACGCAGCCGGCCAGGTCGTACATGGGTCCCGAGTGCGTCACCTCGTGCTCGGTGAGCAGCCGGTTCAGGACCTCGAGCCACTCCGAGGTCCGCTCGTAGCGCGCGTCGTGGACGTCGAACGGCGCGCCGTACTGCGCCGCCTCGTCCTTCCACCACGAGCTCACGACGTTGAGGCTGATCCGCCCCGGCGCGATCGTGTCCAGGGTGCTGATCGCCTTCGCCGTCTGGCTCGGCGAGTGGTAGTTGGGCCGCGCGGCGAGCATCAGCTCGAGCCGTTCGGTGACGGCGGCCACGGCGGGCGCCAGCGTCCACGCGTCGAGCGCCGGCGCGTGGTGGCCCTTGATGTCGTTGAGGTTCAGCTCGGCGAGCAGCGACAGGTCGAACCCGGCCTGCTCGCTCTCCACCGCGAGGGCCTTCACGTACGACCAGTCCGTCGACATCCCTTCGTCAGCGACGTTGCGGAGCCATCCGCCGAACACGGGCATCCAGTAGCCGAAGCGCATGCGCCCCAGGCTATGTGGGTCTGTTCACACGTTCAGCCGGGGCCTGCCGGGGGAGGAGATGGGCAACCCCGATGACCAGGAGGTCATACCTGTGGCTGTCACCAAGGACATGCTCGTCTCCGAGCTCCAGAACCTGCTCCGCATGACGGCGTTCGAGCAGAGCATCGCAACCGTGCGCCGCGTCCAGGCCCGCTCCACCGACATCTCCGAGGAGCTCAAGGCCAACGCCGAGAAGTCCGGCGAGCGACTCGCGCTGCTGGCCGGCGCCGTCAAGCAGGTGGGCGGCGTCCCGGACGTCGTCGGGCCGCTGCTCGGCAAGGCCGGCGCGTTCGTGCAGACCCAGCTCAACCAGGTCCAGACGCTGCAGGGCGCCTTGCTCGGCGACCTCACCCTCGAGCACCAGCTCCGGGAGCGGGCCCGCTACGCGCGA
>JBHENF010000128.1:0-4868 GCA_046262175.1 Mycobacteriales bacterium
CGCCCTGATGCGCAACCAGGTCGCCGCCGCGTCCCGCGCCGGCATCTCCGCCGTCACGGTCAACAGCAGCAACGTCGAGCAGTGGCAGGAGGTGTACGCCGACGTCGAGCGGGGTGCCGTCGACGTGCTGCTGGTCAGCCCGGAGCGACTCAACAACCCCGGCTTCCGCGACGCGGTCCTCCCCCGACTGGCGGCGACCGCCGGTCTCGTCGTGGTCGACGAGGCGCACTGCATCAGCGACTGGGGCCACGACTTCCGGCCCGACTACCGCCGGATCCGCACGCTGCTGGCCGAGCTGCCGGCGGGCACTCCCGTGCTCGCCACGACGGCGACCGCCAATGAGCGGGTGACGGCGGACGTGGCCGAGCAGCTCGGGACGGACACCCTCGTGCTGCGCGGCACGCTCGACCGGGAGTCGCTGCACCTGTCGGTGCTCGAGCTGCCCTCGGCCGCGCACCGGCTCGCCTGGCTGGCCGACCACCTCGCCGACCTGCCTGGCTCGGGGATCATCTACACGCTGACCGTCGCCGCCACGGACGAGGTGGCGTCCTTCCTGCGCAGCCGCGGCATCGCAACCGCCGCGTACTCCGGCCGTACCGACGACGCCGAGCGACGGACTGCCGAGGACGACCTGCTGCAGAACCGGGTGAAGGCCCTCGTCGCCACCAGCGCCCTCGGCATGGGCTTCGACAAGCCCGACCTGGGGTTCGTCGTCCACCTCGGCGCGCCGCCTTCCCCGATCGCGTACTACCAGCAGGTCGGCCGCGCCGGTCGCGGCGTCGACCGCGCCGAGGTCCTGCTGCTGCCCGGCGCGGAGGACGAGGCGATCTGGCGGTACTTCGCCTCGCTCGCCTTCCCGCCGCAGGAGCAGGTGGAGCGCACGCTCGACGTGCTGGGCGACAAGCCGATGTCGACCGCCGCGCTCGAGGCGTCCGTCGACCTGCGCCGCACGCGGCTCGAGACGATGCTCAAGGTCCTCGACGTGGACGGCGCGGTCCGCCGGGTCCAGGGCGGCTGGACGTCGACGGGGCAGCCATGGACCTACGACGCGCAGCGGTACGCGCGGGTGGCGGCGGACCGCTCGGCGGAGCAGCAGGCGATGCGGGAGTACGCCCGGACCGACGGCTGCCGGATGGAGTTCCTGCGCCGGCAGCTGGACGACCCGGAGGCAGCGCCGTGCGGGCGGTGCGACCGGTGCACCGGGCGGACCCTGCCGACGGACGTGCCGTCCTTGGCCGCCGCGCAGGCCGCGCTCGGCCGCCCCGGCGTCGAGATCGAGCCGCGCCGGATGTGGCCGACGGCCGTCGGCGAGCTCGGGCTGTCCGGGAAGATCCCGATGGACCTGCAGGCGGACAGCGGCCGGGCGCTCGGCCGGCTGTCGGACGTCGGCTGGGGCAGCCGGCTGCGCGAGCTGTTCGGCGGGCCGGACGCGGACGTGCCCGAGGACGTCCTGCGCGCCGTGGTCCAGGTGCTTGCCGGCTGGGGCTGGGAGGAGCGCCCGGTCGCCGTGGTCGCGCTGCCCTCCCGTACCCGTCCCCGCCTCGTCACCTCACTGGCCGCTCGGCTGTCCGAGCTCGGCCGCATCCCGCTGCTGGGCACGCTCGAGCGCACCTCCGACGCGCGCTCAGGCGGGAGCAACAGCGCGCAGCGGCTGCGGGCGGTGCACGGCTCGCTCGCCCTGCCGGCCGACCTGGTGCTGGACGGCTCGCCGCTGCTGCTCGTCGACGACCGCGTGGACACCGGGTGGACGCTGACCGAGGCCACCAGGGTGCTGCGCGAGGGTGGCGCGGGTCACGTGCTGCCCCTGGTGCTGGCCCTGGAGGCCTGACCTACCGTTCCCGCCATGAGCGCTTGGGAAGCACGGCAGCTGGCGGAGCAGACCGGCCGCACGTTCGTCATCACCGGCTCCAACAGCGGCGTCGGCCTGGAGGCCGCACGCGACCTCGTCGGCCGGGGCGGTCACCTGGTACTCGCCGTCCGCGACCTCGCCGCGGGCGAGAAGGCGCGGGCCGAGATCGTCCGCGGCGCTCGTGGCAGCGCCGAGGTGCGGCGGCTCGACCTCGCCGACCTCGACAGCGTCGCGACTTTCGCCAAGGAGCTGACCGAGCAGCTCGCGGCCGAGGACCGCCAGCTCAACGCGCTGGTGTGCAACGCCGGCGTCATGGGCGGCCCGCTGCTGTTCACATCGCAGGAGTTCGAGCGGCAAATGGGCACGAATCACCTCGGCCACGCCGCGCTGGTCACCGCGCTGTGGCCGGCGCTGCACGAGGCTGGCGGCCGGGTCGTCGTCATCAGCAGCATCGCCGCCCGCGGCGGTCGGCTGTCGACCGCCACGACACGTGAGGACCTCGTCCGCCCGGCGGTCTACGACACGCAGAAGGTCTACGCGAACACCAAGCAGGCCAACCTGCTGTTCGCCCAGGAGCTGCACCGCCGCGTCGTGGCGGCCGGCTCCCCCGTCAGCGTCGTCGCCGCTCACCCGGGCGTCAGCTGGACCAACCTGTTCCCGCGCCAGCTTCGCGAGCAGGGGAAGGCGTGGCTCGTCCCGCCGCTGCGCCTGGTGCACCCGCTGGTGTTCCAGTCCGCAACGGCGGGTGCGCTCCCCACCCTGCGGGCGCTGGACAGCAGCACGCCCAGCGGCGCGTTCGTCGGGCCGAAGCTGCTCGGCGGCTGGCGCGGCCGGCCCGAGCTGCTCGAGGTCTTCTCCACCGGCAGCGACCCGGCCGTGGCCGCTCGGCTGTGCGAGCTCACCGAGGACGTCCTCGGGACGCCGCTTCCCGTCTAGGACTGCTCGACCGGGCAGGCGTACGAGGTGCGGCCGCCGATCTGCTCGGTCCGCACCGGTGCGCCGCAGCCCCGGCAGGTGTCGCGCTTGTAGACCCAGCGCTCGTCCGGGTACTCCGGGTCGCTCACGACCTGCCCCGCGTCGCGGCCCCGCGCCATCAGCTCGCGCGTCCGCCGCCACAGCGACAGCGCGTCCACCTGCGCGGCCGCCGTGCGGGGGTCGACCCGCTCCAGGTAGAGCAGCTCCGCGCGCCACGCGTTGCCGATGCCGGCCCACACCGCCTGGTCCACGACGGCTGCGGCGACCGGGCCGCGGGCCGCCCGCAGGCGCCGTACGGCCTCCTGCTCGTCAGCATGCTCGTCCAGCGGATCCGGTCCCAGCCGGCTGAGCAGCGCTGCCACCTCAGGCTGGTCCAGCAGCTCGCAGGTCGTCGGCGCGATCAGGTCGTACGCGACCGTGCCCGCGAGCCGCATCCGCGTCCCCTTGCGCGGCGGCTCAGCGAGGTTCTCGTACCGCAGGAACAGCCCGCGCATCCCCAGGTGGACGTGCACGGTCGGAGCGGCGTCGAACAGGTAGAGCAGGTGCTTGCCGTACGCCCGCACCTCCCGCAACCGAGCGCCGTCGACGGCAGCCGGGTCGAGCTTGCCCTGCGGTGATGTCACCCGCAGCTGCTGCCCGGCCAGGTCGTGCGACTGCTCCCGCGCAGCCCGGTGCAGCAGGTGTCCTTCGGGCATAGCGGGCACCTCCGCGGGCGTTGTCACACGCATGCGCATCGACATCTGGTCTGACGTCGTCTGCCCGTGGTGCTACATCGGCAAGCGCCGGCTCGAGGCCGCTCTTGCCGACTTCCATGGCGAGGCGGACGTGCACTGGCACGCGTTCGAGCTGGACCCGTCCGCGCCCGCGTCCGCCGAGGGGACGTACGAGGAGCGGCTGGCCGCGAAGTACGGCTGCTCGCTGGCCGGGGCCGCGGAGATGACGGCGAGCATGACGGCCGCAGCCGCCGCTGAGGGCCTCGACTTCCGGTTCGACATCGCGCAGCCCGGCAACACGTTCGACGCCCACCGGCTGCTGCACCTGGCCGGCGAGCGCGGCGTACAGGACGCGGTGAAGGAGCGGCTGCTGCGGGCGACCTTCACCGACGGCGAACCCATCGGCGACCGCGAGACGCTGGTCCGCCTCGTCGCGGAGGCGGGGCTGGACGTGGACGAGGCGCGCCAGGTGCTGACCGACGGCACGTACGCCGACGAGGTCCGCGCCGACGAGGCGCAGGCCGCGCAGCTGCGGATCACCGGAGTGCCCTTCTTCGTGGTGGACCAGCGGTATGGGGTCTCCGGCGCGCAGCCGGCCGAGGTGCTCCGCGAGGTGCTCGATCGGGCCTGGGCCGAGTCGGGGCCGCTGCAGCTCGTGGGGACAGGCCCCGGCTGCGACGGCGACGCCTGCGCCGTCTGAGGCGCTTAGGGTCGAGGCCGTGCAGACGTCGCGGGTTGTCAGGACCGGGCGGCTGCTCTCGCTGCCGCTTGCCGCGGCCGGCCTAGGCGTCGAGGGCCTGACCCGCCGGCTGACGGGCGAGGACCGCGAGCGGCTCAAGGTCGAGCTGCGTCGACGCAACGCCGACCGGACCCGGCGCGTCCTCGGCGACCTGAAGGGCGGCGCCCTCAAGGCCGGGCAGCTGCTGTCGACGGTGGAGGCGCTCTTCCCGCAGGACCCCGAGGACACCTGGCGGGAGGCGCTGGTCGGGCTGCAGGAGAGCAACGCCGGCCTGCCGTTCGTCGAGGTCGAGCCGGTGCTGCAGGCGGAGCTCGGGCCGTCCTGGCGAGACCGCTTCACGGCCTTCGACCAGCAGCACGCGGCGGCCGCGTCGCTCGGGCAGGTGCACCGGGGCACCTGGTCCGCCGACGGGCGTGAGGTGGCCGTGAAGGTGCAGTACCCGGGCGTACGGGAGGCGCTGACGTCGGACCTACGGGTGCTCGCCGGGTTGAGCCGCGCAACCGCCGTCGTCGCGCGCGGGCTCGCCCTGCCGCCCCTGGTCGCGGAGATGCAGACGCGGCTGGTGGAAGAGCTGGACTACCTGCACGAGGCG
>JBHENF010000129.1:0-3999 GCA_046262175.1 Mycobacteriales bacterium
CTGATCGTGTACCAGGAGCAGGTCATGGCCATCGCGCAGAAGCTGGCCGGCTACAGCCTCGGCAACGCCGACCTGCTCCGCCGCGCGATGGGCAAGAAGAAGAAGGAGATCCTGGACAAGGAGTACGTCCCGTTCTCCGACGGCATGAAGGCCAACGGCTACAGCGCGG
This sequence comes from Mycobacteriales bacterium, assembly GCA_046262175.1. Lineage (GTDB taxonomy): Bacteria > Actinomycetota > Actinomycetes > Mycobacteriales > SCTD01 > RYN-124. The sequence goes on from JBHENF010000129.1 coordinate 170, forward strand.
CCGCGATCAAGACCCTGTGGGACATCCTCGTCCCGTTCTCCGACTACGCGTTCAACCGCGCGCACACCGCCGGCTACGGCCTGGTCAGCTACTGGACCGGCTACCTCAAGGCCAACTTCCCGGCCGAGTACATGGCCGCGCTGCTCACCTCGGTCAAGGACGACAAGGACAAGAGCGCCCTGTACCTCGCCGAGTCCCGGCGCATGGGCATCAAGGTGCTGCCGCCGGACGTCAACGACTCCGACAGCGACTTCACCCCGCGCGGCACCGACATCCGCTTCGGCCTCAGTGCCATCCGCAACGTCGGCACCAACGTCGTGGCGTCGATCGTGGGGACGCGCACGAGCAAGGGCCGGTTCGTCGACTTCCCCGACTTCCTGCGCAAGGTCGACGCCGTCGCCTGCAACAAGAAGCTGGTGGAGTCGCTGTGCAAGGCCGGCGCTTTTGACTCGCTGGGGCACACCCGCAAGGGCCTGGTGCACGTGCACCAGGAGGCGATCGACGCGTGCATGGAGACCAAGCGGGCCGAGGCGATCGGGCAGTTCGACCTGTTCGGGGACGAGCAGGCAGACAACGGCATCGGTGGCGTGTTCGACGTCAAGATCCCGCTGGGGGAGTGGGAGAAGTCGGTCCTGCTCACGTACGAGCGGGAGATGCTCGGCCTCTACGTCTCGGACCACCCGCTGTTCGGGGTGGAGCACGTGATCGCCTCCGCGGTGGACTGCTCGGTGTCCGGGGTCCAGGACCGCGACGACGGCAGCAACGTGATCATCGGCGGCATCCTCTGCGGGGTCACCCGCAAGATGACCAAGCAGGGCAACGCGTGGGCGCTCGTGCAGCTGGAGGACCTCGAGGGCTCGATCGAGGTGCTGTTCTTCCCGGCGAGCTACCAGCTCGCGGCGACGCACCTGGTCGAGGACGCCGTCGTGCTCGTACGCGGGCGCGTCGACAAGCGTGAGGACATTCCGAAGATCATCGCCAACGAGGTGATCATCCCCGACCTGTCGACCGGTCCGCGCGGCCCCGTACGGGTGAGCATCCCGACGCCGCGCTGCACGCCGCCGCTGGTCGAGCGGTTCAAGGAGGTGCTGGCCAGCCACCCCGGCACGACCGAGGTGCACCTGCAGCTCGTCAACGGCGGCACGACGACGGTGGTGCGGCTCGACGACCGGCTGCGGGTGGCCGCGTCGCCGTCGCTGTTCGCCGACCTCAAGGCGCTGCTCGGCCCCGGCTGCCTGCCGATGGGAGCCTGATGGACGCCGTCATCCTCTGCAAGGGCACCCTGCAGGTCGAGCACCCGGACGACGTGCTGCTCGACTACATCGACGTCCGCAACGGGTTCGCCTTCCCGTCGTACGACCGGCTCGTCACCAACGGCTCGGCCGAGCTCGTCGACGCTGACCTGCTCGCGCCTGCGCTGATCGGGGCGGAGGTCGACCGCGGCCGGTTCGCCCTGCTGCGCGAGATGCTCCCCGCGCTGTCCGGCGTCGCCTCCCTCCCCGGCGTGGCCATGGAGGACGCCGACGACGCGGCGATCGGCGCGGTCGCAGACCTGTTCGCGGTGCTGGACCAGTCGCCCTACGCCGGCAAGGGGGTGCGCGGCACGATCCTGAGCAAGGTGCTGCACCGCAAGCGGCCCGACCTCGTCCCGCTGTACGACTCGCGCATCTTCGAGAGCTACACCGCCGCGGGCGCGATCCCGCGGGCTGCGCACCGCAGCTGGCGCGAGTTCATGCAGCTGCTCTGCAGGCAGATGCGCGACGACCTGCGCGCCGAGCAGGCGGCGTTCGACGAGCTGGTCCAGGTCGCCGGCGGCGAGCTCAGCCGGCTCCGGATCCTCGACATCCTGGTGTGGCGGACCGCCGACGCCTGGCACTGATCGCGGCCGCACGGTTCGTCACGGGTTGCCCTTCAGCTCACCGCGGACACGCCCCCTCGAATCGGGGGCGTTCGTCCGTCGACACCCGCGTTGCCACCGTGGCAAGTCCGTCACGCAGACGCTGGCCCGGCCGAGCATCACCCTCTGCCGGCCGCCAAGGCCGAACGACCAACACGGCCCCGCGGGCCGCGGGAGATCGCACTACGCCCGTGTCCACTACGCCGTGTCCACCCGGCCGACCAGGACGCGGGCCACGCCCAGCGCCACCTCCGGGTCTGCGGTCGGGGCCGCGCCGTACGCCACCAGCCACGTCGTCGCGCCGGACCGGAAGCGCACCGTCACCAGCTCGCCCGGCGGGGCGGACGGAGCCGGCGAGGCCTGCGGCAGCGGCTGACGCCGCACCTCCGACTGCTCACCCACCGTCTCGCCCGGCACGAGCGTCCCGGTGGAGGCGGCGAGGTCACCTGTGACATCCGCGGTCGCCCCGGCCGCAGTCGCGAACCGCGTCACCACCACCGACAGGACGCGGCCGGTTGCGGGGTCCGCGTACTGCCCGACGTACGCGGCCGTGAAGCCGTGTTCGGTCAGCAACCCCTGCGCCTTCGCCGGGTCCGCGGAGTACCCCGCCACGGCGGCCAGGTCCCGCGGCCCGGTCCCCGCCAGCACCGGCACCATCCCCGGCGGCAGGTCCTTGCTGGCCGGCACCAGCTCGCGCAGCGGCCCGGCCGGCAGGATGATGTCGGGCGCCGCGGACGACGGCGCCTCCGGGCTCGCGGCAGCGGTCGGGGCCGCTGAGCTCCCGCCACAGGAGGGAACGAGCAGGCAGGCCAGCAGGGCGACCGCGGGCGTGCGCACGCGGCGAGAGTACGCACGATCAGCAGGCAGCGCCGACCTCCCGCGCGTAGGCTCGGCTCTCCGGTCCGACGTCCGCGGAAGGGGCGCTGAGCACCCGCATGGGCGGACGAACACCCGCGCCCGACCTCGACGCGCCGCCGCCGCCCGTCGCCACGCAGCCGCCCGCGGCGGTGCTCACCGGTGTCACCCGCTCGCACCGCGGCCGTCGCGGCGCTGCCCCGGTGCTCGCCAACGACGCCATCAGCCTGACCGTCGGAGCCGGCGAGGTCTTCGGGCTGCTCGGCCCCAACGGCGCCGGCAAGTCCACCCTCGTCCGCCAGCTGGTCGGCGTCCTGCGCCCGGACAGCGGCCGGGTCGAGCTGTTCGGGCACGACATCACCAGCACCCCGCACGTCGCCGGGCGGCTGGCCGGCTACCTCGCGCAGGAGGAGCCCGCGCTCGTCGAGCTGCCGGTGCGGCTCGCCGTGGAGACCACCGGCCGGCTGCGCGGGCTGCGCCGGGCCGAGGCGCGGACGTCGGCCGACGCACTGCTCGAGGAGCTCGACCTCACCGAGCTGGCTGACCGCCCGATGACCAAGCTCTCCGGCGGGCAGCGCCGGCTGGCCCAGTTCGCCACCGTGCTGATCGGCGACCGACCGCTGCTCGTCCTCGACGAGCCGACGACCGGCCTCGACCCGTCCGCTCGCCGCGACGTCTGGGCCGCGCTCGCCCGCCGGCGCGCCAGCACCACCGTCGTGCTCGTCACCCACAACGTGCTGGAGGCGGAGACCGTCCTGGACAGGGTCGCCGTCCTCGACCGCGGCCGCGTGATCGCCTGCGACACCCCCGGCCGGCTCAAGGCGCTCGTCGGCGGCGACGTCCGGCTTGACCTGGTCTGGCGCGCCGAGCCGCCGCTCGACGACCCCACGGTGGTCGCCCTACGGACCCGCTCGATCGTCGACGGCCACCGCTGGAGCGCCCGGCTCCCGACCGACGAGGCGCGCGAGGCGCTGGGCCGGCTCACCGCCGGCCCTGCCTTCGCGGCGCTCGACGACTTCACCCTGGCCACCCCCTCGCTCGAGGACGTCTACCTCGCGCTCGGCGGCCGCGACAGCGA
>JBHENF010000130.1:0-9538 GCA_046262175.1 Mycobacteriales bacterium
CGGCGCGGGAACAGCAGCGCGGGCTCATCCGCGACCAGCAGCGCCGCGTCCAGCTCGGCGAGCGCCTCGGCCAGCTTGCCCCGTGCCCGCATGGCCTGCGCCAGCAACACCTTGGCGCCCAGCGCCGCGTGCGGCTCGAGGCCGAGGTCGGCCAGTACGGCGCTGGCTCGCCAGGCGCAGCCCTCCGCGGCGTCGACGTCGCCGCGGTCGAGGTGCGCGTAGCCGGCCGCGACCAGGGCGAGGCTCTGCGTCATCGGGAAGTGCCCCTTGCCGGACAGCTCAGCCGCCTCGCCCAGCAGCACCAGCGCCTCGTCGTGCCGGTCCGCGCCGCGGGCGGCGATGCCGGCGGCCGTCAGCGCGAGGGACTGCCCCCACGCGTCGCCCACCTCGGCGAAGCGCAGCCGCGCCTGCTCCGCCTCGGCTCCGGCGACGGCGATGTCGCCGAGCTCCGCCGCCGCCAGCGCGTCGATCGTGAGCAGCGCGGCGACGCCCCACCGCTCGCCCATCGCCTCTCCGAACGGCAGCACCGACCCGGCCAGCTCGCGCGCCTCCGCGAGCCGGCCCTGCAGCAGCCGGACGAAGCCCTCGGTACCCGCGACCCACGACAGGCCGCCGGTGTCCTCCAGCGCGCCGAACACCTCCGCCGCCGTCGTCAGCGTCGCGTCCGCGAGGTCGTAGTCACCGCGGGTGGTCGCGCTCCAGGCGAGGTGCTGCAACGCCCAACCGGCGCCGCGCGCGTCGTGCACCTGCTCCGCCAACGCGCGCGCCTCGCGGAACCGGTCCTCCGCCGCCTTGAGCCGGCCGTCGAAGTAGTCGAGCAGACCGAGCTGCCGCAGCGCTTCGCCGCTGATCCGGTCCAGCCCGGCTGAGCTCGCGGCAGCCAGCGCGGAGACGAACACGTTGCGCGCCCCGATGCTGTCGCCGCGCTTGCGCCGGATGTCGCCCAGCACGACGAGGGCGCTCGCGCGTATGCCGTCCTCGTTCGCGTCGAGCCCGGCGGTCAGCTCTGCTTCCGCCTCGTCGAGCCGATGCAGGGTGGCCAGCGCCTGCGCGTGCCCGACGCGGACCGGCACGACGAGGTCGGCCGGCAGCGGGTCGCCCTGCGCGTCCAGTGCGAGGGCACGCGATGCCAGTCGCTCGGCTGTCGGCACGTCGTCGCGGCCGAGCGCGGCGTTCATCAGCCGCGCGAACGCCGCGAACGCGATCCCCCGTGCGGACCACGCCGGGTCCATCGCCGGCAGGCCCATCTCGGCGGCAAGCCGTACCGCCCGCTCCCCCTGCGAGGCCGCGACGACGTCCGCCTCGGCGGACCGCCCACCTCCGGCGCCGTGCGCGTGCGCCGCCGCCGCCGCGTGCCGCCGTGCCCGTTCGGACTTGGCCAGCCCGGCGTAGGCGACGTCGCGTACGAGCGTGTGCCCGAAGCGGTACGTCTCCTCGTCCGCATCGGCCTCGAGCAGCCTCCGGTCCACCAGCGTCGCCACCGCCCCGCGCACCACCACCGGGTCACCGTGGCCGGACGCCCGCCCGACGGCTTCGAGCGCCGACAGCGTCACCCGCAGGCCGAGCACCGACGCGTCGCGCAGGACGCCCTTCGATGGGCCGTCCAGCCCGTCGATGCGGGCGGCGAGCACCGATTGCACGCCGGCCGGCAGCAGCTCCGACGGCACGTCGCCGGACAGCACCCAGCTGTCGCCCTCGCGCCGCAGCGCGCCGCGGTCGACGAGCAGGTGCAGGAGCTCGGCCAGGAAGAACGGGTTGCCCTGCGCGCGGCTGAGCAGCGCATCGCGCACCGCGGGCGCCAGCTCGCCCGCGGTCGCGCCGAGGTACGCGCGCAGCAGCCGCTCCGCCGCCGTCTCCTCCAGCGGCAGGACGGGCAGCAGCTCGGCGCCGGGCAGCCGCTGCCACCAGTCCGGCGCGGTCACCTGCTCGAGCATGTCCGGCCGGCCGACCCCCAGCAGCAGCACGGGACCAGCGGTCCGCGAGGCGACGTCGAGCAGGCCGTCGAGCGTCGTCGGGGTCGCCCAGTGCAGGTCGTCCAGGACCAGCAGCAGCGGCCCCTCCGTGGCGAGCGCGGTGAACAGCGCCGCCACGGCCCGACGCACCTGGTCCCCGCCGACGAGGGCGCCGGGCGCGGCGCTGTCGCGGGGGCCGTTCTGGGCCAGCTCCTCGAGCCCGAGCAGCGCGCGCAGCCGGTCGGCCGTGCCCGGCGGCACGACGTGCGCGTTCGCCGTCTGCTCGAGCCGCGCGACTGTGCGCGTCACCCTGTCCCGTGCCGTGTCGACGTCGTCGGCGTCGCTGATGCCGCAGGCCGTACGCACCATCTCGGCCACGGCTGCGACGTCGCGACCCTCGCCGTACGGCGCGCACCGTCCCCACAGCACGCGCGCTCCCGGCAGCTCGCCGGCGAAGCGCGACAGCTCCTGGCCGAGCCGCGTCTTCCCGACGCCGGCCTCGCCCGACGCGAGCACCGCTCGCGGCGCGTCGGTGTCGACGACCTCGAGCAGCCGGCCGATGAGCAGGCCGAGCTCGGACTCCCGCCCGACGAACGGAGCCTCGTCGCCGAGCCCCAGGCGAGTCGCGCCGGGGGCGCGCAGCGCGATCAGCTCGTACGCCGTCACCGGCTCGCGCTTCCCCTTGAGCCGCAGGGGTTCCAGAGCTCGCCAGGACGCGGTCGACATCGTCGTCAGGGCGGTGTCCCGCCCCGCGTACACGGCCCCGACGCCGGCCGCGTCGGAGAGCCGAGCCGCCGTGTTCACGGTGTCGCCGATCACGGTGTACGACAGGTGCGCCTGGACGCCCGCGAGCACCTCCCCGGTGTTGAGCCCGACGCGCAGCCCCAGCCGCCGGCCGCCGCCGCTCTCCTCCTCGACCACCCGGCGGACGGCCTGCTGCATCCGGGCCGCTGCGCGTACCGCCCGCTCCACGTCGTCCTCGTGCGCGATGGGTGCGCCGAACACCGCCATGAGCCCGTCGCCGGTGAGCTTGTCGACGTGCCCGCCGAACTCGCCGACCACCTCGGTGAGCGTCGCGAGCACGCGGTCGGTGACGACGCCGACCCGCTCCGGGTCGAGGTCCTCCGACCAGCTGGTGAAGTCCGAGAGGTCACCGAACAGGACGGTGACGACCCGGCGCTCGGTCTCGACGTCGGCGCCCGTCGTTCCCGGCAGCGCTGTGCCGCAGGCGAAGCAGAACCGTGCGCCCGTGACGGTGGGGGTGCCGCAGACGGGACAGGTCATCGCAGGTACGCCAGCTGCGCCTGGACCGAGAGCAGCGCGGCCGGCCACAGCGCGCGGTCGACGTCGGCGTAGACGGCCTCCACGACCTGCTGCGGCGTGCCGGCGCCGGCGGCGACCGCGGCACGGACCTGGTCGAGCCGCTGCTCACGGTGGGCGAGGTACTGCGCCGCCGCGACGCCGGCGGACGGCAGCTCCGGCCCGTGGCCGGGCAGCACGACCAGGTCGCCCATCTCCTGCAGCCGGCGCAGCGACTCGAGGTAGTCGGCGAGCACGCCGTCCGGGTGCGCGACGACGGTCGTGCCGCGGCCGAGGATGGTGTCGCCGGTCAGGACCGCGTCCTCGAGCTGGAACGACAGCGAGTCGGCGCTGTGGCCGGGGGTCGCGACGACCCGCAGCTCGATCCCGCCGGAGGCGACGACGTCGCCCTCGCCGAGCCCTTCGTCCCCCAGGCGGTGCCGCGGGTCCAGCGCGCGCACGGGTGCCCCGGTCAGCTCGGCGAACCGCGCAGCGCCCTCGCTGTGGTCCGCGTGCCCGTGGGTGAGGAGCACGACGTCGACCGGACCGAGCGCGGCCACAGCCTCGAGGTGACCGGCGTGCAGCGGCCCGGGGTCCACGACGACGCAGGTGTCAGCACCCGGTGCCCGCAGCACCCAAGTGTTGGTGCCGTCCAGCGTCATCGGGCCGGGGTTGGGCGCGAGAACCACCGCCGCCGTCGGCGTGACCTGGCGCATCAGTACGCGGGGTCGCCCGGCATCAGCAGGAGCAGCCCGCCGTCGGGGGCGACGCGGAACTTCGGCTGCACCGGCTCGATCGTCCGCGACACGGCGAGGGCCTCGGCGACGGACGAGAAACGGGCCAGGTCCTGCAGCACGGCGACGGTCGGCGGCATCAGCTGCAGGCCCTGGTCGAGCGCGTCCTGCGGCCGGATCCACACGCGGGTGTCGGCCTCGGTGCCGGCGTCCCGGCAGACCTGGCCGGCCGGCAGGGACGCGACGAAGAAGCGGGTGTCGAACCGCTTCGGCTCGACGTCGGGGGTGATCCAGTGGGCCAGCGGGCGGAGCAGGTCGGCGCGCAGGACGAGCCCGCGGCGGGCGAGCAGGTCCGACAGCGACTGCTCGCGCGCCTCCAGCGCGACCCGCTCGGCCTCCCACTCGTCGGTGCTCACGTCGGCGAGCAGGTCGTCGGCGGTGGTGCCGGCCAGCAGGACGCCGGACTCCTCGAAGGTCTCTCGTACGGCCGCGCAGACGAGCGCCCGGGCGACCGGCTCCGGCACGCCGAAGGCGGCTGCCCACGACGCCGCGTCGACGTCGCTGTCGGCGTCCGCCGGGTCCACCGAGCCGCCGGGAAAGACGTGCATGCCGCCCGCGAACGACATCCCGCGCACCCGGCGCAGCAGGTAGACCTCCGGCCCGGCGGGCGCGTCCCGCAGCAGCGCCACCGTCGCGGCGTCGCGCGTCGCAGCCGGTACGAAGTCCGGCTCGTCCGCCAGCCGCGCCCGGTCCAGCAGCTCCGGCGGCAACGAGCTCACGCGGGTGCGACCTCGACGAGCAGCTCGACCTCGACCGGCGCGTCGAGCGGCAGCGACGCGACGCCGACGGCGGAGCGGGCGTGCTGGCCGGCCTCCCCGAACACCTCGCCGAGGAGCTCGGACGCGCCGTTGATGACGCCGGGCTGCCCGGTGAAGTCGGGCGTCGAGGCGACGAAGCCGACGACCTTGACCACCTTGACCACGTTGTCGAGCCCGACGAGGGCGTCGATCGCGGCGAGCGCGTTCAGCGCGCAGGTGCGCGCGAGGTCGCGCGCCTGGTCGGCCGTGACCTGGCCGCCGACCTTGCCGATCGCCAGCATCTCGCCGCCGACCATCGGGAGCTGGCCCGACGTCCAGACGTGGTTCCCGCTGCGGACAGCCGGTACGTACGCCGCGACCGGCGGCACGACCGCCGGCAGCGACAGGCCGAGCTCCTCGAGCCGCGTGTGGTAGCTCACTGCTTGACCCTCTTGAAGTAGGCAACCAGCTGGTCGCCGCCGCCAGGGCCGGGGACGACCTGGACGAGCTCCCAGCCGTCCTGTCCCCAGTTGTCGAGGATCTGCTTGGTCGCGTGGACCAGCAGAGGAACGGTCGCGTACTCCCACGTGGTCATGAGCCGACCCTAGCGAGAGGGGTCAGGCGTACTGCTGCGCGGTCTGGAGCTCCGCGGCCCGCTTGCGGACCAGGCGCTTGCGCTCGAGCTCGTTGAGGCCGCCCCAGATGCCGTGCGGCTCGGCGACCTCCAGCGAGTACTCCAGGCACTCCTGCTGCACCGGGCAGGCCCGGCACAGCGCGCGGGCAGCGCCCTCGCGAGCGTCCTTCTCCGGCTTGCGCTCGAAGTGCGGGGGAGCGAAGAAGTAGACGGCGTTGTCACGTCGGCAACGCGCCGAGGCACGCCACATCGGTTCGGTCAGCATCTCCACCTTCTCCGTCGCAGGGTGTGGCCTGCGTCACGGAGGAGGTTTCGACGGCGTTCGGCGAAATCCTGCTCAGCCGTTCGTCTGCTTCTCGAAGAAGCGCAGGATCTCGACCGGGAACGGCATGACGAGCGTGCTGTTCTTCTCCGCCGACACCTCGACGATCGTCTGCAGCAGGCGCAGCTGCAGGCCGCTCGGATCGTTGGACAGCGCCCGGCCGGCCTCGGCCAGCTTCACCGACGCCTGCAGCTCGCCATCGGCGGCGATGATGCGCGCCCGCCGCTCCCGCTCCGCCTCGGCCTGCCGGGACATCGACCGCTTCATGCTCTCCGGCAGCGCCACGTCCTTGAGCTCGACCCGCTCGATCTTCACGCCCCACGGGCCTTCGGTCGGCTCGTCGATGACGGCGCGCAGCTCCGCGTTGACGCGGTCGCGGTCGCTCAGGAGCTCGTCGAGGTCGGACTTGCCGCTGATCGAACGCAGCGACGTCTGCGCCACCTGCGACACGGCGAACAGGTAGTTCTGCACGTTGACGATCGCCTTCACGGCGTCGATCACCCGGAAGTAGACGACCGCGTCGACGCGGACGCTGACGTTGTCCTTGGTGATGCAGTCCTGCGCGGGGACACCCATCGTGACGATCTGCATGTTGACCTTCTGCAGCCGGTCGACGACCGGGATGATCACGCGCAGCCCCGGGCCGCGGACGTCGGGCTGCACCCGGCCCAGGCGGAAGACGACGCCCTGCTCGTACTGCTGGACGATCCGCACGCCGAACCCGACGACGAGCACCGCGACCAGGATCAGCAGCAGCAACAACGCGGACAGCACGGCGCCTCCATCCGGACGCGAGCACGCCTCGCGTCGCAACGCGCGCAGTCTGCACCCCGAGGGCCTCGGACCTACCCTTGCGACGTGTCCGACTTCGCTGATGTGCGCCTGCACGTCGTCACCGGCAAGGGCGGCACCGGCAAGACCACGGTCGCTGCAGCCCTCGCCCTGGCGCTCGCCGCCGGCGGCAAGAAGGTTCTGCTCACGGAGGTCGAGGGGCGGCAGGGGATCGCGCAGCTCTTCGACTGCCCACCGCTGCCGTACGAGGAGCGCAAGGTCGCCGTGGCCCCAGACGGCGGCGACGTCTACGCGCTCGCCATCGACCCGGAGATGGCGTTGCTCGACTACCTGCACATGTTCTACAAGCTGTCCCCCAACGGGATCCCGGCTAGGACGCTGCGGCGGATGGGCGCGATCGACTTCGCCACGACGATCGCTCCGGGCCTGCGCGACGTGCTGCTGACCGGCAAGGTCAAGGAGTCCGTCGTACGCCAGTCCAAGGGCAACCACGCGTACGACGCCGTCGTCCTGGACGCGCCGCCGACCGGAAGAATCGCGCGGTTCCTCAACATCTCGCACGAGGTCAGCGGGCTGGCCAAGGTCGGCCCGATCAAGCACCAGTCCGACAACGTCATGGCCGTGCTGCGCTCGCCCCAGACGGCGGTCCACCTCGTGACGCTGCTCGAGGAGATGCCCGTGCAGGAGACCATCGACGGCGTCGCCGAGCTGCAGTCGATCGACCTGCCGGTCGGCGGCGTCGTCGTCAACGCCGTGCGCGACCCGCTGCTGTCGCACGCCGACCTCGTTGCCGCCGAGAAGGGGCAGCTCGACACGGCCGCCCTGGCCGCCGGCCTGAAGGAGGCCGGCCTCGACGCGCCGGACGGCCTCGTGCAGGCGCTGGCCGCGGAGGCGGGCGAGCACGCCTCCCGCGTCGCGTTGGAGGAGCGCGGCCGCGACGCGCTCGCCGGGCTCTCCCGGCCGTCGTACGAGCTGCCGCTCCTGTCGCACCAAGTGGATCTCGGTGGGCTGTACGCGCTGGCCGCCGCGCTGCGCGAGCAGGGGATGGCATGACGCCGCCCCGGCTCGACGTCGACGCGCAGCTTCGTACGGCGAAGATCCTCGTCTGCTGCGGTTCGGGCGGCGTCGGGAAGACGACCACCGCGGCGGCTCTCGCCCTGCGAGCGGCCGAGAGCGGCCGGCGCACCGTCGTGCTCACGATCGACCCGGCCCGGCGGCTCGCGCAGTCGATGGGCCTGACCGAGCTGGACAACACCCCCCGCGCCGTCGTCGGGGTCGACACGTCCAAGGGCGGCTCGCTCGACGCGATGATGCTCGACATGAAGCGGACGTTCGACGAGATCGTCGCGACGCACGCCGAGCCCGCGAAGGCCGAGGCGATCCTGGCGAACCCCTTCTACCAAGCCCTGTCGTCCTCGTTCGCAGGGACGCAGGAGTACATGGCGATGGAGAAGCTGGGCCAGCTGCAGGCGACCGGCGACTACGACCTGGTCGTCGTGGACACCCCGCCCACCCGCTCGGCGCTGGACTTCCTCGACGCGCCGGAGCGGCTGACGACGTTCCTCGACGGCCGGATGATCAAGATCCTGCTGGCGCCGGCGAAGGCGGGCGGCAAGGCGTACCTGAAGGTCGTCACCGCCGGGTTCAGCGTCTTCACCGGCGTGCTCACGAAGATCATCGGTGCGGGCGTGCTGCAGGACGTGTCGCAGTTCGTCGGGGCGCTCGAGACGATGTTCGGCGGCTTCCGGGAGCGGGCGCAGGCGACGTACGACCTGCTCAAGGCGCCCGGCACGGCGTTCGTCGTGGTGGCCGCACCGGAGCGGGACGCGCTGCGCGAGGCGGCGTACTTCGTCGAGCGGCTGGCCGAGGAGCAGATGCCGCTGGCCGGGCTGGTCGTGAACCGGGTGCACCGGTCGTCGGTGGAGCTGTCCGCGGAGCGCTCCCTGGCCGCAGCCGAGGTGCTCGACGACAGCGCGCTCGCGTCCGCGGTGCTGCGCCTGCACGCCGACCGGGTCCGGCTGGCGGCGCGCGAGCAGCGGCTGGAGGAGCGGTTCACCTCCGCGCACCCCGGCGTACCCGTGGTCGAGGTCGCTGCCCAGCCCGGCGACGTGCACGACCTCGACGGGCTGCGCGCCGTGGGTGCCGATCTCGCGGGCGGCTTCGCCGCAGCCGTCCCCGCCTGACGCCCCGGCGCAGCACGAACCTCGTCCGTGATCAACGCCTCGTGGACGACCGTGAGCAACGGGCTGCTCACGGTCGTACGTACGGCGTTGATCAAGAGCTGCGACCCGGACGAGTGCGCTCGTGGATTAGGAGTGCTAGACCGCCTTCGCGTGCTCGGCGCGCGCGGTCTCGAGCAGCCGGCGCCAGGAGGTGACGTCTGGGCGGCGGCGCAGCAGGGCACGGCGCTCGCGCTCGGTCATGCCGCCCCAGACACCGAACTCGACCCGGTTGTCCAGCGCGTCCGACAGGCACTCGGTACGGACCGGGCAGCCCATGCAGACGGCTTTGGCACGGTTCTGCGCGGCTCCGGTGACGAACAGCTCGTCCGGGTCGGCGTTCTTGCACGCGGAGCTGGCGGTCCAGTCCTGCGCGGTCTCGAGGAGCATCGGCACGGGCCTTCGTTCGAGGGGGTACGCACGCGCCGGGAGGGGGCCGGCTCGCTCCTCGAACGGTAAGCACCTGGGCCGCTCCGCATCACCCCCGAACGGACCGTTCCGGCGTAGTCCATTCGTACTATCGGGGCAGAACGGACATCCGGCGCGCAGCCGTACGCTGGGCGCATGGCCGGACGCCCCGCAGCTGGACCAGCACCTGTGCTGTCGCGCCTGGGACTGGGCCCGTCCGGCGGCGAAAACCAGCCGCGACCGAGCGCCCCGATGGTCAAGCCCCTGAGCCGCACGCTGGCGAGGGTGGCGGGCAACCCGCCGGCGGCGGCGCTCCCGGAGGCTTCGGCCGAGCCGCTCGCCGCTCCGCCCCCGTCCGGCCCACAGGCCTCGGCGGGCCCG
>JBHENF010000131.1:0-4121 GCA_046262175.1 Mycobacteriales bacterium
TCCTCGACCGGACCCGCCCGCGCCGGGCGTTCAAGCGACTGCTGGACGCGCCGCTCGAGAAGCTGCTGGCGGCCAAGAAGTGAAGCGCGTGCTGCTGGTCGCCGTTCTCGCCCTCTCTCTCACCGGGTGCGGGAGCGGCAACGACGACGACCCGACCCTGTCCTCTCAGCCGGACGTCGCCTCGCCGTCCGCCGCCGCGCCGGCCGGCGGCGCGTGCACGAGCCAGCCGCCCGTCGCCCAGGACGTTCCCGGCACCAAGGACCTCGCCAAGAAGCCCGAGATCGAGATCCCGGACGGCCCGCCGCCGTGCAACCTGGTCATCAGCGACCTGGTGACCGGCACCGGCGCCGAGGCCATATCGGGCAAGACCATCACGGTCAAGTACGTCGGCGTCACCTACGCCACCGGCAAGGAGTTCGACGCCTCGTGGGGCGGCGAGGACTTCACCTTCCCGCTCGGCGGCGGCCGCGTCATCCAGGGCTGGGACCAGGGCTTCGCCGGGATGAAGGAAGGCGGCCGGCGCCAGCTCGTCATCCCGCCGGACCTCGGCTACGGCGACCAGGGGGCGGGCGGCGACATCCCGCCGGGCGCAACGCTGGTGTTCGTCGTCGACCTCGTGAAGGTCGGCTGATCCCGGGTACGCCCCCGGCATGCCGAAGACGACGAAGAGCGGTCAGCCGAACAAGGACGAGCTCCCGAGCACGCTGCAGCGCTCCCCGGCCAAGGCCCAGCGCACGCTCGCCAAGGCCTACGACGCCGCCGCTGACACCTACGACGGGGACGGCGAGCGCGCCGGCCGTACCGCTTTCGCCGCGGTGAAGCGCGGCTTCGAGAAGGTCGGCGACCACTGGGAGCCGAAGGACGAGAAGGGTCCGAGCGACGAGTCGGCCGAGACCCCGGGCCGCAAGGGCCGCACCGCCGGCGGCGTCGACGCCAACGCCAGCAAGGCGCACCTGTACGACCTCGCCAAGAGGCTGGACGTGCCCGGCCGCTCCGGCATGACCAAGGACCAGCTGGTCGAGGCGCTGCAGAAGGCCAACGAGAAAGCGACCCGCGCTAGCCGATGACGCCGGCGGCAGCGAGGTCGTCGAGGTCGTCCACGCCCCAGGCTTCGAGCGACGCCCGGGTGTCCGGCTCCGACGTCTGGGGGACCACGGCCGGCGTACGGGAGAACCGCGGCGCAGGTGCCGGCTGCACCACCCCGTCGACCTCGACGGTGGTCTGGCGTGCGGCCAGGTGCGGGTGCCCGGCCGCTTCGCTCAGGTGCAGCACCGGCGTCACGCAGGCCGGCCGGCCCTCGAACACCGCCGCCCACTCGTCCCGCGTCTTGGTCAAGAACGTCGAGGTCAGCTGCGCCCGCAGCTCCGGCCACCGGTCCACCTCCGCCTGGCCCGGCGCGTCCTGCAGCCCGAGCACCTCGACGACCTCCGCCCAGAACTGCGGCTCCAGCGCGCCGACTGCGACGTACTCGCCGTCCGCGCACGCGTAGGTGTCGTAGAAGGGGGCGCCGCCGTCGAGCAGGTTGCTGCCCCGCTCGTCGGAGAAGCCGCCCCCCGCGCGCATCGCGTAGAACATCGTCATCAGCGAGGTCACGCCGTCGACCATCGCCGCGTCGACGACCTGGCCGCGGCCGCTGACGGACCGCTCCACCAGCGCCGCCAGGATCCCGGTCACGCAGAACATCGACCCGCCGCCGAAGTCGGCGACCAGGTTGAGCGGCGGCACCGGCTTGCGGCCTGCCTCGCCGATGGCGGCCAGCGCGCCGGTGAGCCCGGCGTAGTTGATGTCGTGCCCGACGTACGGCGCCCAGGGGCCCTCCTGCCCCCAGCCGGTCATGCGCGCGTAGACCAGCCGCGGGTTCCGCTCCAGGCACACGTCCGGGCCGACGCCGAGTCGCTCGGCGACCCCGGGCCGGTTGCCCTCGACCAGCACGTCCGCCTCCTCCACCAGGCGCAGAACCAGCTCGGCGGCGGACGGGTTCTTCAGGTCGACCGCGGCGGTCGACCGCCCGCGGGCGAGCAGGTCCGGGCCGTTCAGCCGCAGCGCTGCGCCACCGGGCCGGTCGATCCGCAGCACGTCGGCGCCGAGGTCGGCGAGCAGCATGCACGCGTACGGGCCGGGACCGATCCCGGCGAGCTCGACAACGCGTACTCCAGCGAGGGGTCCAGGCATGGCGGCGAGGCTAACGTCCGCGCCATGAGCGACCGGCACTTCGGCGAGAGCGGCGGGAAGCTGTCGTACGGCAGCTACCTGCGGGTGGCCGAGCTGCTCGAGCAGCAGGTCCTCGTGAGCGACCCGTCCGCCCACGACGAGCTGTTGTTCATCACCGTGCACCAGGTGTACGAGCTGTGGTTCAAGCAGGTGCTGCACGAGCTGACGGCGGCGCGCGACCGGATGCTCGACGGCGACGCGTACCTGCCGCGCAAGGCGCTGCAGCGGGTGCACGTCATCGAGCGGGTGCTCATCCAGCAGGTCCAGGTGCTCGAGACGATGACCCCGCAGGACTTCCTCGCCTTCCGCGAGCACCTGTCGCCGGCGAGCGGGTTCCAGTCGGTGCAGTTCCGCGAGCTCGAGTTCCTGTCCGGCGCGCGCGACCCGGCGTACGTGCAGCGGATGGCGCAGGCGACGACCGCCGAGCAGGACCGGATGTGGAAGAGGCTGGACGAGCCCAGCCTGTGGGACGCGTTCGTCGTCCTGGTCGAGACGCGCGGCCTGCCGATGACGGACGAGGAGGTCCGGCGGACGTCGCTGCTGACCATCGCGCGTGCGCAGCCGACCGAGCACCAGGACCTGTGGGACCTTGCCGAGGGGCTGCTCGAGCACGACTCGCTGGCCAGCCAGTGGCGGTCACGGCACGTCGACATGGTGGAGCGGCAGATCGGCACGAAGTCCGGCACCGGCGGCTCGTCGGGCGCGCCGTACCTGCGCACCCGGCTGGCGATCCGCTACTACCCGGAGCTGTGGGAGCTGCGGAGCTTCCTGTGACAGGCTGACCGCGTGGAGCGCCGCATCTTCGGCATCGAGAACGAGTACGGCGTCACGTGCACGTTCCGGGGCCAGCGGCGGCTGAGCCCGGACGAGGTCGCGCGGTACCTGTTCCGCCGCGTCGTCAGCTGGGGACGCAGCAGCAACGTCTTCCTCAAGAACGGCGCGCGGCTCTACCTCGACGTCGGCAGCCACCCCGAGTACGCGACGCCGGAGTGCGACAACGCGGTCGACCTGGTCACGCACGACAAGGCGGGGGAGCGGACTCTCGAGGGGCTGCTCATGGACGCGGAGCGGCGCCTGCGCGAGGAGGGCATCGCCGGCGACATCTACCTGTTCAAGAACAACACCGACTCGGCCGGCAACTCGTACGGCTGCCACGAGAACTACCTCGTCGGCCGGCACGGCGAGTTCTCCCGGCTCGCGGACGTCCTGATCCCGTTCCTCGTGTCCCGGCAGATCGTGGTCGGCGCCGGCAAGGTGCTGCAGACGCCCCGCGGCGCCGTCTACTGCGTGAGCCAGCGGGCCGAGCACATCTGGGAGGGCGTCTCCAGCGCGACGACCCGCAGCCGGCCGATCATCAACACGCGCGACGAGCCGCACGCCGATGCCGAGCGGTTCCGCCGGCTGCACGTAATCGTCGGCGACAGCAACATGAACGAGGTCACGACGCTGCTGAAGATCGGGGCGACCGACCTCGTGCTGCGCATGATCGAGGCGGGGGTCGTGCTGCGCGACCTCACCCTGGAGAACCCGATCCGCGCGATCCGCGAGATCAGCCACGACATCACCGGCACCCGCAAGGTGAAGCTGGCCAACGGGCGCGAGGCCAGCGCGCTCGAGATCCAGCGGGAGTACTGCAACAAGGCGCAGGACTTCATCGACCGGCGTGGTGGCGACGTCACGGTGAAGCGGGTGCTCGACCTGTGGCAGCGCACGCTGACCGCCATCGAGACCGGCGACCTCGGGCTGGTCGACCGGGAGATCGACTGGGTGACGAAGTACCAGCTGATCGAGCGGTACCGGGCGAAGAACGACCTGCCGCTGTCGTCGCCGCGGATCGCGCAGCTCGACCTCGCGTACCACGACGTCAACCGCAACCGTGGCCTGTACTACCTGCTGGAGAAGAAGGGCGC
>JBHENF010000132.1:0-5085 GCA_046262175.1 Mycobacteriales bacterium
TCCCCCGTCGCCGTCGCCCTTTCCTGGGTACGCGACCGGCCAGGTGTGGTGGCCCCGATCGTCGGAGCCCGTACGGCGGCGCAGCTGCAGGCGTCCCTTGCCGCGGAGTCGCTCGAGCTGCCGGACGAGATCCGTTCTGCCCTGGACGACGTCTCGGCGCCGGCGCTCGGTTACCCGGAGACCCTGCCGCGCCGGTCGATGGCCGACCTTGACTGACCCGGTCTTCGCGGCGTTCGTCGAGGCGTCGCTCTGGCCGGGACTCGGCCGCACCCTCGGCGGGCAGCTGGCCGAGAACGGGATCACCTCGCCGAACGACGTGCTGCCCTCGAAGCTCGCGAAGCTGCCGGGCATCGGCCTGGTGCGAGCGGAGCGCCTGACGGAGGCGTTCGCCGGCGCAGCGGACCGGTACGAGGTCGTGACGCTGCTCGTACCCGCGGGCCTGCCGGCCCGGCTGGCGTTCCGGGCAATCGAGGCGCTGGGGTCGACGGCTGCCGAGCGGCTGCAGGCCGACCCGTGGCGGCTGCTCGAGCTGCCCGACGTACGGCTGCCGGAGGCAGACCGGCTGGCACGGTTCGTCCTGGGTGACGCGGCGCGAGCGGACGACCCGCGGCGGGGCGTCGCGTTGGTCGCGCACGTGCTCGTCAAGGCTGCGCGTGAGGGCTCGACGTGCCTGCCGTCCGACGAGGTGGCCGACGGGCTCCGGACGGAGGGGTACCAGGCCACCGAGGTGGCACTGGCGTCCGCGCTGGAGGACGAGCGGGTCGTCGCGACCGAGAACGGGCTGCTGTCCCTGACCCGGTACGCCATGGCGGAGGACGCCGTGGCCGACGGGATCGCGCGGCTGCTCGCGACCGCGACGCCGCTTGCCGACGCTGCGGCGGCGAAGGCGGTGCAGGGCCAGCTGGACGAGGTCCAGACGGGCGCGGTCGTCCTGGCGATGCGGCACGGGGTGTCGGTCCTGACGGGCGGACCGGGTACGGGTAAGAGCCGGACGGTGGCAGCGCTGGTCGCGCTAGCCCGCGCGCGGCGCAAGAAGGTCGGTCTCGCGGCGCCGACGGGGCGGGCAGCGAAGAGGCTCGAGGAGCTGTGCGAGGCGCCGGCCATGACACTGCACCGGCTGCTCGGCGCACAGGGCATGACCGGCCAGTTCACCCGCGGGGAGGACTGGCCGTTGGACGAGGACGTCGTCGTCGTGGACGAGGCGTCGATGCTGGACGTCGAGCTCGCCGCTGCCCTGCTGGAGGCCTGCCCCGACGGCTGCCACCTGCTGTTCGTCGGCGATCCCGCGCAGCTGCCGTCCATTGGCGCGGGCCGCGTCCTGGGTGACCTCATCGACTCGGGCGCGGTGCCGGTGACCGAGCTGTCGACGCTGTACCGGCAGGACGAGGGCGGCGCGATCGCTCGGCTCGCGACGGCCGTACGCGGCGGCGAGCTGCCGGCCGTCGACGATCCGACGCGCGAGGTGGTGGTCGTACGGGCGCGCGAGGCCGCCGAGGCCGCGCACCGGACCGTGCAGCTGGTCACCGACTCGATCCCGCGCGTGCTCGGCATCCCCGCAGACGAGGTCCAGGTCGTGACGCCGGTCCATCGCGGCCCGGCCGGGACAGTGGCGCTGAACATCGCGCTGAAGGCGCGCCTCAACCCGGGGCCGGGCGAGGTCTCCGGCTTCGACGTCGGGGACCGGGTCGTCGCGACCGCCAACCACCTGGACGAGGGCTTCGCCAACGGCGAGGTCGGCGTCGTCACAGGGAAGGCCGACAAGGGGCTCGTCGTGTCGTTCGCGGGCGCCGGCGCGGTGACGCTCGCGCCGAAGTCGCTGGTCGACCTCAAGCACGGCTGGGCCGTGACGGTGCACCGCGCGCAGGGATCGGAGTTCGCGGCCGTCGTCGCGGTGATCCCGGCCGAGGCCGGCGGCCTGCTGTCCCGCCCGCTCGTCTACACCGCCTTCACCCGCGCGCAGCGGCACCTGTCCGTCGTGCACGCGGCTGGAGCGGCTCTCGCCCGCGCGGTGCACGACATCGGCGCCCGCCCGCGCCGCACCCGGCTGGCCGACCTGCTGCGGGATGCGGTGCAGTCGCTGTAGGTCGGGCACACTGCAGGGGTGGCGGAGTACGAGTACCGGGCCGTGACAGTGCCCCCGGGAGCGACGCGCGAGCAGACGCGCGACCTGCTCGTCATCCATGCCGAGTACGGCGACTGGGAGCTCACCAAGCACCAGATCTGGTCGGACGGGCGCCGCAAGGTGACCGTGCGCCGGCGGCTGCGGCGCGAACCGCTCCCCCCGATGCCCAGCTGACAGCAGGACTGCGCCGCCGGGCGTCGAACCCGTCAGCATGCGCCTGTCCCGCCCCTTCCTCGCCCTGTCCGTGGCTGCCGCCCTGCTGTCTCCGCTCGCGGTGCTGCACGCAGACGCGGCCGCGCCCGCCGCCGCTGCGGGGGACGCGACGGTCATCGCGGTGATCGACAGCGGGTTCTCCCCGTACCACCAGGACTTCCTCGCGGACTACCTGCCGGCCGAGGCGGCCGGCCTGCCGCTGACGAAGGCCCCGGACACGTGGCTGCCGGGCTTCCCGAAGCCGTCCGCCTTCGCCTCGTACTCGCCGCTGAAGCTGACGCTCGACAGTGAGAGCTCGACGAACATGGACAAGCTGCACGACGCCGACAAGGAGCAGTGGGCGTCGGTGAAGGAAAGCGGCAGCAAGGGCGTCAACTACCGCTGGATCCCCGGCACGAAGGTGATCGGCGCGCTGACCTTCGGGGTCGAGGACGGCGACCGGCCCGTGGATCGAGCGGCGTTCGGTGACGCTGGGACCATCTACGGCTCGGGCGGCTCGGAGCACGGGATGGGCACGTCCAGCGTGGCCGTCGGCAACCTGCACGGCGCCTGCCCGCAGTGCCTGCTGGTGTTCATCCAGTACACCGACCAGTCCTCGGCAGAGCGCGCGCTCACCTGGGCGATGAAGCAGCCGTGGATCGACGCGATCAGCAACTCGTACGGGTTCTCCGCGGGTGTCGCCGTACGAGACCGCGTCTACAACGGCACCGACATCGCCACCGAGAAGGTCGCGTCCGAGCGGGGGCAGACCGTCTTCTTCTCCGCCGGCAACGGGCTCGAGAACGCGTTCACCGTGCCGAACTCGACGCTGACGTCGTCACAGGAGGGCCCGGACTGGGTCGTCACCGTCGGCGCGACCGACCCGAACGGCAAGGACTACACCGGCACCGGCAAGCCCGCCGACGTCGCGGGCATCGGCACCGGGTACCCGTCCGCCTACGACAGCACGACCGTGAGCAACGGCGCCAAGTTCGGCGGCACGTCCAACGCGACGCCGCAGGTCGCCGGGACGTACGCGCAGTCGCTGTGGCAGCTGCGCCGGGCCCTCCCGGGCAGCTCGCGCGTGCAGGCCGGCGGCGTCATCGCGAAGGGCGGGCCGGTCCGCTGCGCGAGCTGCGAGCTCAAGGACGGCGTCCTGACCGCGGGCGAGCTCCGCCAGCGGCTGTTCACGGCGGCTCGGCCGACCGCCGGAGGCTTCACCGACGGGCTGGCGGGGGCTGCGCAGACGCCGGCGGTCGCGGACAGCCGGTGGGCTGCCGAGGGGTACGGCACGTTCCGCGGCACGCTCAACCGCAGCGGCGACGGCGTGAGTGAGGACGTGAAGCGCGTCGTCGGGCCGGCTCTGGGGACCGCCAAAGCGCAAGCTCGGCCGGCGGGCGAGACCGAGTGGTTCCGGGTCGACTCGTTCTGCCGCCAGCACATCTGGGGCACGTGGTCGGGCGGTGCGTACAGGAACGACAAGGCGACTCCGCTGCCGGCAGCGGACCCGGTCAGCTGGCCGACGCGGACGGCCATCCAGGCCGGCTGCCCCGCCCTGACGCAGCCACCGAAACCGATCTACTAGCGGCCGCGCATCGCTCCAGGACCCCGAGCCCGGGGGTCAGGCGTGGTCGAGGAAGCGGTCGAGCACGCGCGTGCCGAACCGCAGGCTGTCGAGCGGCACCCGCTCGTCGACGCCGTGGAACATGCCCGAGAAGTCGAGGTCGGCGGGCAGCCGCAGCGGGCTGAACCCGAACCCGCGGATGCCCAGGCGACTGAACGACTTGGCGTCCGTGCCGCCGGACAGCGTGTACGGGACGGCGCGCGCTCCCGGGTCCTCGGCCTTGAGCGCGTTGCTCATGGCGTCCACGAGCGCGCCCTCGAACTCGGTCTCGAGCGCGATGTCGTAGTGGACGTACTCGCGCGTGATCCCGCTTCCGAGCACCGCGTCGAGCTCGCGCTCCCACTCCTCCTCGAAGCCCGGCAGGAAGCGCCCGTCCACCATCGCGTGCGCCCGGCCGGGGATGACGTTGTGCTTGTAGCCGGCATCGAGCATCGTCGGATTGGCCGTGTTGCGGATCGTGGCGCCGACGATGCGAGCCAGCGGGCCGAGCTGAGCGATCGTGGTCTCGATGTCGTCGGCGTCGAGCTCGATCCCGAACGCGCTACCCACCTCGTCGAGGAACGCGCGCACCGTCTTCGTGATGTGGATCGGGAAGTCGTAGCGGCCGAGCCGCGCGACCGCCTCGCACAGCGCGGTGACGGCGTTGTCCTCGTTGATCATGCTGCCGTGACCGGCCGTGCCGGTGGCGGTCAGCCGGATCCACGCCATGCCTTTCTGCGCGGTCTCGATCAGGTACAGCCGCGTGTCGTCGTCGACGCTCAGGCTGAAACCGCCGACCTCGCTGATCCCCTCGGTGCAGTCGGCGAACAGGTCGGGCTGGTTCTCGACCAGCCACTGCGCCCCGTAGACGCCGCCGGCCTCCTCGTCCGCGACGAACGCGAGGACGATGTCGCGCTCCGGGCGACGGCCCGTCTGCATGCGGTCGCGGACGACGGCCAGGACCATCGCGTCCATGTCTTTCATGTCGACGGCGCCGCGGCCCCAGATGCAGCCGTCCGCCACCTCGGCCGCGAACGGGTCGTACGTCCACTCCTTGGGTTCGGCCGGGACGACATCGAGGTGCCCGTGGATCAGCAGCGGCGGCCGGCTGCTGTCCGTACCCTCCATGCGCGCGACGACGCTGGTGCGGTTGGGCCCGGCCTCGAAC
>JBHENF010000133.1:0-24488 GCA_046262175.1 Mycobacteriales bacterium
CACCTGAGGAGATCGTGGCCGCGGGCGGCCGCTTCCACGGCCTGCAGCTGTGGGTCAACCTGCCCGGCGCGCAGAAGTGGGTCGACCCGCGCTACCAGGACCTGTCCGGGGAGCAGGTGAAGCTCCTGGCAAGCACCGACGCCGGAGCGCTGCTCCGTCTCATCGCCGGCGACCTCGGCGGCACCGCAGGCCCGGGTTCGACGTACACGCCGATGACCATGGTGCACGCCAGCGTCGACCCTGGCGCGCAGCTCGTCCTGCCGTGGCCGACCGAGCACAACTGCCTGGTCTACGTCCTCAACGGGCGCGGCACCGTCGGGGTCGAGCAGCGCCCGGTGCAGACCGGGCAGCTGACGGTGTTCGGCCCGGGAGACGCCCTGACGGTCGCGGCGAGCACCGGCTCGCAGAGCGGCTCCGGGACGATGGAGCTGCTGCTGCTCGGCGGCCGGCCGATCCGCGAGCCGGTCGCGTGGGCCGGCCCGTTCGTGATGAACACCGAGGCTGAGGTACGGCAGGCGTTCGAGGACTTCAACGCCGGGCGCCTGGGGCGCATCCCGGCCGTGCACAACGCGCCGACCGAGCTGCTCGTCGCCGAGACGACCTCTCCGCTGGACTGAGATGCCCAAGCGCAGCGCCGGGATCCTGCTCTGGCGCCGGAGCCCTGGCCTGCAGGTGCTGCTCGCGCACCCTGGCGGGCCGCTGTTCACCCGCAAAGACGACGGGCACTGGACCCTGCCGAAGGGCGAGCTCGATCCGGGCGAGGAACCGCTCGCCGCGGCCTACCGCGAGTTCACCGAGGAGACCGGCATCGCACCGCCGGCCGCTCCTGCCGTACCCCTCGGTGATATCACCCAGAAGAGCGGCAAGGTCGTGACGGCCTGGGCGGTCGAGGGCGACCTCGACGTGGACGCGATCGATCCCGGCACGTTCGAGATGACGTGGCGGGGACGCGTGCAGAGCTTCCCCGAGATCGACCGCGTCCAGTGGTTCAGTCCTGCCGAGGCGGCCGTCAAGCTGATGCCGGCGCAGGTCGCCTTCGTACGCCGGCTCGAGGAGGTGCTGTGACCCGCCTGTGCGACGACTGCGGCGAGCACGCGGCGTGGGAGCTGAGCAGCACGCGCGAGTCCGTCTGCGTGCCGGCCGACAGCACCGCCATGGCGACCTGCCCGGCGCACCGGCTGGACGCGACCGAGCACATGCTGAACCAGTACGGCAACGTGACGATCACCGAGGTGCTGGGGTGAGCACCCTCGTCCGCTTCACCGTCACCCCCTCGAGCGCCCGCGTCGTCGGGACGACGTACGCCGCCACCTCCACGAAGCCGGCCTGCGGCAGGTAGGCGCGGCCCGGGTCGCCGAGCATGACCCGCGCCTCGCTGCGGCCCAGCCAGGCGAGCACGCGCGGAGTCATCTCCCGGTCGTAGCAGACGTCGCCGGCGAGGACGACGTCCACGTCCGGCGGCTCGTCGTCGAGAAGGTCCTGCAGCAGCACCTCGACGGACAGCCCGTTGAGCGCGGCGTTGCGCTGGACGGCCGGCCCCGCCAGCGGGTCCACGTCGACGGCCAGTACGGAAGCGGCGCCCGCCTTGGCGGCAGCCAGCGCGACCAGCCCGGAGCCGGTGGCGAGGTCGAGCACCCGCAGCCCGGCCACGCTCACGGGCTGGTCCAGGACGTACCGCGCCACCGCCTGCCCACCGAGCCACGCGAACGCCCAGAACGGCGGCGCCGGCGTACCGAGCTCCTGCCACAGCTGCTCGATGTCGTCGGCGAGGTGCAGCTGCAGCTCGGGGACCAGTGGCGGCCGCGATACCGCGAGCACCCTCAGACGGACGTGAAGGCGAGGGGCAGCTGCTCCACCGCGTAGATCCCGGTCGGCGAGCCGAGCAGCACGTCGCCGTCGACGCGCAGGTCGCGCACCCGAGGCGCGAGGTACGTGAACGTCTCCACCAGCTCCGCCCGCGCGAGGCTCGCCCCGATGCAGAAGTGCGCCCCGAAGCCGAACGTCAGCGGCGCCGCCTCCCGCGGCTTCGCGATGTCGAACACCTGCGGCTCGTCGAACACCGCCGGATCGCGGTTGGCCGTCGCCGCGCAGAGGAACACCACCGTGTCCTCGGGGAAGACGACGTCACGCACCTCGACGTCCTCGGTCGCGATCCGCGCGGTGAACGGCGTGATCGGCTCGTACCGCAGCACCTCCTCCACCGCCTGCGGCGCGAGCGACGGGTCGTCGGCGAGCAGCTTCCACTGCTCGGGGTGCTCGGCGAACAGCCGCATCCCGTGCGCCAGCTGCGCCTGCGTCGTGTCGGTGCCGCCGGAGATGACCGAGCACACGAGGGTGACGCACTCGTCGTCGGTGAGGTCGGTCTTGCCGATGACGCTGATGAGGTCGTCCCCCGGCGCCGCCCGGCGCTGCGCGAGCTTGTCGAAGACGTACGCGCGCACTTCGGCGTACGCCTGCTCGACCGCCGGACCCGTCTCGTCCAGGCGGAACTTGAAGACCTCCTGCAGCAGCACCGACCACCGTGCGAGGTCGGGTGCGTCACCGGGTACGTCGAGCAGCTCGGCGATCGCCTGCGACGGCAGCGGCTCGGCCAGCGTCGACACGAACTCGCACTCCCCCGCAGCGGCCGCCGGTGCCCACAGCGCCTCGATCAGCTCGCGCAGGCGCGGCCGCAAGCGCTCGGTCGCGCGGGGTGTGAACGCGGGCATGAGCAGCCGCCGCAGTCGGGCGTGCGCGTCGCCGCTCTGCACCATGAGCCCGTCGACGGTCCGGTCCCAGATCGGCCCCGACGTCACGCCCTGCAGCTGCAGCAGCTCCAGCGCCGGGAACGCGAACCTGCGGTCGCGCAGCAGCGCGTTGCACGTCCCACGGTCGAACACCGCCAGTCCGGTGGCGCCGCGTCCCAGCCAGCTCTGCGACGCCACCTCGTCGAGCAGCGCGTGGAACCGCGGCCCGGTGACGCCGTCGAGGTGGTCGTACGTCGGCAGGTCCAGCTCCGTCACCAGCACGGGCGAAGTCTGTCAGCCGCGGCGTTGCAGCGCGAGCAGCTCGCGCAGCACCGGCAGCGCCCGACGGTCCTTGTCCCGTCCGGCTGCCTCCTTGCTGCGGACGATGTCGGCCAGCGAGGCGAGCCGAACGGTCGTGCCCCGCAGCACGACTTCCACCGCGTCGCGCTTGAGGTCGTGGTACCCGCGCGTGCCTGACGGCGTGAAGGTGATGTCCAGGTCGCCGTGCTTGGTCGTGAGGTTCCAGATCCGGCCGGCGGCCAGCGACGTCGCGTCGTGGTTGAACGGGAGCGGCTCGTCGAGCTCGGCGGCGCGGATCTTCGCGTCCAGCTCCGTGAGTGCCGCGGACAGCCGGGTCAGGTTGTCGCGCTCGTCGTCGGGGACGACGTCCACGTCGTTGGTCAGCAACGGCGAGCCGTGCACGATCGCCGCGAACCCGCCGATGACCAGGAAGCGCACCTCCTGCCGCTCCAGGGCGGCGATGATCGCCGCGCCGTCGAACTCAGGCACGGGACCTCGCAAAGGCACCCTGCAGCTCGCGGGCAAACGCGAGTCCGGCGTCGTTCTCACGCAGCCGCTCGTCCGGACTCCGCGAGAGACGAGCCTTCGCCTGGGCCAGGTCCGAGTCGTCGTACGGGTCCAGCGCGACCAGCAGGTTGAAGCCGCAGAGCCGCAGCAGCCGCCGGACGGTGTCGAACGACGGCGACGTCTTGCCGCTCTCCAGCCGGGCGATCGCGGACTGGGTGGTGCCGGCCCGCTCGGCCAGCTCGCGCTGGGTCAGCCCGGCTCGCCGCCTCGCCTCGCGCACCAGGTCTGATCCCATACCGACAGCATAGCGCTCCTGCTATACGCTACGCCAGCCATGAACCTCGCCGACCTGCTGCCTCCCGACGCGGACGCCGACGCCCTGCTGGAGGCCTTCACCACCTGGGCCGGGGACCGCGGACTCGCGCTGTACCCCGCGCAGGAGGAGGCGCTGCTGTCGGTCTTCCTCGGCGAGAACGTCGTCCTCGCCACGCCGACCGGCTCGGGCAAGAGCCTCGTCGCCGTCGGCGCGCACTTCGCCGCGCTGGCCCGCAAGGAGCGCAGCTTCTACACGGCTCCGATCAAGGCGCTGGTGTCGGAGAAGTTCTTCGCGCTGATCGAGATGTTCGGCGCGCACAACGTCGGGATGATGACGGGCGACGCCGCCGTCAACGCCGGTGCGCCCATCATCTGCTGCACGGCCGAGATCCTGGCCAATCTGGCATTGCGCGCGGGCGCGGACACCGACGCGGGGATCGTCGTCATGGACGAGTTCCACTTCTACGCCGAGCCCGACCGCGGCTGGGCCTGGCAGGTGCCGCTGCTCGAGCTGCCCCGCGCGCAGTTCCTGCTGATGTCAGCGACCCTCGGCGACGTCACCCGGTTCGAGAAGGAGCTCACGGAGCGGACCGGCCGCGGCACGACCGTCGTCAGCGGCGTCGAGCGCCCGGTGCCCCTGTACTTCTCGTACGTCTTGACGCCGTTGCACGAGACGCTCGAGGAGCTGCTCGGTACGCACGGCGCGCCGGTCTACGTCGTGCACTTCACCCAGCAGGCGGCGGTCGAGCGGGCCCAGGCGCTGATGAGCATCAACGTCTGCACGCGCGAGGAGAAGGACCGGATCGCGGAGCTGATAGGCGGTTTCCGCTTCACCGCGGGCTTCGGTCCGTCGCTGTCGAGGCTCGTGCGCCATGGCATAGGCGTGCACCACGCAGGGATGCTGCCGAAGTACCGCCGGCTCGTCGAGCTGCTCGCGCAGGCCGGGCTGCTCAAGGTGATCTGCGGGACCGACACCCTCGGCGTCGGCATCAACGTCCCGATCCGCACGGTGCTGTTCACGGC
The DNA here is from genome assembly GCA_046262175.1 of Mycobacteriales bacterium. GTDB lineage: Bacteria > Actinomycetota > Actinomycetes > Mycobacteriales > SCTD01 > RYN-124. The sequence goes on from JBHENF010000133.1 coordinate 4,872, forward strand.
CCTGGCGAAGTACGACGGCGTGTCGCAGCGGACCCTGAAGGCGCGCGAGTTCCACCAGATCGCCGGCCGGGCCGGGCGGGCCGGCTTCGACACGGTGGGCAACGTGGTCGTGCAGGCGCCCGAGCACGACGTCGAGAACGCCAAGCGGGTCGCGAAGGCCGGCGACGACCCGAAGAAGCTCCGCAAGGTCGAGCGCAAGAAGCCGCCGGAGGGCTTCGTGTCGTGGAACGAGCAGACCCACACCCGGCTCGTCGGCGCCTCCCCGGAAACGCTGACGTCCTCGTTCGGGATCTCGCACTCGATGGTGCTCAATGTCCTGCAGCGCTCGGGCGACGGCAGCGCCGCCCTGCGGGAGCTCATCGGCCGCAGCCACGGGAGCGAGGAGGCGAAGGAGCGGCTCGTAGCGCAGGCGCTGGAGATCCTCGAGGGGCTCGAGACCTCCGAGATCGTGGAGCGCGACCCTGACGACAACCTGCGGCTCACGGTCGAGCTGCAGCCCGACTTCGCGCTGAACCAGCCGCTGTCGCCGTTCGCGATCGCCGCGCTGTCGCTGCTGGACCGGGAGTCGCCGTCCTTCGCGCTGGACGCGCTGTCGGTCCTGGAGGCGACACTCGAGGACCCGCGGCAGGTGCTCGCCGCCCAGCGGAGCAAGGCGAAGGGCGAGGCGGTCGGGCAGATGAAGGCCGAGGGGATCGAGTACGAGGAGCGGATGGAGCTGCTCGAGGAGGTGTCGTACCCCAAGCCGCTCGAGGAGCTGCTGGAAGGCGCGTACGAGACGTTCCGTGCGGGGCAGCCGTGGATCGGCGACCACCCGCTGCGGCCGAAGTCGGTGGCGCGAGACATGTACGAGCGGGCCATGAACTTCGTCGAGTACGTCGGCTACTACGGGCTCGCGCGCTCCGAGGGGCTGGTGCTGCGCTACCTCGCCGACGCGTACAAGGCGTTGGACCGCACGGTGCCGGACGCGTTGCGCACCGACGAGCTCGTCGACCTAACCGAGTGGCTCGGCGAGCTCGTGCGGCAGGTCGACTCGTCGCTGCTGGACGAGTGGGAGGCGCTGCGCAACCCGGCGGCAGTGGTCGAGGCTGCTCCTGTCGACACCGCCCCGCCGCCGGTCACGGCCAACCGGCGCGCGTTCACGGTGCTGGTGCGCAACCAGCTGTTCCGGCGGGTGGAGCTCGCCGCGATCCGGCGCTACGACCTGCTGCGCGAGCTGGATGGCGAGCTGGACTGGAAGACGCCGGTCGAGGAGTTCTTTCACGAGTACGGCGGGCCGATGGGTACCGGGCCGGACGCGCGCGGGCCGGCGCTGCTGCGGATCGTCGAGAAGCCGGACGTGTGGGAGGTCCGGCAGACCTTCGACGACCCGGAGGACGACCACGACTGGGGCATCAGCGCAGTAGTAGACCTGCGGGCCTCCGACGCGGCCGGCGCTGCGGTGCTGCAGATCGTCTCCGTCGGGCCGCTCAGCGGCTGAGCGCCTGCCGGGTCGCCTCGTCGGCCGGGAAGAACTGCTCGACCGCCAGCTCGGCCAGCGTCACGTCCGACGCAGTGCCGAAGGTCGCGAGCGTCGTGAAGAAGCTCAGCACGCCGCGGCTGGTGTGCACGCGGACCGGGAGGACCACGCCCGGGTGCTCGGTCCACGGCTCGACCGTCTCGACGCCGGAGTAGGTCACCAGCTCCTCGTACAACGCCGCGAGGTGCTCGTCGCCGGTCATCGCGACCTGCCGTCGCAGCCGGCCGAGCAGGTGCCCGCTGAAGGTCGCGAAGTCGGCGATCCGGCTGCCGAAGCCGCCCGGGTGCAGGCTCAGCCGCAGCACGTTGACCGGCGCGGACAGCAGCTCGGACGCGACGTCCTCGAGCAGCAGGGCGGCGCCGTCGTTGGCCAGGACGAGGTCCCAGAGGCGGTCGACGACGATCGCCGGGTACGGGTCGTGGTGCGCGAGCACGAGGTCCAGAGCGTGCCGGACGCTTGCCATCTCCGGCTCGTCCAGCGCCGTCTCGCCGAACACGGGTGCGTAGCCGGCGGCGACCAGGAGGTCATTGCGGCCGCGCAGCGGCACGTCGAGATGGTCGGCGAGGTGCAGCAGGAAACCGCGGCTCGGTCGCGCCCGGCCGGTCTCGACATAGCTCAGGTGCCGCGTGGACACGTCGGCGAGACAGGCGAGGTCCAGCTGGCTGAGCCGGCGCCGAACCCGCCACGCGCGCAGCAGGTCGCCGACGCCGGCACGGGTGTCCAGGGCTGCCGTCATGCCCGCACCGTGCCACGGCGGGTGCGCCAGGGCCATGACCTCTGACGTCATCGACAGCGCGCACCGACGCGGGGTGTCCTCCCCCCACCAACCACTTCAGGAGGACGTCATGACCGCTGTCACCACTGCCCGCTCCACCACCACCGAGGACCGACTGCGCACCGTGCTGCGCGCCGATGCCGTCGTCACCGGCCTCGTCGGCATCTTCGCGCTGGAGAGCTCCGCATCGCTGTACGGGGACGTGCCCGGCTGGCTGCCGCGCGTCGTCGGCGCGGTGCTCCTGCTGGTCGCCGCCGACCTCGCCGTCGCCTCACGTTGGTCCGGCCAGCGGCTCCGGCTGGCCGGGACGGTCGTCGCCGAGCTGGCGCTCGCGTGGGTCGCAGCAACGACTGCGGTGCTCGTGTTCCGCGACCTGCCCGGCACCGGCACCGAGGTGCTGCTGGTCGTGGGCGCGGCCACGCTGGCGTTCGGCGTCGCCGAGCTCCGGCTGGTCCGGTCGCTCGCGGCCGGCGTCTAGGAGGCGCAGCCGATGCAGGTGCGCGCCTGCGGTCTCGCCTCGAGGCGTGCGGCCGCGATCGGGCCGCCGCACACCGCGCAGGTGCCGTAGCTGCCGGCGCGTACCTGCTCCAGGGCTCCGTCCAGGTCGGCGAGTCGCTGCTCGGCCTGCGCGATGAGCACGGCGAGCTGCGCCCGCTCGAAGCCGATCGTGGCTCCCTCCGGGTCGTGCTCGTCGTCGGCGTTCGACGCCTCGGAGGCGTCCACCATCCCGGCGAAGTCACGGCGGAGCCCGGTGAGCTGGGCGACCGTTGCCGCCCGCTCGGTGCTCAGCCGCTCGTCCTGCACTAAGCGGCCTGGCGGGCCGGCGTCAGTGCCGCGACCAGCTCGTCGAGCTGCAGGCCGTCGTCGGCCAGCTGCGTGTGCACCTCGCCGACGCTGAGCGTCGTGTCCAGCAGCTCCACACCCGCGTTGCCCAGGACGGTACGCAGCGACACGAGGGCGCGCACACCGCCGACAGGGCCGGGGCTGGCCGCGACCGCGACCGTGGGCTTGTCGCGCAGCACGGACGGACCGCCCGCGTACGGGCGGGACAGCCAGTCGATCGCGTTGCCGAGCAGGCCGCTGATGGTCCCGTTGTACTCCGGCGTGACAACCACGAGCGCGTCAGCCGCGGCGACCTGCGCGCGCAGCTCTTCGACGACGGCGGGCGGCGTCGCCTCGAGGTCCTGGTCGAAGTACGGCAGCTCGGTGAGGCCGGTGGCGAGGCTCCCGCCGGTGGCGTCGGCGATCTGGGCACCCAGAGCGCGGGTGAACGAGCCGGAGCGGGCGGACCCGGTGAGAACGAGGACGGTCATGAAAGGCACTCCTTGGAAGGTGGTACCTCGTACAAGCCGTTGAGCCCTCAACTTGTTCCCCCTCGTGGATCCGTGCTCACTGGGACATAAGGGCGTCCACGTCGATCCGCCAGTCGCCGATCTGGACGACGCCCGAGGTCGCCCGCAGCTGCTCGGCGTAGACGCCGCCCACCAGGTGCATCGAGACGAGCTCGACCGACCCGTCGGTCTCGACACGCCAGTAGCTCGGGATGCCGGCCGCTGCGTACTCCGCGGGCTTCACCAGGCGGTCGTTCGTGTGGCTGCTGGGGCTGACGATCTCGACAGCGAGCACGAGGTGCTCCGGCGCATAGCCGATCCCGTGGCCGACGGGGGCGTCGGCTCGTACGACAGCCAGGTCCGGGACGCGCGCCGATCGACCGATGCGCACCGCCACCTCGAAGGCTGCCTCGAGAGGCGGGGCGCACTGCGCGTCCAGCTGGCGGAACAGGCGTCGCGAGATCGCCATGTGGAGGTTGCCCGGCGGTGGGCTCACCAGCAGCGCCCCGTCCACGAGCTCGAAGCGCTCGCCCGTCTCGGACTCGAGCAGGACGAACTCCTCCCACGTCCACTCGCCCTCGTACTCGGGCAGGACCACAGCCATGGCGCCTCCGGGTGCTCTCGGTGCATGGTCGCACCGTGCCGCGGTGCGGCCTTGAGCGGCGGCGCCGGGTGGACGATGTGGACGACCGGCAGGTTGTCCACAGGCAGCTCCGCGACGGCGGGTTCTTGGGCAGGCTGGGGACGTGCGAACGCTGGTGGTGGAGTCGGGGGCGCTGCCGGCTGCGGCTTCCCGACGCGTTCCCGAGGCACATCGCGGATCTGCGACCCGACCGCCGCCGGCACATCCTGGACGGTGACGGGCCGAACAAGGGCGGCGGGCACAGACCCGGCGTAGGCAAAGCGGGGAAGACCGAGTTCCCGGCTGACTGGACGGATGACGACATCATCAGGCGTGTGATGCAAACGGCGATGCGGCCCGACCGGGTGGAACCGAGCTTCGGAAAGTTCGTGGCCCTTGCCCGTCATGACGGGGTGACTGTGCGCGTTGTCGTGCGCGCCGACGGCCACGTGTGGACCGCCTACCCGCTGCCCGGCGGCAAAGGCGTCGTTCAGAACCCGGGCGCGAAAACGTGACGGACGACGAGTACGTGGCCCTGGTGCAGGAGCTGGAAGACATAGTCCGGTCGTCGGACCCGGCCGAGTTCGCCGGATCCGGTCTGAAGGACGAGCTGATGATCTGGAACGAACCGTCCGTTGCGATCTACGCCGTCCTGTACGACGACGCCCTGGGCACCGTGGTACTCCCTGAGGCCACTCACGCCCGGGTCTGGCAGATCGCGGCGGCCCTCGAGTGCGACTGGGACGAGATCATGCCGACGTCCGTTCTCGAGCGGGCCCGGCCGGAGCGGCGTACGCGCCCCCCGCAGCCGGTCCTCCACCCGCTGAAGGGTGGCGGCCACGGGCCGGGGCGCGGCATCCCCGGTAAGTCGGAGTTCCCAGCGCGCTGGTCCGATGACGCGGCCATCGACCACACCATGTCCGTCGCGACCGAGCCTGACGGTGCCGTGCAACAGCCCGACGGCACCTTCCGCGCCTGGGGGGTCCGCGACGGCGTCGACCTGCGGGTCATCGTCACGGAGCTCGGACACGTGCAGAGCTCCTACCCGGTAACCGGCGAGGGCGTGGTGACCAACCCGCTGGACGAGCTGCGCCGCCCGTACGTGGAGCGGCTGCAGCGCCTCGTGGACGCCGCCCCCTTCGACGACCCGGCGCGCGCAGGCGCCGCAGAGCTGCTGGCCGCCGGAGAGTGGGACCAGGTCGTCCTGCACCTGCGCGCGGTCACGAGCGGCGAGGAGCTGGACGCGCTCGCCGAGGCGGCGGGCCTCTAGCTCGCCTGCGACACCGACGACATGTTGAAGTCCGGGACGCGTACGGCAGGCATCCTGACCCACGTGAAGTAGTCGCTCCACTCACGCGGCAGCGTGGGCACGGACGCGCCGACCTCCGACAGCCGCCCGAGCAGGTCCAGCGGGCTCTCGTTGAAGCGGAAGTTGTTGACCACGCCGGTCACCTCGCCGCCTTCGACGAGGTACACGCCGTCGCGCGTCAACCCGGTCAGCAGCAGCGTCTCGGGATCGACGACCCGGATGTACCAGAGGCAGGTCAGCAGCAGCCCGCGCTCGGTCGACGCGACCATCTCTTCTGTCGTCCTCGTCCCGCCCGCGTCGAGCAGCAGGTTGTCGACGAGGGGCGTCACCGGTACGCCGACCTGTCGCGCGGTCGCGCGTGTCTGCACCAGCGCCGACAGCGCGCCGTCCACGACCCAGTCCGACGCCGGCAGTGCCAGCCCGTTGTCGAAGATGCTGGCCGTGGAGGACGACCCGGTCGCGACCATGAACGGCAAGGTCGGCAGCGTACGGTCCGTGGGGTCCGACCACATCCGCAGCGCGGCCGGGCCTACCTGCTCCCCGACGCGCGTGCCCCCGCCGGGCCGCGAGAAGACGCTGCGCCCCTCTGCAGCGTCACGGCCCGTGGCCGTCCAGTACAGGTAGACCATCAGGTCTGCCACAGCGCTGGGCGGCAGGATGGTGTCGTAGCGACCGGCCGGCAGGTCCACCGACCGCGCCGCCCACCCGAGCCGCCGCTGCACCTCCGCGTCGAGCTCAGGCACCTGGATGTCGGACCAGTCGACGGTGTGCTGCCCGACCCAGGTCGACCCGCCGGGCCGGTCGGTCTTGCCGGTGAGCTCGACGTACCCCGTCGGCTGCACGTGCCGCAGCCGGAGGCCCGTGGAGGCGCCGAGCCAGGTGGTGGTGATGTCGTGCGTCGCGTAGCCGAACAGCCGCCGCCCACCGCCGCGCGCCGCCTCGAAGCTGTCCCCGAGCTCGCGCGCGAACCGCTCGAACACCGCGGTCGTGCAGGTCTCCGCGACATCAGAGAAGTCCGCCGCTGCGCCGCCCTCGACCAGTGGCCCGGCGTCCTCCGCCGGACCGGCCTCGCGCGCCGCCTGCTCGCTCGCCCGTACCAGCGCCTCCAGGTCGTCGACGACGGACGCGCTGCGCACGCCGACCGACTCGCCCATCACGCTGATCACGGTGACGGACCGGCTGCGGCCGGAGCCGTTGGTGGTGAGCGTGTTGTTGGCCCAGCGCAGGTCGACACTGCTGCTCTCGCGGACGATGACGACGCAGCCGTCCGCCCGCGACAGGCCGAGAGCGCGCTCGACGACGTCGCTCATCGTCCCGCCTCCCGCGCCGCGTTGAGCACGTTGACCTGGCGGAACAGCGCGGACGGGCAGCCGTGCGAGACGGCCGCCACCTGCCCCGGTTGCGCCTTGCCGCAGTTGAACGCTCCGCCGAGCACGTACGTCTCCGGTCCGCCGACGGCCTCCATCGAGCCCCAGAAGTCGGTCGTCGTCGCCTGGTAGGCCACGTCCTTCAGCTGGCCGACGAGCCGGCCGTCCCGGATCTCGTAGAACCGCTGCCCGGTGAACTGGAAGTTGTAGCGCTGCATGTCGATCGACCAGCTCTTGTCGCCGACCACGTAGATGCCACGGGCGACGCCGCTGATCAGCTCGTCCGTCGACGGACCGCCCGCTGCCGCCTGCAGCGACACGTTCGCCATCCGCTGGACCGGCACGTGCGCCGGCGAGTCCGCGTACGCACAGCCGTTCGACCGCGTCACGCCGAGCACCTGCGCGTTCTGCCGGGCCATCCGCCGGTCGAGCTGGTAGCCGACGAGCACCCCGTTGCGGACGATGTCCCACTGCTGGGTCTGGACGCCCTCGTCGTCGTACCCGATGGTCGCGAGCCCGTGCTCCACGGTCCGGTCGCCGGTGACCTGCATGACGCCGGAGCCGTACTGCAGCGTCCCCAGCTGGTCCAGCGTCGCGAACGACGAGCCCGCATACGCCGCCTCGTAGCCGAGAGCGCGGTCGAGCTCCGTCGCGTGCCCGATCGACTCATGGATCGTCAGCCACAGGTTGCTCGGGTCGATCACGAGGTCGTAGCGGCCGGGCTCGACGCTGCTCGCCTTGGCCTTCTCGGCCAGCAGCTCCGGCAGGCGACCGAGCTCGCCGGCCCAGTCGTAGCCGGTCGTGAGGTACTCCCAGCCGCGCCCCACCGGCGGCGCGATCGTCCGCATCGTCTCGAACCCGCCGCCCGGATCCACGCGGGTCGCGAGGACCTGCGGCTGCAGGCGCACCCGCTGCTGCGTCGTCCTCGTGCCGGCGGTGTCGGCGTAGAACTTGTTCTCCAGCACCTGCTTGAGCCCGACATCCACGTGGTCCACGTCGTCCGACCTCAGCAGCTCGCGGCTCCACCCCTCGAACAGCGCCGTCTTCTCGGCCGGCTCCACAGCGAAGGGGTCGATCTCGTACGCCGACACCCACGTCGCATCCGGGTAGACCGGCTCGTCCGCCAGCTCGACCGGCTCCGCGTTGAGCGGCCGCGCCACGCGCGCCATCGCGACCGCCTCGCCGGCCAGCCGCTCCGCTTCCGCCGGTGACACGTCGGGGCCGCTCGCGAAACCCCAGGTCCCGTCGACGACGACCCGCACGGCGAGCCCGATCGTGACGTCGTCGCGCAGGTTCTCGAGCCGCGCGTCGCGCATCGTCAGGTCCTGGCCGCGCAGGCGCTCGATGCGGACATCGGCGAAAGACGCACCGGCGGCCGTCGCGGCGGTCAGGCCGGCGTCGGCGCAAGCGCGCAGCGGCAGGGCGAGGAACGCGGGCTCCACAGCGGCAGGCACCGGGCGACCCTAACCGGGGCATGCGTCCCCCGCGGCCCGCAGCCACGCGCGCACCGCTGCCGGCCGCACCTGCTGGTCCAGCCCCTGGCGGACCAGCACCGCCAGCGAGTAGGTGGGCTCGCCCGCCAGCGCCCGGTCCAGTGCCACGTTGGCGAGCGCACCGTCCCCCTGGAGCCAGGCAGTGACAGCGAGGAGCGTGCAGACCGGGACGTCGAACGGCGCGCCGACGCAGCGGCACAGTCGGGTCAGCACCCGCCCCAGCGGCTCCGGGTCGTCGGCTGCCCAGGACAGCACCGCATCGCGGACGAGGACGTCCTGCAGGGCAACCGCCAGCCGCGGGTCGTCGGGCGTCGCCCGCGGATCCGTCGCTGCCGCGACAGCTGCCCGCCACTGCGCCAGGGCGGCGACCCGTACCGCCTTCCGGCCTCGCGTGCGCACCTCTCGGGTCACCGCCTGGGCGGCCGCAGCGACGCCGGTGCAGGCTCCTGGCGGCGCGAGCGCGGCAACCAGGTCGGCGCGGCTCGGCAGCACCGCCCGCCCCGCCAGCGCCTGCTCCGCCCGAACGAGAGACAGGGCGGCACTGGGCGCCGGATCCAGCGGCGTGCCGTCGGCAGGGCAGCAGGTGGCGTCGTCGCACAGGTACGACGTCCAGCGACCACGGCGTACGAGAAGCGCCTCCTGCAGGGCGATGCCCTGATCCGCCAGCGCTTCGTCGATCGCGTCGACCAGCGCGTCCCGCCCGTCGGCGCCCTCTGTGTAGACGACCAGCAGCGCCGCCGTCGCCCGCTCGTGCGCCACGCGAGCGACGAGCGCGGCCGCAGCCTCCGGAGCATCAACGCCGTCGGGCAGGTCCACCCGCATCGTGAGCCCGACGCGTCGGCGCGGCCCACGCAGACAGGCAAGCACCAGGCTCTCCTCGGGGACGAACCCGACCAGGTGCGGCACGAGCGCCGCCACTTCGGCGGGACTGCTGACAAGGGCGGGCGCAGAGGTCATGCGGAGACCGTGCGGCGTCGCCGACGTCGTCCGGTGCCGCGCCGGGAGGGTTGTGGACAGCCGCGAACTTCTCCACAGCGGCGCGACCCGCAGCGGCAGCGCCGTACTGTCGCGGCCATGTCCGTCGTCGTCGTCACCGGTGCCTCCGGCACGCTCGGGAGCAGGCTCGTGCCCGCCCTCCGCGACGCCGGGTACGACGTGCGCGGGATGACCCGCAAGGCCGGCCGCGTCGGTGCGGGCGAGGTCGTGGCCGACGTGCTCGATCCGGCCTCGCTGAGGCCCGCGCTGGCCGGCGCCGACCTGGTCTTCCACCTCGCGTCGAACCCGCGCAGGCACTCGCCCAGCGAGGTCGACGGCACCCGCAACGTCCTCGCCGCCGCCGAGAGCGGGCACGTCGTCTACCTGTCGATCGTCGGCTGCGACCGGACGCCGTTCGGCTACTACCGGGCCAAGACGGCAGCCGAAGAGCTCGTTCGCGGCGGTGGCGGGACCGTGGTGCGGGCTACCCAGTTCCACAGCCTCGTCCGCACGATGCTCGCCCCCCGGCTGGCGAGCCGGGCCATCGCCCCGCGCGGGATCCGCCTGCAGCCGGTCGCCGAGGACTTCGTCGTCGACGTCCTGGTCGAGGCCGTGCTCAACCCCTCGAGCGCCCCCGCGGAGATCGCCGGCCCCGAGCAGCTGGACCTGGACCAGCTGGCGCGGCGCGTCACCGGCCATCCACCCATCGCGCTGCCCCTCCCGCTGCCGCTGGTAAAGGCGGTGCAGGCCGGCTCCCTGCTGGCCGGCCCCGGCGCGCGGACCGGCGGGCAGCCGCTGTGACGGCGCCTGAGCAGTTCAGCCCGCCCGTCTACGCGTGCGCCGCCGGCACGGTCCTGCATGGGCATGCCGGCTCGACGCTGGAGCCCGGGGTCGTCCTGTACACCTTCCTGCCGCCCGGCGTGGCCGACGCGATGCTGGCAAGCCCACCGCGCGTCGACGTCCACGCCGACGGCCCGGGTGCCATGACCGTCACCGTCCGGGCGCTCGCCGGCGAGACCTCCCTGACCTGGCAGCTGCCGCTCGCGCCCTTCGTTGCCGCCCTGCCCGGCCAGTCCGGCGACGAGGGCCGCATGGTCCTGCTGGCGGTCGTCGACGCCGAGCCGGGCGAGACGTTCTGGGCCGAGCCGGTCGACTGCGAGCGGCTGTCCGCCGAGCTGCAGCTGCCCGTCGGCGAACTCGCGGAGGCCTTGCGGGGACGGCTCACCCCCTGGCTCGACGAGGACCTCCGGCTGCTGCTCGACGACGACGCTTACCACCGCGCCGGCGACCGCTCCCCCGCCCAGACGCTCGCCGACGCCGTGATCGGGCAGTACCGCGGCGATCTCGCCGCCGAGCAGAGCGTGGCCCGGCTGCTGCGCGCCCTGACCCTCGCACCGCACGAGCACTCCGCCGAGCTCGGCGACCGCCTGTGCGCAGCGCTCACGACGGCTGTCACGTCCGCACCGCCACCCGTGGTTGCGCAGGTGCTCGAGACGACCGCGCCGTTCGAGACGGAGGTCCTGCGCCTGCTCGCCGACCTCCCCGCCCGCCTAGAGGCAGCGCCCGAGGCAGAGCGGCGGAGCACCGCGATGGACGTCCTGCTCGCGGCGCCCGACCGCGACGAAGGCGTACGCGCAGCCCTCGACGTCGTCGCCCGGCTCCGGCGGGCCGAGCACGGGCCGGACCTGACGGACGAGGAGCTCCTCCAGGGGCTGCTCATGGTCGACGACGTCCTGGAGGTGCGCCTCGCGGCACTCTGGCTCGGCCTCGCGACCGGCGAGCCTGCCGCCGAGCTGGTCGCCCGGATCCAGGCCGAGGGGCCTCTGGGCGAGCAGTGGCTCCAGGACACCGCAGCCGCGCTCCGCAAGCTCGCCGGTCCGAAGGCTGTCCTGCCTGCGCCCGCCGTCGACGAGCCGACTGTCCGGGCCTGCACCGAGCTGGCCATAAAGCTCCGCCGGAGCAGGCGCGGGCCGGGAAGCTGGCTCACGGTCGCCCCCGCGGCGGCTGCCGTCGCCGTCCTGTCCGCCTACGCCACCGGCCTGGACGCCGAGACCGTCACCGACCTGCTGGACGAGCTCGTCGCCGATGACGTCACCGGCGTCGACCTGCTGGACGGGTTCGTCTGCGCCACGGCGCAGGTGCTCGTGCGGTGCGACCCCGAGGTCGACGACGTGACGCGCCGGACGCAGGTGACGGACCTGCTCGGCTCCGTTCCCACCGGCAGCAGGGGGGCGCGCTGGCTACTGGCCACCGGCCTGCTCGAGGCGCACGACCACGACCCGGCCGCCGTCGACCTCGGGCCGTACGTTCCGAAGGACAGCGCGCCCGATCCCGAGCGGCTGGCGGAGCGCGCCGGCCGCACCGGCGTCCTGCGGGCCGCGCTGCAGTGCCTCGACGCCCTTGCCGCGTCCCTCGGCGGCGAGGCGGAGGTGCCCCGCGACGCGGTCCTCGGCAGCATCTTCCCCGCCGCGCTGGACGAGCACGAGCTGCTGCGCGAGCGCTGAACCCAAAGAACGTCCGCTCAGCCCGCCAGCTCCGCCACGTCCTCCGGCGTGAGCACGACCGACGGCGCGGCCAGGTTCTCCTCCAGGTGCGCCACCGAACTGGTCCCCGGGATCGGCAGCAGCACCGGCGAGCGCTGCAACAGCCAGGCCAGCGCCACCTGCGCCGGCGTTGCCTCGTGCCGCGCGGCCACCGCCGCGAGCGCGGCTGAGGATCCCGCGCCGGAGCGCACCGGCGACGCGCCGAGCGGGAAATACGGCAGGTACGCGATGCCGTCGCGCGTACACCGCTCCACCATGGCGTCATCGGTCCGGTCGAGAACGCTGTACGCGTTCGACACCGACACCACCGGCGTCACCGCCAGCGCCGCGTCCAGCTGCTCCGCCGTCACGTTGGACAGCCCGATGTGCTGCAGCTTGCCGGCGTCCCGCAGCGCGAGCATCGCCCCCAGCACCTCCTCGAACGGCACAGCCGCGTCCGGCATCCAGCGCAGGTGGACGACCGGCACGCTGTCGACCCGCAGCGTCCGCAGGTCGTGCTCGATCCCGCTGCGCAGCTCCTCCGGCGTCAGCGCGGCGTACCAGGACGCGTCCTCGCGCCGGGCGCCGCCGAGCTTGCTGACCAGGACCAGGCCTTCGTACGGGTGCACCGCCTCGCAGAGCACCTCGTTCGCGGCGAACGGCCCGTAGTACCAGGCGGTGTCGATCACCCGTACACCCAGCTCCACCGCGCGCCGCACGACCCGCACGGCCTCGTCCCGGTCCGCCGGCGGGCCGAAGATGCGAGCCCCGCTGAGCCGCATGGTGCCGTACCCGAGCCGTGGCACGTCCGCGCCGGCGAAGGAGAGCGTCATGCCCAGAACGTAGGTTCTCTCAAGCCGGACCGGGAACGGCCGATGCACGAACCACCAGGGTCGAGGTTCCCAGGAGGCCGCCGTGCAGCGCATCCAGATCGCCAAGCCCGTACGCCGTCCTGCGGACGCGCCCCTCGACCTGCGCACTCCGTCCGGCAAGCCCCTGCCGTACTAGCAGAGGCAGAACTCCTCCAGGTACCGCTGCGTCACCGCGAACGCCGCCAGCAGGTTCGGCGCGAAGCCGTTGTCCGCCGCTGCTCGTCAGAGGTCGCCAAAGGAACGCGTCCGTGCGCAGCGCCGGCGTCGTTCGCCACACGACGACCGTCGCCACGTCGCGCACATCTGGTGCGGCGCACCTGCTGGCACCTGAAGCACGTCGCCCGCCCCGAGGTCGTGCTGCTCGCCGGCCAGCGGGTCGACGAGCTCGGTCCCCACCTCGGGCGTCACGGGCAGATGGTCGTACGGAAGATCGCCGTGTGCCAGGGTTTTGCGCATGTACGCGCTGCTCGCCGCCGCTGACACCCTCCTCGCCGCCACCGGCCGCGACCAGCTGCGCCGGCTGACCAAGCCGCTGCTGATGCCGACCCTGCTGCGCAGGAAGCCTCGGCCGGTGCAGCGTGCGCTCGTCCTCGGCGGCCTCGGCGACATCGCCCTGCTGGGCAGCGGATCCGCTGCGTTCCAAGCCGGGCTCGGTTCCTTCCTCGCGGGGCACGTCGCCTGGGTCGCCGCCCTCCGCCCGCACACCGCCGGTGCGGTGACCTCCGCCAGAGCCCTGCCGTACCTCGCCGCCTGGGCCGGCCTGAACGCCTACCTGTGGCCGCGCACCGGCAAGGACCGCATCCCGGTGCTCGTCTACAGCACCGCGCTGCTCGCGACGGCGCTGGCCGCCGCGGACACGGGCCGCGCGGACGTCGCGGCCGGCGGGGCGCTGTTTCTGATGAGCGACGCGCTGCTCGCGCTGGAGCGCTTCGGCGACCTGCACCTGCCCGTGCACGAAGGGCTCGTGATGGGCACGTACACGAGCGGCCAGGGGCTGCTGGCCCGCCTCTAGATGTGCCGAACAGTCGACTCATCCCGCTGGCCCGCCTGTAGATGTACCGAACCGTCGACTCATCTCGCTGGCGCGCCAATTCCCTTGTGCGGCAGGGGCTTTCGCGCCTATTGGCGGCGGAAAACTGTCGGACCCTGGCTCTAACCTCGACCCATGCCCAACACTCCTGCTGCCGTCCGCGACTGGTCGTCGCGGCCGGTGCCTACGGCCCTGTCGCCGGAGGAGCTTGCGGGCCTGGTGGAGGACTCGCGGGAGCGCTTCGCGGGGATGCTGTTCACCGCGACTCCGATGGCCGAGCTGGATGCGATCGGCCGGTGGCAGCGCAGCAAGGATCTGGCGTTCGCGGGCATGATGCGCGAGATCGTCGCGGCCTACAACCGGGCCGGCAGCGAGCAGCGGGAGTTCGCCGGCGACGAAGTCGGTCTCGCGATTGGAGCAACCTCGACGACCGGCAGCAACCTGGTCGCGCAAGCCCTGGCGCTGGCTGAGCTGCCCGGGCTGCTGGAGACGGTCGAGGCCGGGACGCTGACGGAGCGGCATGCCCTGTCGGTGCTGCGGGAGCTGGACAAGGTCGAGCTGACCGTTGAGCAGCGGCAGGCGGTGGTGCTGGTGATGCTGGCCCGCTATCGCGGTGAGGCGCCGGGCGAGCTGGGCCAACTGGTGACCCGGTTGATCATTCAGGTCGACCGCGCCGCCGCCGAGGCGCGCCACCGCGTCGCCACCGCCGGCCGCCGAGTGTGGTTCTCCCGCGACGTCGACGGGCAGGCGGTCGTCATCGGGCGGGGGCCGGCCGCGCAGATCGCGGCGGTCCGGGCGGCCCTGGAAGCGTCTCTGCCCGAGGAGGCCGAGACGGGCGATGACCGGGCGCGGGAGGCGCGCGAGTTCGACCTGTTCGTCGACCTGCTCACCGGCGGAAAGCAAGCCGGCAGCTGGCAGGCCGAGATCGTCGTGCCGCTCTCGGTCACCCTGGGCGGTGAGCAGGAGCTGGCCGACATTCCCGGCCTGGGACCGATCCTGCCCGGCACCGCTCGCGACGTGCTCAACCACTGCGACACGATCGGCCAGACGGCAGTCGACCAGGACGGCCAGGTCGTCGGAGTCGGCGATCCCCTCCGCATCCACCGGGACCAGCCCGCCGCACCGGACGAGCAGGCCGCACCAGTCGAAGAAGCCGCACCGGACGAGCAGGTCGCACGGGAGGAGCCCGTACGGCCGTCCCCGGCGCGGGAGCCATCCGCACGTCCGGCCACGCCACTTGGCCCGTCGGTGCTGACGCCGGAGATCACGCGACGACTGACCACACCGCCGCCACCACCGACGTTCCTGGCCGGCAGCGGCTACCGGTTCCCACCCCGGCTAAGGCGCTACCTCGAGGCGCGCGATCGCACCTGCGTCTACCCCGGCTGCGGCCGGCCGGCGCGGCGTACCGACAAAGATCACCGCAACCCCTGGCCAGCCGGCGGCACCGACGCCGACAACGGCGAGTGCCTGTGCCGGCACCACCACCGCGCCAAGCACACGGTCTTCACGGTGCTCCGCGACACCGACGGCAGCTATGTCTGGATCACCCGCGGCGGCTGGCAGTTCCGACGACATCCCAAGGGCTTCTGACCCCTCGGTCACCAGCCCGCCCCGGACGCCGCAGACGGACACGCGCTCGCCTGCGGCTCCGGCACGCCCTGCCCCTCACAGCCGCGACACGGTGAGCCTGAGCACCGGCGCGCTGTCGGTAGCCGGCATACCTACCGCCGCCACCGGCCCGCTCCCGCTTGCGTATCCACGGCAGGAACGGGCGGCCGACATGTCGAACGCTACGGGATGCTCGGGAACTGGGCTCAATCCACCTCGTGGCAGTTGTCGAAGGACCACGGGCGCGTCCCCGTGGAGATCATCGGGCTGTCACAGCCACGCCGGCGCCTGACCCACCAGCTCCTGCAGGCATCGCGCCCCGCCGGATCAGCTGCACGTAGATGACGCTGTCCCTAGAGGGAAGCGTCACCACCCCGGATGTCCACGTGGCACCTAGGTCGGATCTAGAACGCGCCGTGCCGACCCTCACCGGCCGCGAAACGCGCCGCCCCCGATGCGGTCTCCGAGCCGAGCGCCGCCTGCCCGTGCGCGAACTCCTGCGCCAGCGCGTCGGCCTCGCTCAGCCCGAAGCCGTCGAGCACCGACTGCCGGTCGCTGCGCAGGCACACCTGCGGGAAGCCGGCCAGCTGCCGGGCCAGCTCCTGCGCGGCCGGCAGCGCCTCGCCTGCCGGCACCACCCGGTTCGCCAGCCCGATGGCCAGCGCCTCGGCCGCGCCCACGGGCCGGCCGGTGAGAACCAGGTCGAGAGCCCGGCTCGTCCCGATCAGCCGCGGCAGCCGTACGGTCCCGCCGTCCACCAGCGGCACGCCCCAGCGCCGGCAGAAGACGCCGAAGATGGCGGTCTCGTCGGCGACGCGCAGGTCGCACCACAGCGCCAGCTCGAGGCCACCGGCGACCGCGTGCCCGGACACCGCGGCGATGACCGGCTTGGACAGCCGCATCCGGCTGACGCCCATCGGCCCGTCGCCGTCGGGCGCGACGCGGTTGCCCCTGTCCGTACCGACAGCTGTCAGGTCGGCGCCGGCGCAGAACACGCCGCCCTCTCCGGACAGCACCGCGACGGATGCGTCGGAGGCGTCGAAGTCCCGGAACGCCTGGGCCAGCGCAGCGGCGGTCGGTCCATCGACGGCGTTGCGGCGCTCGGGGCGGGACAGCAGGACGGTGGTGACCGGCCCGTCCCGCTCCACCCGGACGGTCAGGAGACCGCCGCCAGAGATCGCGCCGTGAACTCCAGGCCGGTGTACTCGTCCGGCCCGGTACCCAGCATCTTGCGGTCAGCCAGGTAGTTCTGGTGCACCCGCCACGGGGCGTGCGAACCCTGCTTCGGGAAGTCCTTGATCGAGCGCAGCACGTACCCGGACTGCAGGTCGATGAACGGCACCTCGGGCAGGTCCGGCTGGTCCCACATCGGCGTGACCTGCCGATAGCCGTGGGCGTCCATGTGCGTGAGCAGCCGGCAGACGTACGCGCAGATCAGGTCGCACTTCAGCGTCCACGACGCGTTGGTGTAGCCGATGGACGCGGCGAGGTTCGGCAGCCCGCTGAACATCATCCCCTTGTAACCGACCGTCTCCGGGAGCTTCACCTCGTCGCCGTCGACGAAGAACTGCAGCCCGCCGAGCACCAGCATGTTCAGGCCGGTCGCGGTCACCACGATGTCGGCCTCGAGCTCGGTCCCGTCGGCGAGCCGGATCCCCTTCTGGGTGAAGGTGTCGATCGAGGCGGTGACCACCGACGCCTTCTCCTCGCGGATGGCCCGAAACAGGTCGCCCTCCGGCACGATGCAGAACCGCTGGTCCCACGGGTCGTACGGCGGCGAGAAGTGCGTGTCGATGTCGTAGCCGGCCGGCAGCTCCTTCTGCAGCCCCTTGCGCACCAGGCCCTTCATCAGCTCCGGCTTCCGCCGGCTCATCTGGTAGCTGAACATCGTCAGCAGCAGGTTCTTCCAGCGCACGACGGTGTACGCCTGCTTCGCCGGGAGCTTGTTGCGCACGAAGTTCGCGACGCGGTCACCCGCGGGCCGGGCGGCGATGTACGTGGGCGAGCGCTGCAGCATCGTCACGTGCTCGGCCTGGTCCGCCATGGCCGGCACCAGCGTCACCGCCGTGGCGCCGCTGCCGATGACGACGACCTTCTTGCCCGCGTAGTCGAGGTCCTCGGGCCAGAACTGCGGGTGCACCACCTGGCCCGCGAACTGCTCGATCCCCGGAAAGGTCGGGGTGTAGCCCTCGTCGTAGCGGTAGTAGCCCGAGCACATGAACAGGAACGAGCAGGTCAGCGAGCCGCCGCTGTCCAGGTGCACCGTCCACCGCGCGTCCGGCGTCGACCACTCCGCCCGCACGACGCGGCAGTTGTAGCGGATCTTCTGCTCCACGCCCTCGTCGCGGGCGGTGTCGCGGACGTACTCGAGGATCGACGGCCCGTCGGCGATCGCCTTGGCGCCCGGCCAGGGGCGGAACGCGTACCCGAGCGTGTACATGTCGGAGTCGCTGCGGACGCCGGGGTAGCGGAACAGGTCCCACGTGCCGCCCGACGTCGCGCGCGACTCGAGGATCGCGTACGTCTTGCCTGGCGCGTCCTTCTGCAGGTGCACCGCGGCGCCGATGCCGGACAGCCCGGCCCCGACGATGACGACGTCGAGGTGCTCGACCGGGTCCGACATGCGCGCTCCTAGCTGTCTGCGGGAGCTCCCATCATGTCGCACGAGGTGTGCAGATTTCGCCCCAGGTCAGGCAGTCCGACGCAGCCGAAGCCACCGGTAGCCGCGCGGCCCGAGAGCGATCCCGCGCAGGCCACGGCGGGCCGCGTCGTAGCCGCGGTCGCTGAACAGCTCCACTGGGTCGCCCTCCTGGCCGGGCTGCTTGCCCACGTCCACGACGACCTCGCCCCGTCCCAGGTTGTGCAGGAAGAGCAGTACGCCCTCCGGCGCCTCGAACCGGTGCGCAAGCACAGCCTCGTCCGCGACGTCGACGGGGGTGCACACGCCGGTGCCGACCTCAGGGCACTCGCGCAGCGTCCGGATCATCTGCTCGAACCACTGCAGCAGCGAATCGGGGTCGCGCCGGGCCCGCGCGACGTTCACGGTCGGATACCCGTACGGGCCCTCGGCGATGACCGGCCGGACCAGCTCGTCTGCGGAGGAGAAGCCAGCCCCTTTGGTGTCCGACCACTGCATGGGCGTGCGCAGCGCCTCCCGCTCCGGCAGCGACAGGTCGTCGCCCATGCCGAGCTCCTCGCCGTACCGGATCACGGGCGTGCCCGGCAGGGTGAACTGCAGGCTGTACGCCAGGCGCAGCATCGCCGGGTCGTTGTCCAGCATCGGAGCGAGCCGCCGGCGGATCCCGCGTCCGTACAGCTGCATGTCGGGATCGGGACCGAACGCGGCGGAGCACTCCTGCTGCTCCTCCGGGGTCAGCCGCGACAGGTCGACCTCGTCGTGGTTGCGCAAGAACGTCGCCCACTGGGCGTGGTTCGGGATCGGCGGAGAGCTCGCGAGCGCCCGCAGGACCGGCTGCGCCTTGCCGCGGGCCAGGGCGAGCAGGCAGTTCACCGACAGGACGAAGTCGAACAGCATCGGCAGCCGGTTGTTGCTGCCGCCCTCGTCGCCGAAGTACTTGACGAGCTCCTCGTTCTCGACGTTGGCCTCGGCGAGGACGACCGCGTCGCCACGCCGCCAGGAGATGCGCTCCCGGTACTTCGTGAGCTGGCCGAAGTCCTTGGGGCTGTTCGGGTTGCCGGGCTCGGTCAGCTCGATGATGAACGGCGCGGCGTCCATCCGGAAGCCGCTGACACCGAGGCTCAGCCAGAACCCGAGGATGCGCTCGATCTCGTCCTGCACCAGCGGGTTCGCGGTGTTCAGGTCCGGCTGGAAGTCGTAGAAGCGGTGGTAGTACCAGGCCTTCGCCGTCCGGTCGTAGGTCCAGGTCTCCTTCTGCTGGCCCGGGAAGACCATGCCCTGCCTGCGGTCCGACGGCTCGGTGTCGGACCAGACGTACCAGTCGCGGTAGGGCGAGTCGGGCGACGACCGCGCGCTCTGGAACCACGGGTGCTGGTCGGACGTGTGGTTGACGACCAGGTCGATGATGACGCGCAACCCGCGGTTGTCCGCCTGGTGGATCAGCTCGGTGAAGTCGCCCATCGTGCCGATGTCAGGATGGATGCCGTAGAAGTCGGTGACGTCGTAGCCGTCGTCGCGGTTGGGGGTCGGATGGACGGGG
This sequence comes from Mycobacteriales bacterium, assembly GCA_046262175.1. Lineage (GTDB taxonomy): Bacteria > Actinomycetota > Actinomycetes > Mycobacteriales > SCTD01 > RYN-124. Next base: position 24,473 of record JBHENF010000133.1, read on the forward strand.
TTCAGCCAGAGGCAGG
>JBHENF010000134.1:0-7447 GCA_046262175.1 Mycobacteriales bacterium
AGCTGCGGGCGGAGGTCGCCGACCGGACCCGGCGCGAGCTGGGTCTGCTGCGGGTGGTGGACCGGTTGCGGCCGGCCGAGGGCGCGGCACTCGCCGTGACCGTGGTCGGCGCCGGCACGGTGCACGGGCGGCTGGTGGACGCGGGCAACGACTGGCTGCTGCTGGAGGAGACCGGCGTGCGTGAGGCGCTGGTGCCGTTCGCGGCTGTGACCGGCATCAGCGGGCTCGGCGTACGCAGCGACGCTCCCGGGGCCGAGGGGGAGGTGGGCAAGCGGCTGGACCTGCGCTGGGCGCTGCGCGGGCTCGCCCGCAGCCGCGCCGGGGTGACGCTGGCGCTGCGCGACGGCACCGCGGTGACGGGAACGCTCGACCGCGTCGGCGCGGATCACGTGGACGTCGCGGAGCACCCCACCGGAGAGGCGCGCCGCGCCGCAGCCGTGCGTCAGGTGCGGCTGGTGCCGCTGGCCGCCGTCGCGGTCGTGCGCAGCGGCTGAGGGTCAGTCGTCGACGAGCTCGCCGTCGCGCACCGGATGGGCGCTGACGAAGGCCTTGGTCTCCTCGTAGCAGCGCGCGATGTAGGCCTCGAGCGCGGACCGCTCCACCCGCCACTGGCCGCGCCCGCCGATCTTGATGGCCGGCAGCTCCCCGGAGCGCACCAGGGCGTACGTCTGCGACGCGGAGATGTTGAGCACGTCGGCGACGTCGGCCAGCTGCAGGAAGCGCTCGGCGGCCACCCTGTCCTCCTCGTCATCCGTCGGATCCGGCAGGGCAAGTCTGGCACCGGTACGGCCGTCGCGTCGGCGGCTGTCCACAGGCGCCGGGCCTTGTGCCGCCTCAGCGGGCGACGGTGTCGTCCGGTCGCGCGCCTACCAGGGCCCCGGTGCAGTTGAGGGTCGGGAACGGACCCGCTTGCAGCATGGCAAGCGGGTCCGTTCCCGACCCTGTACGACGTCGCGTCTTCGGTCGGACGCTTGCCGGGAAGCGGCACCCAGATGCTTGCGTGGTGCCTCGCCCGCCGCGGCGGGACACGCACGAGGGCTGTGGACGGCCGCTGCGCCGGGGCGCTTGCGTGCGCAAGGATGCTCCTCCGACACCCGGCAGGAGGGACCCCCGCGTGACCGAGACGCCCGCGTCGCCGAAGGCCAACCGGCTGGCGACGCCGGGGTGGCTCGACACGCGGCTCGTGCTCGGGGTGCTGCTGGTCCTCGTCAGCGTCGTCGTGGGCGCGCGCGTCCTGTCCTCGGCGGATCGCTCGCAGACGGTGTGGGCGGCCAAGCGCGACCTCGCGCCAGGGGCGCAGCTCAGCGCGGACGACCTCACCCGGCTGCGGGTGCGGCTGTTCGGCGACGACACCAAGCGCTACATCAACGGCCGCGGTGGTGCACCGACCGGGTACTTCTTGCGCCGCGGGGTCGGCGCCGGCGAGCTGCTGCCGATCCAGGCGCTGACGAAGCCGGGGCAGGACATCATCTTCCGTCTCGTGACCGTCCCGGTCGGGCGCGGGCACCTGCCGCCGAGCCTGGCCGAGGACTCGCAGGTGGACCTCTACGTCACGCCGGAGAAGAAGGCCGGCGCCTCGACGACGACGGCGGCAGCCGCCATCGCGCCCCGGCTGGTCGTCCGCAACGTCACGGTGCTGCAGCGGCCGAAGGTCAGCGGCTTCGCGGGCGGCGGGACGGCGGACGAGTCGATCGTGCTGCAGGTTCGGCCGGACGACGTGCCGCTGATCCTGGCCGCCATGTCCGAGGGCCGCATCGATCTCGTCGGCGTGCCGCGGCTGCAGGAGACCGCGGGAACCACCCTCGACTCCGGCACCGGCTGATGTCGGTCCCCGTCCTCACGGCCGTCTCGGACGCGGTCTGGGAGTCGCACCTGGTCGCGGCCCTCGAGCGCGGCGACCTCGGCGTCAGCGTCGTACGCCGGTGCGTCGACCTCGCCGACCTGCTCGCGACCGCGGCCACCGGGCAGGCGCGCGCCGTCCTGCTGTCGGCCGACCTGCGCCGGCTCGACCGCGACGCGCTGTCGCGGCTCGCCGTCGCGGGCGTGGCCGTCGTCGGGCTCGTACCACCGGCTGACGAGGAGGCCGAGCGCCGGCTGCGCCAGCTCGGGGTCGTGCACGTCCTGCCGTCGGACGCCTCCCCCGAGGACATCAGCGCCGCGGTGATGGAGACGGTCCAGGGGCACAACGAGCTGGCGGCGCCGTCGCAGCGGTCCTACGGCGACCCGCGCGCCGCGCTGCCCGACCTGCCGGCGGCGCCGCCACCCGTGCACGTGCCTGAGGTCGGTCTCGGTACCGGGCGCATCGTCGCCGTCTGGGGGCCGACGGGCGCGCCGGGACGGACGACGCTGGCCGTCGGCATCGCGAGCGAGCTCGCCGCCCTCGGCCGCTCGACGCTGCTGATCGACGGCGACGTCTACGGCGGCGTGGTGGCGCAGGTGCTCGGCGTGCTGGACGAGGCGCCGGGGCTCGCGGCGGCGGCGCGGCAGGCCAACAACGGCCAGCTGGACCTGCCGGCGCTCGCGGCGCTGGCGAGGGCCGTGACGCCGACGTTGCGGCTGCTGTCCGGCATCGCCCGCGCGGACCGCTGGCCGGAGCTGCGGCCGTCCGCTGTGGAGGTGGTGCTCGGGCTCGCGCGGTCGCTGTCGTCGGTGACGGTCGTCGACTGCGGCTTCAGCCTGGAGCAGGACGAGGAGTTGGCGTACGACACGGCCGCTCCGCGCCGCAACGGCGCGACGCTGGCGTTCCTCGAGGCCGCGGACACGGTCGTCGCCGTCGGGTCCGCCGACCCGGTCGGGCTGCAGCGGCTCATCCGCGGGCTCGGCGAGCTGAAGGAGGCGGTCCCGGGGCTGGCGCCGCGCGTGGTCGTCAACCGCGTGCGCGCCTCCGGCGTGCCGGGCGATCCGGAGAAGGAGATCGCCGCTGCCCTGTCGCGCTACGCCGGCGTGGACGACCTCGCGTTCGTCCCGCTCGATGTCGCGGGCGTCGACGGCGCGGTCGCCAGCGGCCGGACGCTCGTCGAGGCGGCCGCGTCGTCACCCGCCCGGCTGGCGCTGGCCGAGCTGGCCGCGGGGCTCGTCGGCGCGCCGCGGGCGGTGCGCAAGCGCCGCCTGCTCGGCCGCGGCGGCAAGCGCGCCGCCGGCTGACCCGCCTCTCTAGGCCTTCTGCAGGTACTTCCCGAGCTCCTGGCGCGCCACCGTCCGTACGTGCACCTCGTCGGGGCCGTCGGCGATCCGCAGCGTCCGCAGGCCCGCGTACATCCGGGCCAGCGGGAAGTCCTCGCTCACGCCGCCCGCGCCGTGCACCTGGATGGCCCGGTCCACGACGTTGAGCGCGACCCGCGGCGCGATGACCTTGATCTGGGCGATCTCGGAGCGGGCTCCGCGCGCCCCGTGCTTGTCGATCAGGTCGGCGGTCTTGAGCACCATGAGCCGGGCCTGGTCGATCTCCATCCGCGACTCGGCGATCTGCTGGCGTACGACGCCCTGGCGGGCGATCTCCTGGCCGAACGCGACGCGCGACAGGGCCCGCTCGCACATGAGCTTCAAGGCACGCTCGGCGGCACCGATCGCCCGCATGCAGTGGTGGATCCGGCCGGGCCCGAGCCGGGCCTGGGCGATCATGAAGCCGTCGCCCTCGTTCGCGATGAGGTTCGTCGCCGGCACGCGGACGTCGGTGAAGCGCAGCTCGTTGTGCCCGTGCTGGTCCTGGTAGCCGAAGACGGGCAGCGGCCGAATGTTCTCCAGGCCGGGCGTATCCATCGGGACGAGGATCATCGACTGCTGGCGGTGCGGCGACTCGTTGGTGTCGGTCTTGCCCATGACGATGAGGATCTTGCAGCGCGGGTCGGCGGCGCCGCTGATCCACCACTTGCGGCCGTTGATGACGTAGTCGTCGCCGTCGCGCTCGATGCGGGTGGAGATGTTGGTCGCGTCCGAGGAGGCGACGTCCGGCTCGGTCATCGCGAAGGCGGAGCGGATCTCGCCCTCCATGAGCGGCTGGAGCCACTGCGACTTCTGCTCCGGGGTGCCGAACATGTGCAGCACCTCCATGTTCCCGGTGTTGGGCGCGTCGCAGTTGATGGCCTCCGGCGCAATGTGCGTCGCCCACCCGGTGAGCTCGGCGAGGGGCGCGTACTCGACGTTCTTCAGCCCGGAGACGTCCGGCAGGAACAGGTTCCACAGGCCGCGGCTGCGCGCCTCGGCCTTCAGCTCCTCGACCACCGGGGGCAGCGTGTGGTCCTCGCGCCCCTTCTCGTTCCGGTACTGCTCGTACTCCTTCTCAGCGGGGAACACCTTCTCGTCCATGAAGGCCTGCAGGCGGTCGAGGTAGTCCTGGGCCTTGGGTGAGAGGTCGAAGTCCACGGGGAGCCTTCCGAGCAGTAGCGGGTGTCGGCGGTTCGCATACTGCCGCACCTCCTAGGCTCGCCCCTCGTGAGGATCCCGTCCGGCGACCTGGCGCCGGTGCGCAAGCGGCGCCGGTACGGCAAGCGGCGCAACCCGCTGCCCGTCCTGCTCGGGGCCCTGCTGGTCGCCGCGATCGCCGTCGGCGCGTACGTGCTCCAGCGCGAGGACGACGCCGCCGGCCAGGTCAGCTCGGCGGCCCGCTGCCCGTCCGCCGCGCCGGTCCCGAGCCCGCAGGCCGCGCGGGGAAAGCCGGTCGTGCTCCCGGCGCCCCGCACGGTCAAGCTCCTGCTGCTCAACGGCACCGGCCGCGACGGCCTGGCCCGCACCGTCGGGAACGAGCTGGCGCGCCGCGGCTTCACCGTCGGCGGGATGGGCAACGCGCCGCGCCCGCTCGCCGGCGCCACGCTCGTCACGTACGGCGCGAGCAGCGGTCCGGCGGCGCAGCTCGTCGGTGCCCAGATCATCGGCGCGAAGGTCCAGGCGCGGAAGGGCCCCGGCGGCGTCGAGGTCACGCTCGGCTCGTCCTTCGTCCGGCTCCGCACGCCCGCCGAGGTGAGCGCGTACGTGCGGTCGCTCGGCAAGCCGGTCGCCGCTCCGAAGCCGGCCCCGACGAAGGCGTGCGCGTGAGCGAGCTCGTCGACGCCGACGCCCTGAGCGCCTGGGTGCAGGGCCGCCTGCCCGGCGACGGCCCGGTCGAGGTCGAGCGGCTGCAGGCCGGGCACTCGAACCTGACGTTCGTCGTACGGCAGGGCGGGCGCGAGCACGTCCTGCGCCGGCCGCCCCAGGGGCCGCTGCTCCCGACGGCGCACGACGTCGTCCGCGAGTACCGCGTGATGGACCTGCTCCGCAAGGCGGGGACCGGCGTCCGCGTGCCGGAGGTCGTCGCTGTCTGCGAGGACAGCACCGTGATCGGCGTGCCCTTCTACCTGATGGCGAAGGTCGACGGGGACGTCGTCCGCGACGCGATGCCGGCCTGGCTGACCGAGGACAGGCGGCGTGAGGTCGGGCTGGACCTGGTCGCGGCGCTCGCCGAGATCCATCGCGCGCCGTACGAGCCGTTCGTGGCGTCCGGGATCGGTCGGCCCAGCGGCTACCTCGAGCGGCAGGTCCGCCGGTGGCGGGGCCAGCGCGAAGGGATGCTCGCCGGCGGCGGCGGGCGCGAGCTGCCCGACTACGACGCCGTCAGCGCCTGGCTCGGCGATCACCTGCCGGCCGAGCAGCACCCGGCGGTCGTGCACGGCGACTACAAGCTGGACAACGTCATCCTCGGCAGCGACGGCCGGGTGGCCGCTGTCGTCGACTGGGAGATGGCGACGGTCGGCGACCCGCTCGCTGACCTCGGCTACCTGCTGAGCTTCTGGGTCGGCATGGGTGAGTCGGTGCCGTTCCTGGGCGAGGCCGCCGTGACGGCGCAGCCGGGCTGGCCGACGCGCGACGAGATGGCGGAGCACTACGCCGAGCTCACCGGCCGGCGGATGACCGACCTGCGGTTCTACGTGACCCTGGCGGTCTGGAAGCTCGCGGTGCTGCTCGAGGCGAGCTACCACCGGCACCTGGCCGGTACCACGGACGACCCCTTCTTCGCGATGCTCGAGACCGGCGTTCCGGCACTGCTCGCCCGGGCCCGGGAGAACTGCGGTGCCTGAGACCTCCGGGCCTAGCGCGCTGGTCGTCGACTACGGCGGCGTCCTCACGAACTCACTCGCGGAGACCATGGGCGGCTGGCTCGCCGCCGACGGGATCGACCCGGGCGCCTTCCGGACCGCGATGCGCGACCTGCTGGGCGCCGGCGCGGCGGCCGAGAACCCGGTGCACGCGCTGGAGCGCGGCGAGATCGAGATCCCCGACTTCGAGCGCCAGCTCGCAGAGCACCTGGTCTCCACCGACGGCAGGCCTGTCGACCCCGACGGGCTGCTGGCCAGGATGTTCAGCGGCTTCCGGGCCGCGGACGACATGGTCGGCGTGGTGCGGCGGGCCAAGGCGAACGGCGTGCCGACCGCGCTGCTCAGCAACAGCTGGGGGATGGACTACCCCCGCGAGGGCTGGGACGAGCTGTTCGACGTGACGGTCATCTCCGGCGAGGTCGGCATGCGCAAGCCGGATCCGGACATCTACCTGCTGTGCGCGCAGCGCCTCGGGCTGCCGCCGGGGCAGTGCGTCTTCGTCGACGACCTCGCACCGAACGTCCGTGGCGCGGCGGCCGTCGGGATGGTGGGCGTGCTGCACCGCTCGTACGAGGAGACCGTCGCGGAGCTCGAGGTGCTGCTCGGCCACGACCTGCGACAGTGAACGTCCCACCACCTGGAGGTAGGTCATGGCCGACCGGCTGAGCCCGCTGGACGTCTCCTTCCTCTACATGGAGACGCCCTCCACCGCCATGCACGTCGGCGGCGTCGCCACCTTCGAGCCGCCGGAGGGCGGCTTCGACTACGACCGCCTGGTCGAGCTGATCTCGCAGCGGATCGCGCTGGTGCCGCGGTACCGGCAGAAGGTGCGCCAGATCCCCGGGCGGCTCGCGAACCCGGTGTGGGTGGACGACGAGGACTTCGACGTCACGTACCACGTACGGCGCAGCGCGCTGCCGAAGCCGGGCACCGAGGCGCAGCTGCGCGAGCTGGTCGGCCGGCTGCAGAGCCGTCGGCTCGACCGCAACCGGCCGCTGTGGGAGATCTACCTCGTCGAGGGGCTCGAGGGCGGCCGCGTGGCCGTCATCACCAAGACGCACCACGCGATGGTCGACGGCGTCAGCGCGGTCGACATCGGCACCGTGATCCTCGACGTGACGCCGACGCCGCGCGAGGTGCCGGAGGACGACTGGCGGCCGCGGCGCGAGCCGAGCACCGTCGCGCTCATGTCCGAGGCGGTGACCGACATGGTCAAGCGCCCGACGCAGGCGATCGACACCGCCCGCGGCGCCGTCACCGACGCCCGCGCGACGGTGGGCAAGGTCGCTTCCGTCGGCGGCGGGATCCTGTCGCAGGCCCGGCTCATCGCGCGCTCGGCGCCGAGCTCGCCGCTCAACGTGACGATCGGCGAGCAGCGC
>JBHENF010000135.1:0-20410 GCA_046262175.1 Mycobacteriales bacterium
TACATCCTGGTGATCCCGCTGGGCTTCCGGCTCACCTGCTACTACTACCGCAAGGCCTACTACCGGTCGTTCTGGCTCTCGCCGCCGGCCTGCGCCGTCGCCGAGCCGCACGCGAAGTACACCGGCGAGACGCGCGTGCCGCTGATCGGCAACAACGTGCACCGGTACTTCTTCTACGCCGGCCTGGTGTTCAACGCGATCCTCACGTACGACGCGATCCTGGCCTTCCGCAACGCCGACGGTGAGTGGGGCCACATGGGCCTCGGGACGCTGATCTTCCTGACCAACGCGGCCCTGCTGTGGCTGTACTCGCTGTCCTGCCACTCCTGCCGGCACATCATGGGCGGCCGGCTCAACAACTTCAGCCGACACCCGCTGCGTTACAAGGGCTGGACGTTGGTGTCGAAGCTGAACGGCAGCCACATGAAGTACGCGTGGGTCTCGCTGTTCGGCGTCGCCCTGACCGATGTCTACGTACGGCTGCTCGCGACGAACGCGTTCAGCGACCCGAGGTTCTTCTGATGGTCCAGCGGCACTTCTACGACGTCGTCATCGTCGGCGCCGGCGGGGCCGGGCTGCGCGCTGCCATCGAGGCGCACGAGTCGGGCGCGCGCACCGCCGTCGTCTGCAAGTCCCTGCTGGGCAAGGCGCACACGGTCATGGCGGAGGGCGGCATCGCCGCGTCCATGGGCAACGTCTACCCCGAGGACAACTGGAAGGTGCACTTCCGCGACACCATGCGCGGCGGCAAGATGCTCAACCACTGGCGGATGGCGCAGCTGCACGCGCAAGAGGCGCCGGACCGGGTCCGTGAGCTCGAGGACTGGGGCGCGCTGTTCGACCGCACCCCCGCCGGGCTCATCAGCCAGCGCGACTTCGGCGGGCACCGCTTCGCGCGGCTCGCGCACGTCGGCGACCGCACCGGCCTGGAGCTGATCCGCACCCTGCAGCAGCGGGTCGTGCAGCTCGGCATCGACGTCTTCATGGAGTGCACGGTCACGAAGCTGCTGACCGACGACAACGGCATCACCGGCGCGTTCGGCTACCGGCGGCAGGACGGCGAGTTCCTGTCCTGGCAGGCGCCGTCGGTCGTGCTGGCCACCGGCGGCATCGGCAAGTCGTACGTCGTGACGTCCAACTCCTGGGAGTACACCGGCGACGGCCACTCCCTCGCCCTGCAGGCCGGGGCGACGCTGGTCAACATGGAGTTCGTCCAGTTCCACCCGACCGGGATGGTCTGGCCGATCTCGGTGAAGGGGATCCTCATCACCGAATCGGTGCGCGGCGAGGGCGGAGTGCTGAAGAACTCCGAGGGTCGGCGGTTCATGTTCGACTACATCCCGCCGTACTTCGCGAGCGAGACCGCGGACACGGAGGAGGAGGCCGACCGCTGGTACGACGACCACGCCAACAACCGCCGGCCTCCTGAGCTGCTTCCCCGCGATGAGGTCGCCCGCGCCATCAACTCCGAGGTCAAGGCCGGCCGCGGCTCGCCGCACGGCGGCGTCTTCCTCGACATCGCCTCTCGGCGCAGCGCGGCCGACATCATGAAGCGGCTGCCGTCGATGTACCACCAGTTCAAGGAGCTGGCGGAGGTCGACATCACCAAGGAGCCGATGGAGGTCGGCCCCACGTGCCACTACGTCATGGGCGGTGTGGAGGTCGACCCGGACACGGCGGCGGCGAAGGTCCCCGGGCTGTACGCAGCCGGCGAAGTAGCCGGCGGCATGCACGGCTCCAACCGGCTCGGCGGCAACTCGCTGTCCGACCTGCTGGTGTTCGGCCGGCGCGCGGGCGGATCGGCTGCGGCGTACGCGAAGACCCGCGCCGGCGGCGCCCGCCTCACCGACGAGGTGCTGGCGGCGGCGGAGGAGCACGCGCTCGCGCCGCTGGCCCGTCAGGGCGGCGAGAACCCGTACACGATCCACCGGGACCTGCAGGAGACGATGAACGAGCTCGTCGGGATCATCCGGACCGCGCCGGAGGTCCAGCAGGCGCTGGACAAGATCGAGGCGCTCAAGGTCCGGGCGCAGGCGCTGTCGGTCGAGGGGCAGCGGCCGTACAACCCCGGCTGGCACCTGTCGCTCGACCTGCCCAACATGCTGCGCGTGTCGGAGTGCATCGCGCGCGCGGCGCTGGAGCGGCAGGAGAGCCGGGGTGGGCACACCCGCGACGACTTCCCGACGCCGACGCCGGAGTGGGGCGGGCTCAACCTGATCTGCAGCGAGCAGGACGGCTCGATCGCGCTGACCCGCCAGCCGCTGCCGCAGATGCCGGACGACCTGGCCGAGCTGTTCGAGGAGAAGAAGTAGTGGCGTACGACGGCAAGCTCCGGGTCTGGCGCGGCGACGAGAGCGGCGGCGAGCTGCAGGACTTCACCGTCCCGGTCAACGAGGGCGAGGTGGTCCTGGACGTCATCCACCGGCTGCAGGCGACGCAGGCCGGCGACCTCGCGGTCCGGTGGAACTGCAAGGCCGGCAAGTGCGGCTCGTGCAGCGCGGAGATCAACGGCAAGCCGCGGCTGATGTGCCTGACCCGCATGGGCACGTTCGCCGAGGACGAGGTCATCACGATCACGCCGCTGCGGACCTTCCCGGTCATCCGCGACCTGGTCACGGACGTCTCGTACAACTACGAGAAGGCGGCCGCGCTGCCCGGCTTCGAGCCGCGGCCGCGCGACGCCGACGGCGAGCACCGGATGCAGCAGATCGACGTGGAGCGCTCGCAGGAGTTCCGCAAGTGCATCGAGTGCTTCCTGTGCCAGGACGTCTGCCACGTGGTGCGCGACCACGAGGACAACAAGAAGGCGTACGCCGGGCCGCGCTTCCTCATGCGGCTCGCCGAGCTGGACATGCACCCGCTGGACACCCTCGACCGCCGCAAGGTGGCGCAGGACCACATGGGCCTCGGGATGTGCAACATCACCAAGTGCTGCAGCGAGGTGTGCCCGGAGGGCATCCACATCACCGACAACGCGCTCATCCCGATGAAGGAGCGCGTCGTCGACCGCAAGTACGACCCGCTGACCTGGCTCGGCGCCAAGATCGGCCGCCGGCCGCACCCGTAGGTCGGGCTCCGCCCACTGGCCCGCCCCGCACGATCAGGTCGAAGAGGCTCCGGCCGTACGCGCCGCGTCCGGCTTCTTCGACCTGATCACGGCTGCGCGGCGAGCAGCGTCCGGAGCTCGGCGACCAGCGGCAGGTCGACGGGGATCCACGGGACGTCGTCCAGCTCGTCGGCCGTCAGCCACCGGTGCTCGTCGTGGTCGACCAGCGCCGGCTCGCCGGTCACGATCCGGCAGACGTAGACGCGCAGCACGGCCGTCTCGCCGATCGGGAGGTCGTTCCCGAGCCGGTCGCCGACCTCTGCGTCGACGCCGAGCTCCTCGCTCAGCTCCCGTACAAGGGCCTGCTCGTCGCTCTCCCCGGGCTCGACCTTGCCGCCCGGGAACTCCCACAGCCCGGCCAGCCGCGGCGGCTCGGTGCGCCGGGACGCGAGCACCCGCGGCGGATCGTCGCGCAGCAGCGCCGCACCGACGACCTGCACCGCCACCTAGGGAGCCTCGGTTCCGCGCAGGCTCCACAGCGCGCAGCCGGCGAACCACGCGTCGACCACGCCCAGCCCCACCCGCTGCCAGAGGCCGGTGGGGCCGCTGGTGGCGGACAGCACCAGCGCCAGGCCGGACACCGCGGACGTGGCGGCCGAGAGGACGCCGAAGGGGGAACGGCCGGCGACGAGGGCCGGCGAGGCCGCCATCGCGAGGTAGCCCGTGCCCGCGGCGACGGCGTGCAGCAGGTCACCGGTGCCGCCCGCCTCGCGCTGGAGCGGCAGCGCAGCGACGCCGAGCGTCGAGAGCGCGGCGGTCCACATCGACCAGCGCAGCCGTGGCGCACCCAGCAGGACGGGCAGCCGGCGGGCGAACACCGGCAGCAGCAACCCGAAGCCGACGAACCCCGCGGTCATCACTGCCCGCGTCGGCGAGCCGATGCGGGCGAGCTGGCTGATGGCCTGCTCGACCGGGTCGTACCCATCGTCGCGCAGCGCGCCGCACACCGCCCAGGCGCCGACGAACGACGCCGGCGCGAGGACGCCGCACCACGACTCCAGCCGCTCCAGCCGCTCCATCCGGCGCAGGCTGCCGCAGGGCCGGCCGCCTGTCGAACGGTACTGACGGACTACGCCCGAAATGATCAGCCCGGGGGGTTCGCTTCCCGGTACCGCGCGCCGATGGTCAAGAGGTGGCAGAACCGCCACGACTGCCGAGAAGGGCCTCACCATGACCGACGTGAAGGTGCTCGCGATCTGGGACGGGTGGTGCAGCCCCTGCGGCGAGGAGCGCCCCCTCGTGCTCGTCGAGACCGGCCGCCGGGGCGTCCGCGCCTGGCTGAAGGGCATCTGCGCCGAGGACCGCGACCTGACGCTCACCTGCCGGGTGTGCGGCCAGTGGCAGGCGGTCCCGCAGCACGAGGAGGACGACCCCGACGTGTCCGTCGTGCCGCTCATCCTCGCCACGGGCGTGTCCGGCCGCTCCATCACCGTTGCGTACGCCAACGCGCCCGCCGCCGTCCCCGCGCCGCGGACGGAATGGCCGGTGCTGCTCACCTCCGACACCGACACCGTCCTGCTCGACCTGCTGGCCGGCGGCCTCGACGTGGTGACCAGCCGAGCGTCCTGAGCCGCTGTCCACAGGGCCGCCGACGAACGTCGTACGCCTGACCTAGCGTCGTCGGGGTGCCGACCACCCGCCCCCGCGACGCCCAGCGCGCCCGCGTCTACCGCGCCGAGGACGCCTGGGCGGCGCGGCTCGACGCCGCCCGTCGCGGCGCTGCCCTCGCGACCGTGGGTGGCAGCGCAGTGCTGCTGCCGGCGGAGCGCCGGTTCGGCACGCTCGAGGCCGCGCGGGACTACTGCGCCCGCGTGCTCGCGCTGCCCGAGATCGCGGCCCAGCTCGGGTCCCTGGAGCCGCCGGCACTGCGCGAGCGCGCCGGGGTGCGCGCCGCGCACTGGGAGCCGCCGGGGGTCATCGCGCTGCCCGTGCCGCGGCACGGCGAGCCGTGGGGGCTGCGCGAGACGGTGCTCCTGCACGAGCTGGCCCACCACGCGGGCGAGACGACGGGCCGCACCGTGGGGCACCTCCCGCCGTACCCCGCGCTGCTGCTGCTTTTGGTCGGCGCCGTGCTGGGCGTCGAGGCGGCGCTCGCGCTGCGGGTCGCCTACGGCGAGCACCGAGTCGAGGTGGGTGCCCTGTGAGCGACCGGCTGGTGGACCGCGTCGGCAAGCTGCTGGCCCAGGCGGAGGGCACCGACAACGAGCACGAGGCGGCGGCGTTCGTCGAGCGGGCACAGCAGCTGGCGACCGAGCACGCCGTCGACCTGGAGCTGGCCCGGGCGCGGCAACGCGAGCGGCAGCAGCGGGGTACGGCCGAGCCGCTCGTCCAGGAGCAGCTGCAGGTGGGCGACAAGGGCAGGCGCGGCAACCGGCACCGCGTGCTGCTGTACGTCGTTGTCGCCACGGTCAACGACGTCCTGGTCAACGTCGCGCAGGACAGCACCTACGTGCTCGGGTTCGGCCACCGCACCGATCTCGAGGTGGCCGAGCGGCTGTGGACGTCGCTCGCCGTGCAGATGACGACGACGGCGCAGCGGCGGATGGACCGGGGCGAGCACCGTGCCGCCGGCGTGCCCGGGCAGACGTGGCGGCTCTCCTTCTACGACGGGTTCGTCGAGGCCGTGGGTGAGCGGCTGCGCGCAGCCCGCGAACGGGTCGTCGCGCAGGCCGTCCCGCAGCCGAGCGGCTCCCCGTCCGCCGCGCTCGTGCTGCGCGACAAGGCCGACCGGGTGAAGTCCTTCTACGACAGCGCGTCCCAGGCCCGCGGCTCGTGGCGCGGCGCCGCCACCGGTCGCACGTCGAGCAGCCGGGCGGCTCGGGCCGCCGGGCGTACGGAGGGGCAGCGCGCCGACCTCGGCCAGCCCGGCCTGCGCGAACGCGGCAGGCTCACCGGCTGACGCGGCCCCGAGCGGGAACAAACGCCCGCTCCGTCCGAGTTGTCACTCTGAATCCCGCGCGCGCCTGTCCCGCGGACTAGCCGAAGGACCTCATGCGCAAGCTCGTACCCGCCCTCGCCGTCACGCTCGTCGCGCTCGGCGCCCTGGCGGTGGCCCCCGCGACGGCGTCGACCCCCGCCGACTCGGGCACCGTCACCCCGTCGAGCACGAGCGGCGTCGTCACCAAGACGTGGACGGGGCAGGTCGCCGGCGCCAACGCCGACAGCGACTGCCAGGCGAGCCTCGACGAGAGCCTGAACGACCACCACACGTTCAAGCTCGCCGTGCCGGCCGGCTTCTACACCGGCAACCGGCACGTGACCATGAGCATCACCAACATCTCCCCCACGGCCGACCTGATCCTCACCGTGCTCAAGAACGGCAAGAGCATCGGCAGCGCCGACGGGCCCTCGGCCGGCGGCGTCGAGGCGATCACCGCCACCGACCCGACGTCCGCCACGTTCGATGCCATCACCTGCGCGTTCGCGGGCGCGGGCTCCTACACCGGCACGCTCACGCTGAAGACCGTCATCGGCACGGCGACGGGCGTCGGCGGTACGAGCACGACCGCGGCGCCGTCGACGTACGGCAACTACGACCTGCGCAAGGTGACCGGCGTGGACGACTCCGGCGAGCCCTCGATCGGCGTCGACTGGAAGACCGGCAACGTCTACTACCAGTCGTACACGACGACGGTGAAGGCGGAGTTCCCCTCGACCGGCACCGGCGCGCCCGCGCTGAGCGACGTCAGCTGCCTGCAGACCTCCGCGACCAGCCTCGACCCGATCCTCGCGACCGACAGCCGCACCGGCCGCACCGGCGTCAGCCAGCTGCTCGTCAACCCGCTCGGCTTCAACAGCGCGAGCGCGTTCTTCGAGGGCGACCCGGAGGGTCCGCAGACGCTCTGCGACCCGAGCCAGGGCGGCGGCGTCATCGCCGGCCCCGACCACCAGACCCTCGGCGGCGGCGTCTACCCGAAGCCGCTCCCGGCCGGCGTGGCTCCGCTCGGCGCCGCTGACGCCGCCTTCTACTACTGCTCCCAGACGCTGCTCGCCGGCGCGATCTGCTCGCGCAGCGACGACGGTGGCGCCACCTTCGTCAACGGCCTGCCTCCCTACACGACGCAGTGCGGCGGGCTGCACGGGCACGTCCGCGTCGGTCCGGACGGCTACGTCTACCTGCCGAACAAGAACTGCCAGGGCGCCCAGGGCGTCGCCGTGTCCGCGGACGCCGGCCAGACGTGGACCGTCAACCAGGTGACCGGCTCCACCGCCGGCGCCACTGACCCGAGCGTCTACGCCGACCGCGCCGGCAACGTCTACTTCGGCTACGTCGCCGGAGACGGCCGCCCGGCCATCTCGGTCTCCAAGGACCACGGCAAGACCTGGAGCGCGCCGGTCTACGTCGGCGAGGCCTTCAGCATCAAGAACGCCGTCTTCTCCGAGGTCGTCGCGGGTGACGACGGCCGCGCCGCCTTCGCCTTCCTGGGCACCGCCACCGGCGGCGACCGCAACGTGGCGACGTTCGGCAAGTCCGCCGACGGCACGACCTACACGGGCGGTCGGTTCGACATGTACGTCGCGACGACGGTCGACGGCGGCCGGACCTACAACACGATCAACGCCACGCCGAACGACCCGGTCCAGCGCGGCATGATCTGCACCAACGGGACGACGTGCTCGGCCGGGCGCAACCTGCTGGACTTCAACGACATCACCGTCGACAAGGTCGGCCGCGTGCTGATCGGCTACGCGGACGGCTGCATCAACGCCTGCGTCACCGGCACGTCCGTCGCGGAGAACAAGCAGAACGCGCTCGGCGTGATCGCCCGGCAGACGTCAGGCCCGCTGCTGTTCGCGGCCTCGACCCGGGCAGCAACGCCGACCAGGATCAACCCGGCCACACCGACGGCACCCGACGCCCCTGCGGCGCCGGCACCGTCGGCCGGCGGCAACCTCGCCGCCACGGGCCTGGGCGCGCTCACCCCGACCGGTGCCCTCGCGCTGCTGCTCGTAGCCGGCTACGCGGTGCGCCGACGCCGCACCGCCTAGGCGCCGTTCCGTGCTCAGCCTCGAGGCCGGCTTCGCCCGCGACCTGCCCGAGATGGCGGTCGCGTGGCAGGCGGCCGAGGCACCCGACCCGCAGCTGCTGGTCCTGAACGAGTCGCTCGCCGCAGAGCTCGGCCTCCACGCCGACTGGCTGCGCAGCGAGGCCGGTGTGCGCCTGCTCGTCGGCACGCACGTCCCCGAGGGGGCGACTCCGGTGGCGCAGGCGTACGCCGGGCATCAGTTCGGCGGCTTCGTCCCCCGCCTCGGCGACGGACGCGCGCTGCTGCTCGGCGAGCTCTCGGACGAGGCCGGGCGGCTGCGCGACCTCCACCTGAAGGGGTCCGGGCGGACGCCGTTCGCGCGCGGCGGTGACGGGCTGGCTGCGGTCGGGCCGATGCTGCGCGAGTACGTCATCAGCGAGGCCATGGCCGCGCTCGGCATCCCGACGACGCGCGCACTGGCGGTGGTCGGCACCGGCCGGCCCGTGCGGCGCGAGACGACCCTGCCGGGGGCCGTGCTGGCCCGCGTCGCGGCCAGCCACCTGCGCGTCGGCAGCTTCCAGTACGCCCGGGCGACGGGCGACGTCGACCTGCTGCGCCGGCTCGCCGACCACGCGATCACGCGCCACCACCCCGCCGCCGCGGCCGCCGACTCGCCGTACCTCGCGCTGTTCGAGGCCGTGGTCGCCGCGCAGGCGTCGCTGCTCGCGCAGTGGATGCTGGTGGGGTTCGTGCACGGCGTCATGAACACCGACAACACAACGATCTCCGGCGAGACCATCGACTACGGGCCGTGCGCCTTCCTCGACGCGTACGACCCGGGGACCGTCTTCAGCTCCATCGACGAGCGGGGCCGGTACGCCTACGGCAACCAGCCGGCGGTCGCGCAGTGGAACCTCGCGCGGCTGGCGGAGGCACTGCTGCCGTTGCTCGCCGACGACGAGGAGCAGGCGGTCGCGCTCGCCGTGCAGGCGCTGGAGGAGTTCGGCCCGCGCTACACCGCGGCCTGGACCGCGGGGATGCAGGCCAAGCTCGGGCTGACAGCGCCGGCCGACGGTCTGGCGGAGGAGCTGCTCGAGCTGTTGCGCGCGGACCGCGTCGACCACACGTCGTTCTTCCGCAGCCTTTCCGGTGCCGCCCGCGGCGACCTCGGACCCGTGCGGGGCCAGTTCCTCGACCTCGCCTCGATCGACCGCTGGCTCGAGCGCTGGCGGAGCCTCGGCCCCGACCCCGACGCCATGGACCTGGTCAACCCCGTCTACATCCCGCGCAACCACCTGGTGGAGGAGGCGCTGGCGGCAGGAACTGTCGGCGACCTCGCGCCGCTGGGCCGTCTGCTCGAGGCGCTGACCCGTCCGTACGACGAGCGGCCCGGGCTGGACCGCTACGCGGAGCCTGACCCCGACGCCCGCAGCTACGTGACCTTCTGCGGCACCTGAGCCGTCCCCTCATCCCCGCCGCCGGCCGGTTGACGCGGACGTCGATGGGCGGCGGCAGTTCACGTCGTGCCGCAGGGCGAGTACACGCGCACCGGATAGTGGACTCCCTTGCAGAGCACCTCGCCACGGGGCTCACACGCGATGCGGTCCTTGATGAGGTGCCAGCTCGTATCGCTCAGCAGGATGCGTCCCGGCTCGCAGTGCGCTTCCAGGCGAGCCGCGATGTTGGTGTGCAGTCCGATCGCGGTGTAGGTCGCGCGGCCCTCCGATCCGAAGCTCCCGACGCTCGTGATGCCGGTGTTGATGCCGACGCGCATCTGCATCGGCTCGGTGGCACCGAGCATCTGCCAGATCTGGTTCAGGGTCGGAAGCCGGTCGTGCATCGCTTGCGCTGCCCTGACGGCGCTGACGGCCTGGTCAACGACCTCCATCTCGTCCGGCGCGCCGAACAGCGCCATCAGCCCGTCTCCCGTGAAGTCGCTCACGACGCCGCCGTGCTCGTCGACGACCCAGTTCATCGCGGTCATGTAGTCGCCGACCAGGTCGGTGAGGACCTCTGCCTCGACCCGGTCTGCCAAGGCCGTGAAGCCCACGAGGTCGGCGAACAGGACGGTGACGCGGCGGCGCGTCGGGACGTCGACGCCGACGAGATCACCACGGACGATGTGGTCGACCACCGCGCGGGGGACGTAGCGGCGGATCGTCTCGCGGCTGGTACGCAACTCCCTCTGCTGAGCCTCGATCAACCGGTCTTTCCGGAACGCCCGGCGATCGACGAGTTCGATGACGATGCAGACCAGCAGGCAGCCGAGGTAGGCGATCCCTTGCACGGCGGCCAGCGAGCCGGCCTCCACAACGTTGAGCTCATGCCGCTTGTAGCTGTCGAACAGCTGGTAGGAGGCGAAGGCGACGTAGGGGGTGACCGCGATCGTCGCAACGCCCGGCGACATGCGGAAGATCGCGAAGCCGAAGAACATCACGATGATGAGGGCCGCCGTCAGGACCCCCGCCCGAGACTGGCTCAACTCCTCCGTGAGCACGACGTCCGACAGCAGCCAGACGATCAGGAACCCGGCTACGCAGTTCGCTGCCGCGGCGAGCGGGACCACCGAGCCCTGAAGCCGCGGCGGGATGGTCAGCGCCGTGAGCACGACCAGCGCCGCGATCCACGCGGCGACGTAAGCCCCTCCCCGGCGTGCAGCGTCCGGGTCGAGCACGACGATGGCCAAGAGCAGGAGGAGCCAGCTCGGCGTGGAGCCGATGTACCCGATCCGGGCGAAGGCGGTAGCCCTCGGCACCCGCCACTGTCGGTACTGCTGTTCAGTTCCGTCGTCGTCGAAGCGGATCCGGTAGGGCCGCCGCACGTCGGACAGGTCCCGTGCTGCCGCCATACAGCCCCCTGTGCGCTATATCGCACGATTGCCCATCGCCGGTGACCCTAAGACGCGCTGCCGGCCGCGACTAGACGTTGAAGCGAAAAGTCGCCAGCCGCAGGCCGCTCTAACGCGCGGTCGACGGGGTGGAGAGAGGTATCGGCAGGTCGTGCGCAGCCCCCTGCGGCAGGGGGGACGCAAAAGTCGCTGAGCGGCCGTTCTCGAGCCGATCAGGATTGTTGACGACAGGGCCGGGTCAGCGCGACGCCTTTTCGTCGGTTGAGCCGGCGCTGGCGTCGCGTTCCCCGTTTCCGCCGTACCAGTCGAGGATGAGGACGGTCGCGTCGTACTCCAGCTCGTCGCTCACCGTCGAGACCGCCTTGGTGAGGACCTGGACTGCCTCGCGGGGGTGCAGCGCGCCGACCTCGGCGAGCAGACCTCGGACGTCGGCGTCCGCGGCCTTGCGTTCGAGCATCCCGTCGGTGAGCAGCACCAGACGATCGCCGGGAAGCAGGGAGAAGCCCTGCAGCCGGTAGGCGGACGTTGGGTCGATCCCGAAGGCCGGGTCCGCCTCGAGCCCGATCTCGGTCGACGCGCCCTCTCTCACCAGCACCGGCAGGACGTGTCCGGCGTTCGCCACCTGCACCTCGCCGGTGGCGAGGTCGACGCGCAGGAGCTGCCCGGTGACGAACTGGTCGTCGCTGGCGTGCTCGATCACGGCGGCGTTCGCCTGCCGCGCGTGCTCGGTCAGGGGCAGGCCGGCGCGACGGCTGTTGCGCAGGCTCCCGAGGGTGAGCGTCGCGAGCAGGGCCGCGTCCACGCCGTGGCCCATCGCGTCCGTCATGCTGACGTGCAGCACGGACCGGTCCAGGGCATAGTCGAAGGTGTCGCCTCCTGCCGACGACGCCGGGACGAGCCAGCCGGCGAGGGTGAACTGGCCGGCCTCGCAGGTGTACGACAGCGGCAGCAGACGCCGCTGGATCTCGGCCTCCAGCGTCAGAGGCGCGCTGCGCGAGCCCCACTCGTACAGGTCGGTGTAGCGGCGGTCTGCGATCACGACGTACGCAAGCGCGTGGGCGGCGGAGGCGAGGTACCCCACCGTCTCGTCGTCCGGCTCGGCGGGCAGCAGGAGCTCCAGCACGCCGACGGCCTCCCCGCGCTCGGTCACCGGCGCGAACACCCACACGCCGTCTCCGTCGCCCGCGGGCGCGGACCGCACCTCCTGGTTTCGCAGGGCGTCACCGGCCGGCGTGCCGTCGATGGCGACGGTGTCCGCTGCTTCGCGGGCGCGGGCAGGCTTCCCGTCGCCGCCCGCTCGTGCCAGCCGGACGAGCGTTCCCCCCACGATGTCGGCGATGAGGAAGCCGACCTCGACGGCGCCGAAGCTGCTCGCGAGCTCGGCGGCGAGCGCGTCCACTCCCTCGGTCGGAGGGGCCGCCTCGGCCGCGTCGAGCAGCGCCCGCAGGTCGGCGGTGCGGTCGGAAGGCATGCCGCAAGCGTAGGGCGGTCGGGGTCCCCGCCCGTTCAGGCGACCTGCAGCTCGACGAGCGCGCCCTTCTGCGGCCGGCGCTGCGCGACGCCGGGCAAGGACGCCCCGCGGGTCGTCGCCGACCTGCTGGACGTCACGGGGCCGACGCGGGGTCCCCTCCTCTATGACCTGACGTCACCGAGAGTTGACGGTCGGTTTCGGACCCGCTTGCTCGCCTGCAAGCGGGTGATATCCCGACCCTCGCGAGCTTCGCTCATTCTCTGCCGCCATCTGTGGCTGACCCCTCGGAGGCCCCCTTGTCCGCCAGCTCCTGGAAGTCTAGACCGAGCTGACGCGCCTCTTGGGGGCTGAACTCGAATGTCGGGCCGAACGAGCCGACGCGCATCACGACGGCGGCGCCGTCCTCCAGCCAGATCTCCACGTCACTCGGATGCTCCTGGTCCGGAAAGACGACCTCCGGCTCTCGGGCCATGGCGCGCCCCCGGGTTACTGCTTGCTCGTAGACGTTGATCCGAAGCGGAACTCCACGACGTCGCCGTCCTGCATGACGTACTCCTTGCCCTCCATCCGGGCCTTGCCGGCGGCGCGGGCGGCGGCAACGGACCCCGCCTCGACCAGGTCCTCGAAGCCGATGACCTCGGCCTTGATGAACCCCTTCTGGAAGTCGGTGTGGATCACGCCGGCCGCCTCCGGGGCGGTCGCCCCGCGTCGGATCGTCCACGCCCGCGCCTCCTTCGGCCCGGCTGTCAGGTACGTCTGCAGCCCCAGCGTCTCGAACCCGACCCGGGCGAGCTGGTTCAGGCCGGACTCCTCCTGGCCCATCGACTGCAGCAGCTCGAGCGCGTCCGCGTCGTCCATCTCGATGAGCTCCATCTCGACCTTCGCGTCGAGGAAGACGGCCTCCGCCGGGGCGACGAGCGCGGCGAGCTCGGCCCGGAACTCGATGTTGCCCAGCTCCTCCTCGTCGAGGTTGAACACGTACAGGAAGGGCTTGGCTGTCAGCAGGTGCAGCTCGCGCAGCGGCGCCCGGTCGACCCCCGACCCGAAGATGGTCTGCCCGCTGTCGAGCACCTCCTGCGCGGCCTTGACCGCGGCGAGCTGCGGCACGACGTCCTTCTTGATCCGCGCCTCCTTCTCCAGCCGCGGAATGGCCCGCTCGACCGTCTGCAGGTCGGCGAGGATGAGCTCGGTGTTGATCGTCTCGATGTCGTCCTTGGGTGAGACGCGGCCGTCGACGTGCACGACGTTCTCGTCCGTGAACGCGCGGATCACCTGGCAGATCGCGTCACTGTCGCGGATGTTGGCGAGGAACTTGTTGCCGAGCCCCTCCCCCTCGCTCGCGCCGCGCACGATGCCCGCGATGTCGACGAACGACACGGTCGCCGGGATCCGCTTCTCGCTCTGAAAGACCTCGGCCAGCGTCGCGATCCGCGGGTCCGGCACGCCGACGACGCCGACGTTCGGCTCGATCGTCGCGAACGGGTAGTTGGCAGCCAGCACGTCGTTCTTGGTCAGCGCGTTGAACAGCGTGCTCTTGCCGACGTTGGGCAGGCCGACGATGCCGATGCTGAGGGACACGCCGTACGACGCTACCGGCGCTGGAGAAAGCTCTGAAGCGCGGCGTTGACGAGCGCGGGCGCCTCGAGGTTGCACTGATGCCCGATGCCGGGCAGCACCACCAGCACCGCCGACGGGATCGCCGCATGGAGCGCCCGCCCGACCTGCAGTGGGCACCTCCGGTCGGCGTCGCCGTGAACCACCAGGGTCGGCACCGTGATGCGTGGGAGGAGCTCACGCAGGTCGGCCTCGGCGAACGCGTGACCCATGACGCGGTAAGCGGCGGGTCGCGTGCCGGACCCCAGCGCCACCAGCTCCGCCACGAGCGCGGCGGACGGCGCCGGTCCGAGGAAGACGGCCACCTCGGCCGGCGTCGGATCGACCGGGTGCCGGGCAGCGCTCAGGCAGGCGGTCAACCGGGTCTCGACCTCCTCCGGGGGCAGCGAGCCCTTCCATCCGGCGTACGACGAGAGCAGGCTCAAGGAGCGCACCATGCCCGCGTGCCGCCGGTAGACCTCGAGTGCCAGACCGCCGCCGAAGGACAGACCCGCCACGTGCAGCCGGTCCAGCTGGAGGGCGCGGCACAGCGCGACGGCGCAGTCGGCGAACTCGGGCAGGCGCCAGCTCTCGGGCGGGTCGTCCGAGCTCCCGCAGCCCGGCGCGTCCCAGGCGACGACGGTGAAGGCGTCGGCCAGGTCGGCCAGCTGGTGCCGCCACTCCCGGCTGTCGCTCATGCCTCCGTGGAGGAGCAGCAGCGGCGGCCCCGCGCCCGTCCGACGGTAGGCGACCCGCAGCCCGCCGAGGTCGACCACGCCGTCCACCACGCCGCCTCCGAGGAACTGTCAGAGGATGATGAGACCTTCTACCCCATGGAGATCATTCTGGCGCTGCTTCTGGGACTCGTCATGGGCGCCGTCCTCGACCGCGTGCTCCAGCGCCGCGACGACACCGCGCGCGAGGTGGCCGAGCAGTCCCAGTCGGTTCGCGCTCTCGTGGAGCCGTTGCGCGAGCAGCTCGGCCGGGTGGAGGGGCAGCTGCGCGGGCTGGAGACCGAGCGGGCGCGTGCCTTCGGCGAGCTGAGCGAGCAGGTCGACACGGTCCGGCGCAGCAGCGAGCTGCTCGGGTTCGAGACGCGCGCGCTGGTCGGCGCGCTGCGCAAGCCGCAGGCGCGGGGGCAGTGGGGCGAGATGCAGCTGCGCCGGGTCGTCGAGGCCGCCGGCATGGTGGACCGCTGCGACTTCGACGAACAGGTGAGCGTCCGAGACGCCGACGGGCGGACGCTACGGCCCGACCTCGTGGTACGCCTGGCCGGCGGGCGCTGCGTGGTGGTGGACGCGAAGGTGACGCTGGCGGCGTACCTGGAGGCGGTCGAGTCGCCGGACGAGCAGTTCGCCGAGCAGCGGATGCACGCGCACGCCCGGCACCTGCGCGCCCACGTCGACCAGCTCGCCGACAAGGCCTACTGGCAGGCGCTCCCGCACACGCCGGAGTTCGTCGTGCTGTTCGTACCGGGTGAGGCGTTCCTGGCGCCCGCCCTGAACCGCGACCCCGCGCTGCTGGAGCACGCGTACGCGCGCCGGGTCCACATCGCGACGCCGACGACGCTGGTGTCGCTGCTGCGCACGGTCGCGTACGCGTGGCAGCAGCACGCCCTGACCGAGAACGCGGAAGCCGTCTTCGTCGCCGGGAAGGAGCTCTACGCCCGGCTCAGCACCCTCGGCGGTCACGTCGACAAGCTGGGCCGCTCGCTGAACACCGCCGTCACCGACTACAACCGGACGGTGGCGTCCCTGGAGCGCACCCTGCTGCCCAGCGCCCGCCGGATGGCCGACTTGGGAGCGGTGCAGGGCGAGCTCGACGTGCCCCGGTCCGTCGACGCGGTGGCCAGCCCGCTGGTCGCGCCGGAGCTGACGCTCGTGCAGGAGGCCGGCTGATCAGGCCTGCGGGTCGACCCCATGCGTCTCGCAGAAGCTGACGGCTGCCTTCGCCACGACGTTGGCTGGAGTGGCGCCGGTGGAGTTGGGCCCGGCGAGCAGCCGGCGGGCGATCTCGGCCACGTCCCCGGCGCCGACCTCCCGCAGGTGCTGCCACGCCTCCCGGGCCAGCCGGTCGGCCTCGTCCTCCGGCAACCCGGGATCCGCCTGGCGCGCGGCGGCCGCGACGAAGACGGGGTCGTACTCGGCAGCCTCAGGTGTCGACACGGCCACACCGTAGACGCGGAGAAACCCGCTGTCGCGGGGGTACCTTGCCGACCGTGAGCTCGATCAGCCCGGCCGCCGGACCCGCCGAGGTCGACCGCGCAGGCGCACCCCACGGCGCGCACGTCATCGACCGCCGCGGGCTCACGGCCGCGGGAGCAGTCGCGGTGGCGCTGCTGCTGGGCGCCGCGGGTGGGCTCGTCGACGTGCTCACCGGCCCCGGCCTGCGGACCGTCTTCGCCATCTGCTTCGTCGCCGGCTGCGCGCTCGCCGCGCTCGTCGTCCACCGGGAGGACCTTCTCGCGGCGGTGGTCATGCCGCCGCTCGTGTACGTGGTGCTCGCCCTGCTGGCCGGCGCGTTCTCGGAAGCGACTGCGGCGGGCTCGCTGCTGACGCGGCAGGCGCTCGAGCTCGCGAGCGCGCTCGTGCTGGGCGCGCCGGTGTTGCTGACCGCCACCGCCGTCGCGCTCGTGATAGCGCTGGCTCGGGCGATCAGCGGCCGGCGTCGGGCTGCCTAGTCCTCGCCGGCGGCGCGCAGGTCGCGCCGCAGCTCCGGCGGCAGGGCGAACAGCAGGCTCTCCTTGGCGGACTCGACCTCCTGCACGTCGCCGTAGCCCCGCGCGCTCAGCCAGGCGAGGACACCGTCGACCAGCTCCTCCGGCACCGAGGCACCGGAGGTGACGCCGACGGTGCTGACGCCCTCGAGCCACGTCGGGTCGATCTCGCTGGCGTCATCGACGAGGTACGACGCCCGGGCACCGGCATCCAGGGCGACCTCGACCAGGCGCACCGAGTTCGAGGAGTTGCGTGAGCCGACCACCAGCACCAGGTCCGACGCCGCGGCGATCTCCTTGACCGCCACCTGCCGGTTCTGCGTGGCGTAGCAGATGTCCGCGGACGGCGGCCCCTGCAGGAGCGGGAAGCGGGTGCGCAGCGCGTCGACGGTCACGTTGGTCTCGTCGACCGACAGCGTCGTCTGCGACAGGTACGCCACCTTCGCGGGGTCGCGCACCTGCACGGCCGCGGCCTCGTCGACGCCATCGACCAGGTGCATGTGCTCCGGCGCCTGCCCTGTCGTCCCGACCACCTCCTCATGCCCCTCGTGCCCGATCAGCACGATGTCGAGGTCGGCGGCGGCGAAGCGCTTCGCCTCCAGGTGCACCTTCGTCACCAGCGGGCAGGTCGCGTCGATCGTCTTCAGCCCGCGCTCGGCCGCCTCGGCGTGCACGGTCGGGGCGACGCCGTGCGCGGACAGCACGACTGTGGCGCCCTCGGGGACCTCCTCGGTCTCCTCCACGAAGATCGCGCCCATAGCCTCGAGCGTCCGGACGACGTGGGCGTTGTGCACGATCTGCTTGCGCACGTAGACCGGCGCGCCGTACAGCTCGAGCGCCTTCTCCACCGTCAGCACGGCCCGATCGACGCCCGCGCAGTAACCACGCGGCTTGGCCACGAGGACGCGGCCGGAAGAGGGGCCGGAGTCAGGGACAGCCATGACCTCCAGGCTACGCCCGGTGCGTGCAGGCGCGATGCCGGCCGCGTGTGCAACCCGATCATCCCGGGAACGGCACCAGCATCCCCGTCTACAGGAGGTCCCGCCGTCATGGCCAGCCCCGTACCGAAGTCCGTCAGCGCCGCCTTGGGCGTCGTGCCCGCCGTCCTCGGCGGCGTCCGCCGGCTGCCCCAGAAGGCGGTCCAGCTGCCGGTCATCGCCGTGAGCTCCGGCCTGGCCGGCCTCGACCGCGCGCGGCGGGAGTACGACGAGCTGGCCGAGCGCGGCGAGCGCCTCGTCGCGCGGCTGCGCGGCACCTCGTTCGACGAGCTCGAGGACCGGGTGGAGGACGCGCTGCCCAAGCCCATCGCGGGCCTATACGAGAAGGTCGAGGACACCCTCGAGGACGTCGCAGACGCGGTGCGGAACAACCCCAAGCCGGCCGTGAAGAAGGCGGCGCAGGCCGTGGCGAAGACGACGCAGCAGGCGGCGGACCGCGCCGAGGCCGAGGCTGCCGTGCAGGAGGTCCTGCCCGGCACCGGCAAGGGTGCGCCCACGCCCAAGGCGACGGAGCCGGACAGCACGCGCATCGACACGGCCGCCACGCCGGACGTGGTCCAGGCGGTGGAGCAGGTCGCCGGCAACGCGGCGGTGCCGTCCGCCGACGAGCTGCCCCTGGCCGACTACGACCACATGACGCTCGGCGCGCTGCGGGGCCGGCTGCGGAGCCTGTCCGTCGACCAGCTCGTGCAGCTGCGAGCGTACGAGAAGTCGAAGGCGGACCGGCTCCCCGTCGTGACCATGCTCGACAATCGGATCGCGAAGCTCGCGGCCGGCGACGGCAGCGCCACCGGCAACGTGCCGGAGGAGCCGTCGGCGAAGGCGAGCACCGCGACGAAGCCGCCGAAGAAGATGGGCAGCACCGCGTCCGCCAAGAACGACAACAGCCCGCCGCACAGCAAGGTGCGCTACACGTAGACGGTGGCACTCGACAACAGCGCGGAGGCGCCTCTCCCGGTACGAACGGTCGCCCGTTCAATCGCCGACTGGGTGGGGCGCCTCGGTCGTGTCTGGGTCGAGGGGCAGGTCACCCAGCTGAACCGGCGGCCCGGCACGGTCTTCCTGACCCTCCGCGACCCCGTCGCGGACGTCAGCCTCGCCGTCACCTGCTCGCGCGGCGTCTGCGAGGCCGTCGTCCCGCCGCTGTCCGAGGGCGACCGGGTCGTCGTGCACGGCCAGCCGCTCGTGCACCTGCTCCGCGGCTCGCTGCAGCTGCAGGCGCTGGAGATCCGTCCGGTCGGCGTCGGTGAGCTGCTCGCCCGGCTCGAGCGCCTCAAGGGGGTGCTGCGGGCGGAGGGGCTGTTCGACCCGGACCGCAAGAAGCCGCTGCCGTTCCTGCCGCGCACGGTAGGCCTGGTCACGGGCCGGGCCAGCGCCGCTGGGCGCGACGTGCTCGAGAACGCCCGACGTCGCTGGCCGGCGGTGCAGTTCGACGTGCGCAGCGTCGCCGTTCAGGGCCATCTGGCCGTGAGCGAGTGCGTGGCCGCGATTGCCGCGCTGGACCGCGAGCCGGAGGTGGACGTCATCGTCATCGCCCGCGGCGGCGGCAGCGTCGAGGACCTCCTGCCGTTCTCCGACGAGGCGCTGTGCCGGGCTGTCGCCGCCTGCCGCACGCCCGTCGTCAGCGCCATCGGGCACGAGCCGGACAGCCCGCTGATCGACTCCGTCGCCGACGTCCGCTGCTCGACGCCGACCGACGCGGGCAAGCGCGTCGTACCCGACTACGCCGAGGAGGTCCAACGCGTACGCCAGGCGCGGGACCGGGCTCGACGCGTCGCGGTCACGACCGCCGAGCGGGAGCTGGCGCGGCTGGAGGCGCTGCGCAGCCGGCCGGCGCTGGCGGACCCGCACGTGCTCCTGACGGCCCGGCGGGCCGACGTGGAGGCGCTGCGTGAGCGGACCCGCCGCTGCACCGTCGCGGCGCTTGACCGCGCAGCGCACGACCTCGGCCACACCCGCGCCCGGATCGTGGCGCTGTCACCTCAGGCGACGCTGGAGCGCGGGTACGCGGTCGTGCAGGCGGCCGGCGGCGCGGTGCTGCGCGATCCGGCACAGGTGGCGACGGGCGACCTGCTGCGCGTCCGGGTGGCGCACGGTGAGGTCGCCGCGACGGTCACCTGACGAGGCCGACCTCCTCGACGTCGAGCTGCTGCTGGACGCGTCGCAGCACCTCGTCGTCGATGTCGCGTACGGAGTACAGCCGGACGAGCTCGGCGCGCTCCACGTCGAGCAGGCGGCGGCGCAGCTGCACCGCGCTGACCGCGTCGCGCAGGACGTCGTCCCCGTCCAGTGCGGCACCGTCGTCGTACTCGTGCTCGCCGGGGCAGCCGCCGAGGACGGCGTGCGCACGCCGCACCCGCTCCTCCAGGTGCCCGCGCAGCTCGTCCGCCACCGCCGACGGCACCCGCTCGTCGTCGACGACCCGCGCCAGCTCCGCGAGCGCCGTGCGGGCGACGTGGTGGTCCGCGACGGCGACGTCCCGCTCGCTCCGCTCTGCGGCACCCGCGTCGTCCAGCCCCAGCCTGCGCACCACCCACGGCAGCGTCAGGCCCTGCAGCAGCAGCGTCGTCAGGATGACGACGAACGTCACGAACAGGATCAGCGAGCGACCCGGCATCGCCCGCGGCAGCGCGAACGCGGCCGCCAGTGACACCACGCCGCGCATGCCCGCCCAGCTGATGACCGCGGGTCCCTGCCACGGCGGGGCAGGG
>JBHENF010000136.1:0-19250 GCA_046262175.1 Mycobacteriales bacterium
TCGAGATGATGCGCCAGGTCGGCTTCTGCTCCGGCATCGAGAACTACAGCCGGCACATCGACGGCCGCGCCCCGGGCACCGCGCCGCACACGCTGCTCGACTACTTCCCCGAGGACTTCCTGCTCGTCCTGGACGAGTCGCACGTGACGGTCCCGCAGATCGGGGCGATGTACGAGGGGGACCGGTCCCGCAAGACGACGCTGGTCGACCACGGGTTCCGGCTGCCCAGCGCCATGGACAACCGGCCGCTCAAGTGGGAGGAGTTCCTCGAGCGGGTGGGCCAGACGGTCTACCTCTCGGCGACGCCCGGGCCGTACGAGATGTCGCGCGTGCGCGACGACGTGGTCGAGCAGGTCATCCGGCCGACCGGCCTGGTCGACCCCGAGATCGTCGTGAAGCCGACGAAGGGGCAGATCGACGACCTGGTGCACGAGATCCGGGTGCGGGCGGAGAAGGACGAGCGGGTGCTCGTGACGACGCTGACCAAGAAGATGTCCGAGGACCTCACCGACTACCTGCTGGAGCTGGGCATCCGGGTGCGCTACCTGCACTCCGAGGTCGACACCATCCGCCGCATCGAGCTGCTCAAGGAGCTGCGGCTGGGGGAGTACGACGTGCTGGTCGGGATCAACCTGCTGCGCGAGGGGCTGGACCTGCCCGAGGTGTCGCTGGTCGCGATCCTCGACGCCGACAAGGAGGGCTTCCTGCGCAGCGGGACCTCCCTCATCCAGACGATCGGCCGCGCCGCCCGCAACGTCAGCGGCCAGGTGCACATGTACGCCGACAGCATCACGCCCTCCATGGCGAAGGCGATCGACGAGACGGCGCGGCGTCGCGCGAAGCAGGTCGCGTACAACCTGGAGAAGGGCGTCGACCCGCAGCCGCTGCGCAAGAAGATCGCCGACATCCTCGACTCGATCGTCCGCGAGGACCCCGACCTCGTCGGCGGCAGCGGGCGGTCGCAGTCGCGCGGCAAGGCGCCGGTGCCGGGCATGTCCTCGAAGAGCACGGGCACGCACGCCAAGGAGCTGGCGGGCCTGCCACGGGCCGAGCTCGCTCAGCTCATCCAGCAGCTGCAGGACCAGATGCACGAGGCGGCCCGCGAGCTGCAGTTCGAGCTCGCCGCCCGGCTCCGCGACGAGGTGGGCGAGCTGAAGAAGGAGCTGCGCGGGATGGACGCCGCGGGCGTGCGGTGAGCGTCGTCGTCGCGGTGAGCCGCAGCGACGGGCACGCGTTCAGCAAGACGTCGATCCCCGAGGTGCTGCTCGTCGAAGGGCTCGGCGTCGACGGCGACGCGCACGCCGGCGCCACCGTCCAGCACCGGTCACGCGTCCGGCGCGACCCGACGCAGCCCAACCTCCGGCAGGTCCACCTGCTGCAGGCGGAGCTGTTCGACGAGCTGACGGCGTACGTTCTGCAGCCCGGCGACATCGGCGAGAACGTCCTCACCCGAGGCGTCGACCTGCTGGCGCTCCCGACCGGCTCGCGACTGCGGCTGGGCGAGCAGGCCGTGGTCGAGGTGACGGGCTTGCGCAACCCGTGCGTCCAGCTCGACCGGTTCGCGCCAGGCCTGATGGCGGCGGTGCTCGACCGCGCCGCTGACGGCGGCCTCGTCCGGAAGGCCGGCGTCATGGCGGTGGTGCGGACCGGCGGCGTCGTACGGCCAGGCGACGCGGTGGGCATCGAGCCGGGGGAGGGGCCGCCGCTCGCACCCGTGTGATCACGGGTCGGACCGGAGGTACGCTGGCCCTGTCGGAGGGGAGTATCCCTACTGCGTCCGCGTCGTCAGCACGGCTCCTGATCTCGAGGGGCCCGGCGCGCCGGCCCTGCACGTGGGGCGGGAGAGACCTCCGGTCGGCCGATCGTGCCCACCGGAGGAGACCCCTTGCTCGACGTGCACCTGTACACCTGGATCGCGACCCTCGTCGGGTTCGTCGCCATCCTCGCGATCGACCTGATCGGCGGGCACCGCAGCAAGAAGGCGGTCACCACGCGGGCTGCCGCGATCGGCGTCGCCGTCTACGTGGCGATGGCGCTGCTGTTCGGGCTCGGGCTCCTGGTGCTCGCGGGGAGCGAGCCCGCCACGCAGTTCGTGACGGGGTACGTGCTCGAGTACAGCCTGTCGGTCGACAACCTGTTCGTCTACCTGCTGCTGATGGCGAGCTTCGCCGTGCCGGAGCAGCAGCGGCGCGACGTCCTGCTGGTCGGCATCGTCGGGACGCTCGTCCTGCGGGCGCCGTTCATCATCGGCGGTGCGGCGGCCGCGCAGCGCTTCAGCGCGACCTTCTTCGTCTTCGGCGCGGTACTCCTGTACACCGCTGTCAGCCTCGCCCGCGCGAAGGAGGACACCGACGACGACCCCACCGACAGCATCGTCGTACGGCTCGTGCGCCGGGTGTTCCCGGTCTCCGACGAGTACGACGGCTCGAAGCTGACGGTCGTCCAGAACGGCAAGCGAGCCGTGACCCCGCTGCTGCTCGCGATGGTCGCCGTCAGCGTCGTCGGGCTCGTCTTCGCCCTCGACTCCATCCCGGCGATCTTCGGCGTGACGAAGGACCCGTACCTGATCGTCGCGGCGAACGCCTTCGCGCTGATGGGCCTGCGCCAGCTGTTCTTCCTCGTCGGCGGGCTGCTCGAGAAGCTGGTCTACCTCTCGCTCGGGCTCGCGGTCATCCTCGGCTTCATCGGCGTCAAGCTGATCCTCGAGGCGCTGCACCTGAACGGGGTGGAGAGCGCGCCGGAGATCGGCATCGCGTTCTCGCTGGGCTTCATCGTCGTCGTCCTGGCGATCACCACGGTGGCGAGTCTGCGCAAGGTCAAGCGGGATCCGGCCGCGGCCAAGACGATTCCGACGGTCGACGCCTGACGCTCACGGCGCGAAGGCGAGGCCGTCGAAGGTCCCCGAGCTTCTCCACTGGTCGAGGTAGCTGAAGTAGGCGCTCGGCCCCGCGGGGTAGCCGACGAACAGCGCCCCGGCGGCCCCCGCGTCCTGCCCCTCGTTGTTGTAGTACCCCGGAGTGCAGTCACCGGAGCCGATCATCCGGCCGGGCCCGGACAGCAGCAGCTCGACCCAGGCGTCCTGCGCCTCTGCGGTCACCTCGACCGTGCGGGCGCCCGTGTCGAGGGCGCGGCGAACGACGACCGCGATGGTGCGAGCTGCCTCGACGAGGTTGTGCGGGACGTTCGAGATGAGGTTCGCGCCCTGCGTCGGCTGCACGACGAACAGGTTGGGGAAGCCGTGCACGTGCATCCCGTGCAGGGTGCGCATGCCGTCGCGCCAGGCCTCCGACAGGTGCAGCCCGCCGCGGCCGACCGGGTCGTAGCCGGCCCGCCGCGTGTACTCCGTGCCGACCTCGAAGCCCGACGCGTAGACGATGCAGTCGACCGGGTAGTCACGGCCCTTCGCGACCACGCCGGTGGCCGTGATCCGCTCCACGCCCTTGCCGTCGGTGTGCACCAGGTGCGTGCCGGGGACGTTGAACGCCTGCAGGTACTCGTCGGAGAAGCACGGCCGCTTGCACAGCTGGCGGTACCACGCCTTCAGGTCCTGAGCGGTCTGCGGGTCTCGGACGACCGCGTCGACCCGCGCCCGGATCTCGTTCATCTTCTCGAGGTCGGCATCCTCGTACGCCGCCAGCATCTTCTCCGGCGTCAGGTCCTGCGGCGGCAGCGACAGAATCCGCTCGCGGATCCGGCGGGCGATGTCGGTCCAGCCGTCCATGACGAGGTCCTCGGTGGCGGCGCCGCCCGCCTGGTTCGCCGTGAAGCTGTCCAGCCAGCGCTGCTGCCAGCCCGGCGTGGCGACCTCCGCGAACCACGCCGGATCGATCGGCCCGTTGTCGCGGACGTCCACCGAGGACGGCGTGCGCTGGAAGACGTAGAGCTCCCGGCAGGCGTGCGCGAGCGGCGGGACGCATTGCACGGCGGTCGCGCCGGTGCCGATCACCGCCACGCGCTTGTCGGCCAGGGGTTCCAGTGCGGCACCCGAGTACTCGTAGTCCCAGCGGCTGGTGTGGAAGGAGTGGCCGCGGAAGTCGCGGATCCCCGGGATGCCGGGCAGCTTCGGCACGTGCAGCGGCCCGGTGCCCATGGCGAGGAACTGCGCCGTGAAGGCGTCGCCGCGGTCGGTCCGTACGAGCCAGTGCTCTTGCTCCTCGTCCCACGTCAGGGCGGTGACCTCGGTGGAGAGCAGGGCGTCGTCGTACAGGCCGTACTGCCGCGCGATCCGCCGGCAGTGCTCCAGGATCTCCGGCCCGTGCGCGTACTTCTCCGACGGCATGTGCCCGGTCTCCTCGAGCAGCGGCAGGTAGACCATCGAGGCCGTGTCGCACATGGCCCCCGGGTACCGGTTCCAGTACCAGGTGCCGCCGACGTCGCCGCCCTTCTCGACCAGCCGTACGTCGACACCCACCTCCTTCAACCGGGCGCCCGTCGCGAGCCCCGCGAAGCCCGCGCCGATGAAGGCCACCGTGACGTGATCGGTCCGCGGCTCGCGCGGGACGACGGGCGTGTACGGGTCGGCGAGGTAGCCGCTCAGCTCGCCGGTCACGCGGACGTACTGCTCGTTCCCGTCCGGCCGCAGCCGCTTCGCGCGCTCCTCGGCGTACTTGCGCCGCAGCGCCTCCTTCTCGGCCGGGTCCACGGTCACGACGGCATCCTGCAGGATGTGCCCGTGGAGCTGTCGTACCTGCCCGATCCCGAGGCCGACCGGTCGACGCTGCTGTACACGTTCGGGGGCGGCGAGCCCGTCCAGCAGGTGCGGCCCGGCACCGTCGTCCGAACCTGGACGCGCGACTGCTTCGCCGGCGCGGTTGGGTCGACCCGCGATCTCGTGTCGCAGGTATGCGACCCCCGCTACCTCAACCCGCAGACAGGGCCGTTCTACGTCGACGGCGCCGAGCCGGGCGACACCATCGCCGTTCACTTCCTGAGCATCGAGCCGCGGGAGAAGCGCGGCTTCAGCACGACCGTGCCGCTGTTCGGTGCCCTCACCGCCACGCACGCGACCGCGATGCTGCACCCGCCACTGCCGGAGCGCACGTGGGTGTACGAGCTCGACCGCGTCGAGCGGCTGGTCCGGTTCGAGGCGCTGGACTCGCCGTTCACGGTTGACCTGCCGCTGGACCCGATGCACGGGACCGTCGGGGTCGCGCCGCCGCTGGGGGAGGTGCGCTCGGCGCTCGCACCCGGCAGCTGGGGCGGCAACATGGACACGCCGGAGATGCGCGCCGGCACCACCTGCTACCTCGGCGTCAACGTGCCCGGCGCGCTGCTCAGCCTCGGCGACGGGCACGCGCGACAGGGCGAGGGCGAGACGTGCGGCGTTGCGGTCGAGTGCGCGATGGACACCGTGTTCGCCGTCGACCTGCTCAAGGGCGTGCCGACGCCGTGGCCGCGGCTCGAGGACGACACGTACCTCATGACGACCGGCTCGGCGCGGCCGCTCGAGGACGCCTTCCGGATCGCGCACACCGAGCTCGTCCGGTGGACCGCAGAGCTGCTGGACCTGTCCGAGCTCGACGCGTACCAGCTCGTGTCGCAGGTCGCGCTCACGCCGATCGCGCAGGTGGTCGACACCGACTACACCGTCGTCGCGAAGCTGCCGAAGTCGCTGCTGCCCGGCGTCGCAGCCATGTCGGGCGCGCATGACCGCCTGCGCGGAGGTGCGGGCGCGGCGCACGGCGCCTAGCCTCGACGGGTGCGCATCGGCCGGATCCTCCTCGTCGCCGCGCCGGCCTGGGTGATCGGCGTGCTCGGCCTGGCGCACCCGGTCTTCCTGACCACGGCGACCGCCGACCGCTGGCAGCTGGTGCACCTGGTGCTGCTCCCGCTCTTCCCGCTGGTCGCCGGCTCGGTCCTCTGGCTGGTGCGGGGCGATCGGTCCGCGCTGGCGTGGGTCGCGCGGGTGTGCGCGTACGGGTACACGGTTCTGTACGGGGCCCTCGACTCCATCGCCGGGATCGGTGCACCGCAGCAGGTGCGCAACAGCCCGCGGCCGCCGATCGGCGACCTGTTCGAGATCGGCGACCGGCTCGGGCACGTCGGCGTCGTGCTGCTGGCCGTCGCGGGACTCGCCACCGGACTGCTGCTCTGGCTGCGCCACCGCTCGCCCCTCGCGCTGGCCGGGGGAGCCGTCCTCGCGCTCGCCTGCCTGCCGTTCTACCGGCACCACGTCTTCCCGTCGCGCGGCGTGCTGGCGATGCTGGGCATCGGCGTCGGCCTCGCCCTGCTCGCGGCGGCGCAGGAGCGCGCAGCCCACGTGCGGGGCGGATGAGCCCCGTCGCGCCCGCGCAGGTGGCAGAGTGACCTGCTCGCCGCCCGCTCGTGGAGGAGCCCGATGTACGACCGCCCGCACGCCCTGGCGCGCACGCTCGCCACGGCAGTCCTTGCGCTGATCGCCACCGCTCTGCTGCCGGTTGCAGCCGCGCACGCAGAGGCAGCGCCGGCCGGTGCGACCGGGCACGACGTGTCGTACCCGCAGTGCGGGAAGGCGCTGCCGACGGCCGGCTCGTTCGGGATCGTGGGCGTCACCAACGGCATCGCCTTCTCGGCGAACCCCTGCCTCGCCGAGCAGTGGCAGTGGGCTTCCTCGCAGTCGTACGCGCCGGCGCTCTACACGACGCCGGCGAACCCTGGTCCGGCCAGCAGCCGTTACCGGCCCACCAGCGGCAGCAGTGACCCCGCGCTGTGCAAGGACGCGACGTCGAACACGGACCCCGGCTGCGCGTACGACTACGGCTGGCACGCAGCGACAGACGCGCTGAGCACCGCACTCGCCGGCGCGCCCGGCGCAGCGACCGTCCCCTGGTGGCTCGACGTCGAGACGGCCAACACGTACAACGGCGACGGGATCAGCAACGCCGCCGCCCTGCAGGGGATGATCGACTACCTGCGCGGGCAGGGTGTGCCGTCCGTCGGCTTCTACTCGACCGCGGCGCAGTGGAACTCGATCACCGGCGGCTGGACCACCTCTACGGACGGGAGCTACCGGGCGGGCTGGGCCGACGAGTTCACGCCCGCGTACGCGATGAGCGACAGTCCCACCTGGGTCGCCGGCTCCGGCTCGCTGTCCGACGCGCAGGCACGGTGCGGCACCGGGTTCGCCGGGACGCCGACGGTGCTGGCGCAGTACCTCGACGGGAACGTCGACGGTGACGTCGTCTGCGCATCGGCTCCGGCGCACGAGGTGCCGACGATCGACGTGCAGCCGTACGTCGTGACCTACGGCCAGGTCGCCACCGTCACCATCAGCGGCACGCCCGGCGCCCTCGTCGACCTGTACGCGCGCAAGTACCAGGCCGACTTCGTCAAGATCCGCGACGGCCTGGTCCTCGACGCCTCGGGTCGCGTCGCCGTGACCACGCGGCCCGACATGAACCTGCGCTTCCAGGCCCGGGATCGCACCGTTGCCGAGGGCAGCAGCCTCGCGGGCGCCAACGGGCTGATGACGGTGCAGAAGTACGTCTCGGTCGGCGCCCGCCGGGAGGGTGTCCGCCGGTTCACCTTCACCGGCTCCATCAACCCGCTGCACCCGGGCGCGACCGTCAGCCTGTTCCGCAACGGTGCGGTGCTGCGCTCCGGCATCCCGGTGAACGCGTCGCGCGTGTACTCCTTCACCGGCACGTTCCCGGCGGGGACGGCGACGTTCCAGGTGCGTACGGGTTCCACCGGCTACAACGCGGCGTCGGCCAGCCCGCCGCGGAGCGTCCGCATCTACTAGGGCAGCCTCTCCGGCTCGACGGCTCGGTGGGCCTCTACGAGGTGCAGTTGAGGGTCGGGAACGGACCCGCTTGCAGCGCGGCAAGCGGGTCCGTTCCCGACCCTGTACGCCGTCGCGTCTTCGGCCGGACGTTTGCCGGGCTTGGCACCAGGTTCTGGCGTGGTGCCACGCCCGCCGCGGCGGGACAGGCGACGGCCTGTGGACAACCCCTGACGCCTGCCGCGTGTAAGTGCTGTCATGGCGCAATGGCCGCACCTGCGCTGACGGACGTGACGTCGCGCCCGGACACGGTGTACCTGCCGTCCCTGCGGGTGGCGGCCGGCGACGCGCAGGCGCAGCTCGTACTGCGGCAGGTCGGCGACCAGCTCGTCCTGCCCGCGTACAGCTCGCTCGAGCGACTGCTCAGCGGCTGCGGAGCGGACGCGGCCTGGGTCGCAGTGCGCGTGACCGTGCTGGACGAGCTCCTGCTCGGGTTGGGCAACCCGACGGTCCTGCTCGACGTGCCGCTCGCGCCGCAGGATCGGGGCGGCGAGCCGTGAGCGCTTTCGAGGTCGGGCCGCCGGCGCTCACCGCGGCTGCCGCCCGCTGCGACGACATCGCGGCCGCGCTCGCGCATGTGCTGTCGTCTGTACGGGCGCAGGGGCATCCGGACACCGGCCGGAGCGACACGGCCGCGCAGCTGGCCGAGGTCACGGACCGGCTCGCGCGGGCGCTGCGGTCGCTCGGGACGACCGCAGTGGCCGATGCCGACGCGCTGCGGGCCGCGGCCGGTACCTACGTGCGCACGGAGTCGTCGGTGGTGCGGACGCGGTGACCTTCGTACGCGGAGACGTCGACGGCTGCGGCGCTCTGGGCGCGACGCTGCAGCGGGCTGCGGCCGAGGTGGGCTCGCAGGCGCGCCGGCTTGCGCAGTCGCCGCCTCGGGGGTGGTCCGGCGAGGCCGCCGAGGCGTTCCGGGCAGACGCTGCGCGGCAGGCCGAGGCCGCCGACAGCCTGGCTGAGGTGCTGGGGCACATCGGGCGCGCGCTCACGACGTTCGCGGCTGACCTCGCGCACGCCCAGGCCATGGCCGCGCGGGCCGCTCAGTGCGCCGCTGACGCGGGCGCCGCCGTCGGCCCGGGTGGCCTCGTCGGCGGGCCGTGGGCGCCGGTGCCGACAGGGCCGTACGCGACCCCGGACCAGGCTGCTGCGGCGGCGCGGGCGACGCGGGCGGAGGCGGCGCGCGCCGAGGCGTCGCGCCTGGTCCAGGCTGCGCGCGACGCCGAGCGCGAGGCGCATGACCGCCTGAGCCGAGGGCTGCGCGCGGCGGCGCCCAGCGAAGAAGGCGGCTGGCACCTGAGCCCGCCGGGCCCACCGGACTGGGTCGACTTCGTCAACGGCTTGGTGCTGGCGCCGAAGGCCTTCGCGGAGCGGGCGGCGCTCAAAGCCGACGCTGCGGGCGAGTTCGCCCGGCTCCTCAAGGGCGCGACGAGGACCGGCTCCGTGGCCGAGCGGGCTGCGGCACGGTCGGAGTGGCGGGAGGCGTTGCGCGACTACCGCGCCCTGCGCGGCACCGAGCGGCAGTGGGCGGCGCTGGCCGACGAGGTGCCGTTGCCGGGGGTGCTGCGCGCGTTGGAGCAGCCGCTGAGCGAGTCCGTCCCGGTGCTGAGCAAGATCCCGGTGAGCGCGGTCCTGCTGAGCGGCGTCTCCACGTACCTGGATCACGAGGACGGGATGAGCTGGGGCCTGGCCGCGACGAAGAACGTCGCGGCGACGGGCGCGGGGATGCTGATGTACGCCGGCGCAGGTGCCGCCCTCGCCGGCGCCGGCTTTGTCGGTGCGCCTGTTGTGATCGTCGCGGTGGGCCTGGGCTTCGCGATGAGCTGGGGCGTCGGGCAGGTCGTCGAGCACTACGGCGACGACATCAGCGAGGCCGCGTCCGACGCCGCGGACGCCGTCGGAGACGCCGCGGACGCGGTCGGCGACACCGCGTCCAGGGCGTGGCACTCGGTCTTCGGGTGAGCCGCTCCGCCTCCCGGCCTCCTCGGCGGGCTGCGGCATCATGAAGGTCATGGCCGCGCCGACCGCACTGCCCCCGGCACCGGCCGACGGCCTGCCACCCGCGACGGCCGCCGCCCGCCTCTCGGCCCGCGACAAGGTCGTCGGGCTCGGGCTCGTCGCGGCAGTCTGCCTCGCCCTGTCGGCGGCGAAGGGGCACTGGCCGCCGCCCGGCCTCCTCGGCGGGCTGCGGCATCATGAAGGTCATGGCCGCGCCGACCGCACTGCCCCCGGCACCGGCCGACGGCCTGCCGCCCGCGACGGCCGCCGCGCGGCTCTCGGCTCGCGACAAGCTCGTCGGACTCGGGCTCGTCGCGGCAGTCTGTCTCGCCCTGTCGGCGGCGAAGGGGCACTGGCCGCCGCCCGCAGGCGTCTGGGGGATCATCGGCCTCGGCGTGCTCTTCATCGGGCTGAAGCTGCTGCGCGACGAGATCTCGGCCGGACCCGGCTGGTTCGCGTCGCAGGGGCTGGTACGCCGCCGCTGGGTCCGCACCGACCAGCTCGTCAAGGCCACTGCGGGGCGGTCGGGGATCGACCGGATCGTGGTGCTGACCGACCGCGACGGCCGTCGCGTGGGCGTCCTCTACAGCGCGCTTGCCACCGACCGCGACCTGCGACAGCGGGTGGCACAGGACGTGCGCCGCTCCGTCGACGACGGGCTGGTGCTGGGCGCGGCCGCGGCGCGTGCACTCGGGGCCGAGCGGCAGGGCTGACGCCTGCGACTCAGGTGAACTGGGCGTACAGCAGCGCGGCGTCGTCCTCGGCGGAGGTCTCCGCAGCAGTGTCGAGCAGCCGGTCGCAGATCTCCTCCGGCGTCGCGGCGCGCAGCTCGCTGAGGAGCCGCTGCACGTCGGCGATCCCGTCGTCGAAGGAGCGGACGCGGCTCTCGACGAGGCCGTCGGTGAACAGGGCGAGGGCAGATCCGGCATCGACCTCGACGGCGGCCTCGGTGTGGGTGGTGCCGGGTATGCCGAGGGGCGGGCCGAGCTCCCCCGAGAGAGTCGCCGTGGACCCGTCCGGTCGTACGAGAATGGGCGGCAGATGCCCGGCGCTGCTGTAGGTGAGGGTGCGGTCACGTGCGTCGTACACGGCGTACAGGCAGGTCGCGATCTGGTCGCCCGGGAAGTCGATGAGGATGTCGTTGAGCCTGTCCGCGATGGTCGCGGGTGGCAGGTCCAGGGCGGCGAAGGCACGGATCGACGCCCGCAGCTGTCCCATCGTCGCGGCGGCCCGCACCCCACGGCCCATGACGTCCCCGATGACGAGCGCGACCCGGTCGGCGTCCACCGTGATGACGTCGTACCAGTCGCCGCCGACGTGCAGCCCCTTCGTGCCGGGCTGGTAGCGGCTGGCGACGACGAGGTGCGGGCTCGACGGACGTTCCGCCGGTAGCAGCGCCTGCTGCAGCTGCAGCGCGGTGTGGCGCTCGCGCCGGTACAGCTTCGCGTTGTCGAGCGCGATGGCCGTCTGGGCCGCGATCCCGACGGCGAGCCGCTCAGCGCGGTCGTCGAAGACCCGCAGCTCCTCATGGCCGAAGAACAAGCCGCCGAGGACCGCGCCCGACGTCGGCGAGACGACCGGCGCAGCGAGGTAGCTGCGTACCCGGGGGTGGTCGGCCGGCAGCCCGTGGTGCGGGCCGGTCTGGCCGTATCGGTGATCTCTGGTGATGTCGTCGCTGCGGACGACGAGGCCCTCTACGAACGTCGGCGCGAACAGGGGTGTGTTCGTCGGCATGGGGAAGCGCGCGAAAGCCTCTCGCGGCACGCCGGCGAGCGTGTACTGCAGGGATGCCTCGCCGTTGTCGTCCTCCACGTTGTAGAAGAAGGCGCCGAACCGGGCACCGGTGACGTCGACGGCGGCGGCGGTGGTGAGCTGCACGATGGCGTCGACGTCGAGCACCGACGACAGTGACTGACCGACGTGCCGCAAGGTCTCGACGACCTCGGCCTCGCGGCGCAGCCGTGCGTCGCGTTCCTCCAGTGCGGCCGCCTGCTCCAGCGCCATGCTCTCGTGGACCTCGAGCATCTGCTCGAGGGCGCGGATCTGCGCGGCAGCAGTGAGGCGCGGGTGCGCGGGCGGCCGGGCGTCCTCGTCGAACAGCGGTGCTGCCACCGACGGCATCAGCGCGAGCTTGACGCTCACAGCGACCGTGCGGAACAGCCTCGCCGTTGCCGGCGGGATCTCGACCCGGGAGAACAGGACGACGGCGAAGGTGTGCCCCGAGGGCAGCAGTCCCCCGAAGCCGAGTACCGACTTCACCTCGTGCTCGTCGACGAAGTCCTGACCGGGCACCGCGGGGCTGCCCGAGGCCTGCTGCACGTGGAACACGTCGAAGTCGGCTCTGGTGCTCGCCTCCTCCGACGCTCCCTGCACGACCGTCGCGACGGGCAGCCCGAGTTGGCTCACGAGCGCCGAGACCATGGGCGCGTTGGCCAGCGCTTCCGCTGAGGTGACCGGGAGCAGCTGATGGCCGCGTGACAGCCGCC
Source organism: Mycobacteriales bacterium (assembly GCA_046262175.1). Classification (GTDB taxonomy): domain Bacteria; phylum Actinomycetota; class Actinomycetes; order Mycobacteriales; family SCTD01; genus RYN-124. The sequence continues at coordinate 12,244 of JBHENF010000136.1, forward strand.
GGTCGCACCACGCGGGATCATCGCCGGCTGTCGCGAGCAGGGTCAGGAACCGTGAGCTTCCTGCTGCGCCCAGGCTGAGCCGCGTGCCGAGCTCCCGCAGCGCCGGCGGCAAGTTCTGCAGCTCCTCGGTCTTGAACAGGCGGGCGAGCACGAAGGCCGGCTTGCCGGTGGAGGCATCGATGAAGCTGTCGCGGAGGAAGCTGATGACCGCCTGCGCCGCCGACTCCATCGATGTCGCGCCACGGGCACTCGCACGGAGCCGCGAGCACGCGGTGACGACGTCGCTCAGCCGCCAGTCGGCGAGGTCCCCACCAGATCGCGGCACGGCGCCGGGAGTCTCCGTCGCCGCCGCCGGTGGAGTCGCCGCGAGCCGGTTGACCTCGTCTGCCAGCACCTGCGGGAACAGCGGCGGCAGTGGCGGCTCCTCCCCGCGTGAGACAGCGCGCAACTGATCGACCAGCCCCTGCACGTACCACCGTCGGAACGCGCGGTGCGACGCCGGCGCGGCGACGGTCAGCAGACGGGCGTCGCGCGCGTAACGGTCGGCCTCGTCGAGCGCGGCGAGGTAGCGCTCGCCCGCCTCGGCCGCCGTCAGGGGCAGCGTCAAGGCGAGATCGGTGAACGCAGATCCCATCGCGGCGGCGTCGAGGGCCTGCCGTTTGATGTTCGCGCGCGCTTCCGCGAAGTCCTCGGTGACCGTCTGGATGAGCGATCGCATCTCCGGGGCGACCGCTGCCCCACCTCGCTGCTCTCCGCTCGCGAGCATCATCTCCCGGACGACGTTGTCGATGTGCGCCTTGGCGTCGAGCAGCAGCTCCGTCGGGACGGCGCCGAGCCGCACGGTGTAGCGGGCCTCCGCATCGAGGTCGTCGTCCCAGGCCGCCAGGAGCGCCGCCTCGTCCATCTGCGGATCGACCCGCTCGTCCGTCCGGATTCCGGCGGTGTGCAGGTCCGCCCACACCACCTTGCCGCCGCCTTCGCCCGGCTCGACGCCCCAGCCGTCGCACACCGCCGCCACCAGCGCCAGGCCCCGCCCCGTCATGGTGTCCGTGCGTTGGCGCGGCTGGACCGGCACGCTGCGCCCGCGGTCCTCGACCTCGATCCGCACCTTGCCCGGCAGCTCGCGCAGCCTCAGCGTGATCGGCGGCATCCCGTGCAGCCGGGCGTTCGTGACCAGCTCGGTGACGACGAGCTCAGCGTCGGCGCTCAGGTGCGGCAGCTGCTCGGCCAGCGCGGACCGTACGAAGTGCCGAGCCCGCGGGACCGAGTCCGCGTCGGGGCCGAGCGCGAGCTCGCTCGACGTGACCACGTCGCGACCCTACGAGGTGCTGCGGTCAGGGGCCACCGCCATGCCGTCACTGTCCACCACAGCGTCCACGACGCGAACAGCGCGTGGGAGGACTACCGCCCCGGCTGCACGCGCCGAAGGAGGCGGCCTGCCGTCGGCCCTTCCGTCACGTGCTCTCGACGACGGGGCAGAGCAGGTGCGAGGGTCGCGCCGCGTCGTGGTGCACCGTCTGCGACGCCGTCGACATGCGGGTGGACGTAGCCAGCGGCTCGCCGGTGTTGAGGTTGCGGTCGTACTTCGGAAACGCGCTGCTGGTGATGTCGATCCGCAGCCGGTGCCCCGGCAGGAAGACGTGCGCGGTGTGCCACAGGTCGATCTCGTACTGCACCTGCTCCCCGGGCTCGAGCAGCCGCTCGGCGTCGAAGCCGTCGCGGTAGCGCGCCCGCACCAGGCCGTCGGTCAGCCGCTGCGCGAAGCCCGTCGGGTGGACGTCGAGCAGCCGGGCGACCCAGTCCGTGTCGGGCGCGGAGGACGTCGCGTGCAGGACCAGCGTCAGCGGGCCGATGAGTTGCAGCGGCGCCTCGAGCGGCTCGGTGCTGTAGACGAGCACGTCGCCGCGCAGCTCCACAGCGGAGTAGTCGTCCGGTCCGCCGAGCTGCGCGGACGTGATGCCGGTGAGGAAGGGCACCGGCCGCTCCGGGGCGTAGTCGTAGCGATCGTCCGGCTCGTCCTGCTCCGGGGCGTCCCACGTCAGCCGGCCGTCGCCGAGCCGGCTGTTGGCGGCCCCGTCGCTGCGCAGGTAGAGCGGACGCAGCCCCATCTCGGGCGGCGGCCACGCCTCGCTGTCGCGCCACTCGTTCGTGCCCATGACGAACAGGCGGACCGGCGGGTCCTCCCACGGCGCACCGTCCAGCTGCGCGTCGAGCCAGCGCAGCCAGTAGCCCTCGAGGTCGATCAGCGAGTCCGCGCCGAAGTCCACCTCACCGATCTGCCGGGTCGTGTTGACGGCGTGCCCCCACGGCCCCATCAGCAGCTGCTGGCCTGCCGCGCCGCCGGCCACCATCCGCGCGAAGTTGACCGGCGTGCCGACCTGCTCGTCGTCGTACCAGCCGCTGATGTGCAGCACCGGCAGGTCGAGCTCCCCGAGCCGGTCCTGGTACTGCTTCGGCGCCCAGAACTCGTCCAGCACCGGGTGGCTCAGCTGCGCGCGCCAGTGCGGCGCGGAGAAGCCGGCCGCCTCGTCCATCGTCATGAGCGGCAGGTGCCGGTAGACCCGCTCCCAGTCGACGTCGCCGACGTGCTGCAGCACGCGGCCGGACGTCAGTCGGTGCCAGCTCAGCATCATCGGCGTGCTCGTCCCGGTGGGGAACTCCACGAACGGGTCCGACGGCGAGACCATCGCGATCATCGCCTTGAGCGCCGGCGGCTTCTGCACGGCGGTCAGCCACTGGATCAGCCCGCCGTACGACCCGCCGAGGGTGGCGACGCTGCCGGTGCACCACGGCTGCTCGGCCAGCCACCCGATGACGTCCACGCCGTCACGGGCGTCGTTCACGTACGGCGCGAACTGCCCGTCCGAGTCGCCGCGCCCGCGCACGTCCATCATCACAAAGGCGAAGCCGTGCTCGGCGAACAGCTTGCCGAACCGCGCGTACCGCTCGTTGTTCTTGCCGTACGGCCCGCGCGACAGCACGACGTGCACGGGCGCGTCGGTCTCGGGCCGCCACACGTCGGCGGACAGCTCGACGCCGTCCCGCACGGCGACGCGGACGTTGTACGTCGCGCGCACCGTCAGGCGGGGACACGCGCGGTGCGCGTGGCGAGGCGGCCGCCCAGGTGCACGCCGTCGACCGTGCCGTCGGCGGCGCGCGTGAAGTAGCCCTTCATGCCTTTGGCAGCGCCGTCCGGGACGACGTAGCGGTCGCCCTCGCCGGCCAGGAGGGCGAGCGGGAACGGCGGCTGCTCCGGCTCCTCCTCGCCGCTCTCGCGGAGGGCGGCCAGCATCGCCGGCTTGATCCGGATGGAGGCGGCAAGCCGCCCGCCGTCGGCCACGACGTCGACCTCGGCCGCGATCGTCTCGTACGAGCCGGTGTAGGGCGCCAGCTCCTCCTCGCTCAGGCTCAGCGGTTCGAGCTCCTGCTCGACGATGCCCAGGTAGTGCTCCAGGGCCCAGGCGGTGATGGCTTTGTTGAGCTGCGGCCCGTTCGGCCCGCAGTTCGTCAGCGACGTCACCGCGAACCCGCGCTCCGGCACCATCGTGAAGTCGGAGTGCTGGCCGTTGGTGGTGCCGCCGTGCCCGACGGTCCGGACGCCGCCGGTCTCCCCGAGCAGCCAGCTGATGCCGACCGCGTCGCCCAGCGCGCTGCCCGGCATCTGAGCGGTCGGCTGCTGCATGCGCAGCAGCGTCTGCTCCTCGAGCACGCGGGTGCCGTCGGCAGCGGTGCCGTCGCCCAGGTGGAAGCGCGCCCAGGCCAGCTGGTCGCGGGCGGTGGCGCTCATGCCACCGGCCGGGGCGTTGCCGCGGGGCATCGCCCATGGGCGGGCGATGTTGATCGTGCCGTCCGGGTCCTGGTTGTGGCCCACCGCGAAGCGCCGGGTCATGATCTCGGTCGGGAAGAACCAGGTCATGTCGAGGCCGAGCGGCTCGAGCAGCAGGTCGCGGATCGCCTGCTCGTACGTCGTCCCGCAGACCCGGGAGATGAGCAGGCCGGCAACCGACAGCGCGGCGTTGTTGTACGAGACGGAGGACCCGAGCGGGCTGACCTGCTGGATGTCGACCATCTTCGCGACGTACCTCTCGAGGGCGTCGTCGCCGTCCCCGGTGTTCTCCATCATGTCGCCCTCCCACCCCGCCGTGTGGTTGAGCAGCTGCAGCACGGTCACACGGGCGGCCACGTCCTCGTCGCGGAGCGCGAACTCCGGCAGGTAGGTGCGGACCGGCGCGTCGAGGTCGACGCGGCCTTGGTCGGACAGGCGCATCAGCGCCGTCGCCGTATAGGTCTTGCCCGTCGACCCGAACTGGAACAGCGTCTGCTCGTCGACCGGCAGCGGGTGCTCGGTGCACGTCACACCGGCGTACGCGTAGTGCTCGACGCCGTCGTGCAGCACACCGACTGCCGCCCCCGGCACGCCGTGTTCCTCGAGCAGTGCGTCCAGAGCCTCCTGCAGCGGGTTCTCCGCCATGTTCCCTCCTCGGTTCGTCCTGGCAAGGATGGTGGACCGGATCCGCGCCCGGGTCTTCGTTCGTACGGGCCAGATTCCGCCCCCGCCGCTCGTCCCGCTGAACCGAAAACAGGATCCTTCTTGACTCCTCCCGGATTCCACCTGTATTCCTGGAGGCGCCGGAGGTGGGAGTCATGGAGACCGAGAAGGTCTGCGTCAACCTGAGCGCGGCGGAGCTGGGGGCGATCGACGTCCTCGTCGCGCAGGGCCTGTTCACCAGCCGCTCCGACCTGATTCGGGCCGGCGTGCGGTCGGTCACCGACCTGCACCAGCCCGCCCTGCACCGGGCCACCAAGAACGCGACGTGCCTGGGCGTGATGCTGCTGAGCCGGGGCCATCTCGAGGACGTGGTCGCGCAGGGCGAGCGGCTCAAGGTGTTCGTCGTCGGCATCCTGCGCATCGACAGCCGTGTCTCGCCCGAGCTCGCGGACGCAGCCATCGAGCACGTGCAGCTGCTCGGCTCGCTGAAGGGCCCGGCGCCGGTGCTCGCTCGGCTCGAGGACCGCATCTCCCGCAACCTCGACGCGGCGGGCTGGCTGTGACCGCGGCCCCCTGAGCGTCGTCCACCCGTACGAACCGCGGCCGGCGGCCTGTGCACCGGCGACGAAGCGCACCGCTCCCGCGTCGATCACGATGCGGGCAACAACTGACGAGAGCGAGACGAGCGTGGCACTGGACCAGCAGCACTGGCAGGAGCGCCTGGACGCCCTCGCGGACAAGCACGGCGTCGTCGGCGCGACGCTGGCGATCCGGCACGGCGACGAGACGGCCGAGGGCGCCACCGGCGTGCTCAACCTGCGCACGGCGCAGCCGGCAACGCCGGACAGTCTGTTCCAGATCGGCTCCATCACCAAGGTGTGGACCGCGACCCTCGTCATGCAGCTCGTCGACGAGGGCCTGCTGGACCTGGACGAGCCGATCGTCAAGCACCTGCCCGACTTCACCGTCGCCGACGCCGACGTCGCGCAGCGCGTCACGACCCGGCACCTGCTCGCGCACACCAGCGGCATCGACGGGGACCTCTTCCTCGACACCGGACGGGGCGACGACAACCTCGAGAAGTACGTCGCCGCGATGGCGAAGCTGACGCAGGTGCACCCGCTCGGCGCGACCATGTCGTACTGCAACTCGGGCTACAGCCTGCTCGGCCGGCTGGTCGAGGTGCTGCGCGGTCAGACCTGGGACGCCGTGCTGCGCGAGCGGCTCTTCGTGCCGCTGGGCCTGGACACCGCCGGGACGCTGCCCGAGGAGGCGCTGCTGTACGGAGCGGCCACCGGCCACATCCTGCCGCCCGGTGCGGACGCGCCCATCGTCACGCCGCAGTGGGGCATCTTCCGCTCGTGCGGGCCGGCGGGGCTCATCCACATGACGGCTCGTGACCTGCTCGCCTTCGTGCAGATGCATCTGGCCGGCGGGGTCGCCGCCGACGGCACCCGGGTGCTGTCCGCCGAGAGCGTCACCGCGATGCAGCAGCCGCAGGTGCAGATCCCCGACCCGTACACCCTCGGCTCGCACTGGGGGCTCGGCTGGATCCTGATGACCTGGGACGGGCGGACGGTCATCGGCCACGACGGCGCCACGCTGGGGCAGGGCGCCTTCCAGCGGTCGGTACCGGATGCGGGGCTGTCGGTCGGTCTGCTCACCAACGGCGGGGCGCACGCGCGCGACCTGTTCGAGAGCCTGTTCGGCGAGATCTTCAGCGCGCTGGCGGGGATCGACGTGCCGCAGCGCCCCGAGCCGCGCGCCGACACGACCGTCGCGCAGCCGGAGCGCTTCGTCGGCCGCTACGCCCGCGAGGGCGTGGAGATGACGGTGCGCCCCGCAGAGGCAGGCGGACTCGAGCTCGCGGTACGCGGCACCGGGCCGCTGTCGGAGGGTCAGCCGGTGCCGCCGCCGATGCGGGTGCTGCCGCACGACGACGAGGTGCTGCTCGCCAAGGGCGAGAAGGACGAGGCCTGGACGGCGATGGTGTTCTTCGACCTCGACGGGCAGCGGTACGTGCACTTCGGGGCGCGCGCCACGCCGCGCATCTCCACCGACGTCTGACCCGGCCCGGAACGCAGCGCGCGTGGTCCGGCGGGCAGAAGGAGGGCATCCGCCTTCGTCCAGGTGGACGAGCACAGGACGCACGTCGTCGGGCAGTGTCGTCAGAAGTGGCCTTCGTCACGCTGGGCGGCAGGGTGATCGCGCCCCACGTCGAAGACAGCTGCGATCCCAGGAGGCTTCCGTGACCCGACGTCCCGCATCCCGTGCCCGCGCAGTGGGACTGCTGCTGGCCGGGGCCCTCGCTACGGCCGCCTGCGGCTCCACGGTCCAGACGACCGGCTCCGGCGGGGCGCTCGCCACCGGCGGCGGTCCCGGGGCGAACGGCCCCGAGCTCGGCAACAACGGTCTCGCCGCGCCCGGCGCTCCCGCCCCCGGTTCGGTCGCCGGCGACGGCACCACCTCCACCACGGGCTCAGCCAGCGACCCGGGGGCGCTCGGAGGCAGCGGCGGG
>JBHENF010000137.1:0-3676 GCA_046262175.1 Mycobacteriales bacterium
CGGCCTGCTGGCTCGCAACGGCCGGGGGTTCGTCGAGGCTGCAGCTGCGCTGAGCAAGTGCGGCGCCGACGTGCTCTACCTCAACACCGGCTCGGCCGGCGGCCAGATCGACGAGGTGCTGACCCGCGAGCAGGCGACGGCGGTGGTGCACGACGCGGAGTTCGGCGAGCTGCTGGCCGAGGCGGCCGCCGGCCGGCTGGAGCTGACAACCGAGGGGCTGACCGACATCGCGGCCGAGCCCGGTCCGGGCGCGCCGCCCAAGCCGGAGCACACCTCCCGCCAGGTCATCCTCACCAGCGGCACGACCGGAGCGCCCCGCGGCGCGGCCCGCGACGGCGCCAGCATCGACGACCTGGTGTCGTTCCTGTCGCGCATCCCGCTTCGAGCCAACGAGACCACCGTCATCCCGTCCCCGGTCTTCCACGCCTGGGGCCTCGGTCACCTGTCGCTCGCGATGGTCATGGGATCGACAGTGGTGCTGCGCCGCAAGTTCGATCCCGCCCGGGTGCTCGCCGACATCGAGAAGCACCGCGCCACGGCGGTCGTCGTCGTGCCCGTGATGCTGGAGAAGCTGCTTGCTGCCGACCCGTCGTCGTACGACCTGTCCTCGCTGCGCGTCATCGCCTCCAGCGGCAGCGCGCTGCCCGGTGATGTCGCCGAGAAGACGCTCGCTGCTTTCGGGCCGGTGCTCTACAACCTGTACGGGTCGACCGAGGTCGCGTACGCGGCCGTCGCGACGCCGCAGGACCTCTCCGCCGATCCCAGAACGGCCGGCAAGGCGCCGCACGGCGTGACGCTGCGGGTCGTGGACGAGCAGGGCAGGGACGTGCCACCGGGCGAGTCGGGACGCATCTTCGCCGGCAGCGGGCTGTCGTTCGAGGGCTACACCGACGGTTCCGACAAGGACCGGCTGGGATCGTTGATCGCGACCGGCGACCTCGGCGTGCTCGAACGGAGCGGGCGACTGACGGTGCTCGGCCGTACGGACGACATGGTGGTCGTCGGCGGCGAGAACGTCTACGTGGGCCAGGTCGAGGACGTGCTGCTCGCGCACGACGCGGTCCGCGAGGCGGCGGTCGTCGGGGTGGAGGACGCGTCGTACGGGGCGCGGCTGGTGGCGCACGTCGTGCTCGACCGCGAGGTGCCGGAGAAGGAGCTGCAGGACTGGGTTCGCGCGAAGCTGGCGCGCTACGCCGTGCCGCGCGAGGTCGTCGTGCACGACGAGCTGCCGCGCAATACCACCGGGAAGATCGTGAAGAAGGACCTGGCTTGACGGCACCGGCGCAGCTCGACCGGCCGGACACCGACGAGGACGTCACGCCGGACCGGCCCTGGATCACGCTCGTCTGGAACGACCCCGTGAACCTCATGAGCTACGTGACGTTCGTGCTCATGGAGCTGTTCGGGTACTCCCGCGAGAAGGCGCACGCGATGATGCTCGACGTGCACGAGAAGGGGCGAGCGGTGGTCTCCAACGGCACCCGCGAGCAGATGGAGCACGACGTCGCGCGGCTGCACGCCCGCGGCCTGTGGGCGACGCTCGAGCAGGACTGATGCGCTTCAAGGGCACTCGGCGGGGGGTCGAGGCGAAGCTGGACCCGGTCGAGGCGCGGGTGCTGTCGCAGTGCGCGTCGGAGCTGCTGGAGCTGCTCGGCGACAGCGACGAGGTGCCGGACGACCCGATCGCGGCGATGGTGGGGATCGCCTCCGGCGAGGTGCGTACGCCCGAGGACCCGGCTCTCGCCCGGCTGCTGCCCGATGCGTACGCGGACGATCCGGACGCTGCCACCGACTTCCGGCGCTACACCGAGGCCGCCCTGCGGGCCACCAAGCGCTCCGCTGCCTCGACCGCGCTGGCGCAGCTGCAGCCGCTGCTCGGCGACGGCGGCAAACTGGTCCTGGACCGGGACGCCTGCGACGCCTGGCTGGGCTGGCTCAACGACATCCGTCTCGTGCTCGGGACGCGGCTCGAGGTCACGGAGGAGACGGAGTACGACGAGGACGAGCCGGCGCTGCAGGTGTACGGGTGGCTGGGCTGGCTGCAGGAGTCGCTGCTCAGCTGCCTCACGCCGCGCTCGGTAACCTGATCTGCGTGCTGTCCCTGCCCCGCGACATGGCCGACGCGATCGTCGCGCACGCCCGCCGCGACCACCCGGACGAGGCTTGCGGGGTCATCGCGGGCCGCGACGGCGTGGCGACGCGGATCTTCGAGATGGAGAACGCCGAGCGCTCTCCGACGTTCTACCGCTTCGACGCCGGCGAGCAGCTGAAGGTGTGGCGGTCGATGGACGACGCCGACGAGGTGCCGTTCGTGATCTACCACTCGCACACAGCGACCGAGGCGTACCCCTCCCGTACGGACATCTCGCTCGCCAGCGAGCCGGACGCGCACTACGTGCTGGTGTCGACGGCCTCGGACTCGCCCGATCTGCGGTCGTACCGGATCCTCGACGGAGCGGTCACTGAGGAACCCGTCACGCTCGTGTAGCGGAACAGGCCGCCGCACGCCCCTGTTGCTCGTTCTGAGCACCCCTGACGAGAGGCACCAGCACCCCATGGCGATCGAGGTCCGGATCCCGACGATCCTGCGTACGTACACCGACGGCGCGAAGGCGGTCGAGGGCAAGGGCGACACGCTGTCCGACCTGCTGTCCGACCTCGACGGCCGCCACCCCGGGCTGCGCGGCCGGCTCATCACGGAGGAGGGCGCGCTGCATCGCTTCGTCAACGTCTACGTCAACGACGAGGACGTCCGCTTCCTCGGCGGGCTCGGCACGCCGCTGTCGGACGGCGACAGCGTCACCGTGCTTCCCGCCGTCGCGGGCGGATGAGGTTCGACTCTCTTCTCGAGTCCGTCGGGCGTACGCCGCTCGTCGGGCTTCCTCGGCTGTCCCCGTCGCCGGACGTCCGGCTGTGGGCGAAGCTGGAGCAGGACAACCCGACCGGGTCGGTGAAGGACCGCGCGGCGCTGTACATGGTCGCTGCCGCCGAGAAGGAGGGGCTCCTCCGTCCCGGTGTCACGGTGCTGGAGCCGACCAGCGGCAACACCGGCATCTCGCTGGCGATGGTGTGCAAGCTGCGCGGGTACCGGCTGATCTGCGTCATGCCGGAGAACACGTCGGTCGAGCGGCGCCAGCTGCTGACGATGTACGGCGCGGAGATCGTCACCTCGCCGGCCGCGGGTGGCTCGAACCAGGCGGTGGCGGTCGCCAAGCAGCTCGCGGCGGAGAACCCGGACTGGGTGATGCTCTACCAGTACGGCAACCCCGCGAACGCCCTCGCCCACTATGAGACGACCGGTCCGGAGATCTTCGAGGACCTGCCGACGATCACGCACTTCGTCGCCGGACTCGGGACCACCGGCACGCTGATGGGCACCGGCCGGTACCTGCGCGAGAACGTCGCCGGGATCCGGATCGTGGCGGCCGAGCCGCGGTACGGCGAGCTCGTGTACGGGCTGCGCAACATCGACGAGGGCTTCATCCCGGAGCTGTACGACGGGACGGTCCTCACGTCCCGCTTCTCGGTCGGGCCGCGTGAGGCGCTCCGGCGTACGCGACAGCTCATCGAGGAGGAAGGCATCTTCGCCGGCATCTCGACCGGCGCGATCCTGCACGCGGCGATCGGCGAGGCCATGAAGGCGGTCAAGGCCGGCCTCTCGGCGGACATCTGCTTC
>JBHENF010000138.1:0-7587 GCA_046262175.1 Mycobacteriales bacterium
ATCCGGAACTCCGTCGCCCGCAGCGCCTCCGGAGTGATCTTCGGCTGCGCGGCCAGGGCCAGCTGGATCGTCTGGACGCGGACCGCCTTGCCGGCCGAGCGGCTGCTGGCCGGGTCGAGGTAGTCGTCCACCCATGCGCGCGCGGGCTTGTTGTTCCAGTTCGCCAGGTAGCCGACCGCCGGGTCGACCGCGTGCGGCATCTGCTCGAACGGCAGGGCGCCGCGGTTGTCGTACTCGCCGGTGCCCGGCGCCGGGAAGCGGGTGTCCCAGTCCGGGCTGCGCCGCGGGTAGAGGCCCGGGTGCCAGTACGCGATGTGGCCGTCCGCGCCGGCGTACATGACGTTCTCGTTCCAGGTCACCTGACGGACGCCGGCCTCGAACTCCTGGAGGTTCTTGGCGCGGTCCCACTGCAGGATGCCGTTGATGTTCTCCAGCTCGCGGTGGTACATCGCGTAGTCGACGGACCGGGCGAGGGTGCCGTCCTTGCTGCTCGCGACGATCGGGCCGTGCAGCGTCCGGCAGATCTCGGCCTTCTGCGTGAACACGGCGGGACCGATCGGCACGCCCTGCGCCGCTGCCCGGTAGCGGAAGACCTCGGTGCGGCAGTCGGCGTCCTTCCACGTCCCCTGGTGGAGGTACTGCAGCTTGCCGCCGGTGCGCCGCGTGGTCTCGATGAAGCTGTCGATCGTCTTGGAGTAACCAGTGGTCATCCCCCAGGCGATCTGGCTCCCGTAGCCGATCGCGACGGTCGGGACGCCGGGCACGGTGACGCCGCGGGCGTCGTAGCCGCCGCCGTGCACCTCCTGCTCGTAGAGCTCGGTCGGGAACGTGTAGCCGAGCTGCGGGCCGTTCACCAGCATCGGCGCGCCGGTCGACGTGCGCTTGCCGCTGATCGTGAACATGTACGAGCCACCGTGCAGGTTGGCCCGGAACGCCAGCAGGCTGTCGATCACGCCGGACAGGCTCTTGGCGAGCAGGGGCGGCGGCGCGATGCCGGTGGGTACGGCCGGCACGGGTGCCGCGCCAGTGCCTGGTCCGGTCGCCAGCTCGGGCGGCAGCGCAAGGGCGTAGGCCGCGCTCTTGCGCAGCACGGCGTCCTTCTTCGCCGCCGGGACGGGGTCGTTGTTGTGGAAGGTGCCCGACGCATCCGGGACGGTGACGCTGGCCTTGTCGTCCTGCTGCCAGCGCAGGTCGGTGAACGCCTTGAGCCCGCCCTCGGTGCCGAGCGACTTCTGCAGCTCGCGCAGCACCGAGATCTCGCGGAACTCCTCGCCGCCGCTGGCGGCCACGAACCGGGTCAGCAGCACGCCGGAGGCGAGGGTGTCCTTCAGCGTCCAGTCCTGCGGGACCGTCGTCAGCAGCGCGTACTCGGCGGGCAGCTCGGCCGGCGTGACGCGCACGTGCTGGATGTAGGCGTTCAGCCCGGCCACGTAGGCCTTCAGGACGTTCTGGCTCTCGGCGGGCAGCGCCTTGAACATCGCGTCGTAGTCCGCGTCGCTGTAGGTCAGCGTCCGCGTCTGGATGTCCGCGGGGACGCCGCTCGGGCCGACCAGCTCGGCGTAGGTGCCCTCCGCGACGTGCCGCACCCCGTCAGCGAGGAAGAGCCGGTCCTGGCCGGCGGTGTAGCCGGCGGCGTACCAGGTGTCGTACGACGTGTCGGCGTAGACGGCCGGCACCCCGTAGCCGTCGCGGCGGACCCGCGCCTTGCCGACCGCCTCCGCCGGACCCTGCGCCTGGAAGCGGCCGTCCTTGTAGCGGCCGTCCCAGTACAGCTCCCGCTGGTCCTCGGTGTGCGGCCCGTAGTCGCCGGTGAGCATCCCGCGCGCCTGGTCGGCAACGGTGACGCGGCCGTTCTCGCCCGGCGGGAGCGCCGTGCCGACGGCGTACGGCTGGCGCGGCGGCGTGTCGGCGGCAAAGGCGGGCGCGGCTGTCAGCAGCAGGGCGCCGGCGGTGAGGCCGACGAGAAGGGTGCGCACGTGACTAGCGGGTCACCCGGCGACGGGCGCCGACGGCAACAGCAAGCAGGAGCAGCAGACCGATCCCGGGCAGAGCAGTCGCTAGTCCGGTGGTGGGGAGCGTGCCGCCGGCCGGTCGCGGCGAGGTGGGGGCTGCCGGTGCGTTGGCGCCTGTCTTCTTCGCCGGCGCCGCGGTCTTGGCGGCGGCGAACAGCGACGGGCCGCCCTGCTGCCGCACGATCGTGGCCTTGGCGAGGTCGGTCGCGAACGTGTCGCCCGCCTTGAGCCGACCGTCGGCGAGCCCGATGAGGACGCGGCCGGAGCCGTCGAGGTCCATGTCGTTGAAGTCGAGCAGGTTGCGCCCGGCGAGGCAGGTGGTGCCGCGGGTGCAGATCGGACCGACCTGCACCGGGTCGCCCGGCGTCGCGTCGTACGTCTTCCAGGTCAGGCCGCGGTCGGTCGTGTACGAGACGTAGAGGTCCCACGTGCCGGTGTAGGCCTTGATCGTCGGGTCGGTCGGGTCGGGAGCGTCGCTGGGGTTGCCCGGCGCCTTGGCGCCGAGGAACGCCACAGCGGCCCGGTCGCCGTCGCCGGCGACCGTGAGCGGGAACCGGGACGTGACGATCCCCAGGTCCTTGCCGAGCGCAGTGTCGTGCGCCCAGGTCTTGCCGCCCGTGGTGCTGACGACGACGTGGGTGCGGCCGGTCATGCCCTCGTCGGCGCTGCCGTACGCGAAGTAGACGGTGCCGTCCTTCGCCACGGTGATCGACGGGTGCCCGGAGTCGCCCTTGGTGGCGCCAGGGATGTCCGAACGCGTCCAGGACTGGCTGTTGTCGTCGCTGAAGTAGATCGCCTGGCCCTTGCCGCAGCCGTCCGGCGGCAGGAACAGCCGCCCGCTGCTCGGGTCGGTCTTGATGTGGCCGAAGATCTTGCGGCAGTTGCTGTCGAGGCTGCTGTAGACCGGCGTGGCGACCAGGAAGTTCAGCCCGCCGTCGAGGCTGACCGAGCAGCTGGCGTCCACGAGGTCGTTGGTGCAGTAGTAGACAGCGTTCGGGTAGCCGGTGAGCGACTGCTTGTAGATCGCGCTCTTGCCGGTGAACTTGCCGGTCGTGACCGACTGGTGGTCGAACGCGATACCGATCGAGCAGCCCATCGTGGACTGCGTGTACGTCTTGCCGTCGTCGTCGGTGAACGCCTGCAGCGAGCCGCCCTGCAGCTCGAGCTGGTTGACGAACGTCCGGTTCGTGGTCGGGTCGGTCCACAGGAACGGGTCCGACGTCTGCGCGCCCTCGACCGGGTCGGTCACGTCGGTCCAGGTGGCCTTCTCGTTCTGCGAGAGGTCGAAGCCGTTGACCCGGAAGGTGTTCTTGTTCGCCATGAACATGACGTTGCCGGTCTTGCTGTTGTAGCCGACCGTCGGCTCTCCGGCGTCGTCCCCGCCGGTGGCGCGCCCGCGGGCGTCCTTCGGCGCGTCCGGCGCGTGGTACTGCCGGAAGGTCGGCGCCGGCTCGCTGGTCGCGGCCTGCGACGGCAGGGTCAGCAGCGGGCTGGCGAGCAGCGCGAGGGCGGGCAGGACGAGCAGACGGGACGGGGTCATCCTGTCCAGTTCGCCGTCGGCTGTCCGGTTCCTGCCGGAGGGCGGCGGTGACGCCGCTCACCTACCCTTCGAGCATGCGCACCGTGTCCGGTCCGACCGACCGCGTCGTGATCGTCGGGGCGGGCCTCGCGGGTCTGTCGGCGGCGCTGCGGCTGACCGGCGCCGGCCGCGAGGTCACGGTGATCGAGCGCGAGGACGTCCCCGGCGGACGGGCCGGGCTGCTCGAGCGGGACGGCTACCGCTTCGACACCGGGCCGACCGTCCTGACCATGCCCGACCTCATCGCGGACGCCCTCGACTGCGTCGGGGAGCGGTTGGAGGACTGGCTGGAGCTGACGCCCGTCGACCCGCTCTACCGCGCCTACTACCCGGACGGGTCGACGCTGGACGTACGCGCCGACCCGGTCGAGATGGAGGACGAGGTACGTCGCGTCTGCGGGCCGGCCGAGGCCCTCGGGTACCGCCGCTACGTCGCGTTCGTGTCGAAGCTCTACCGGTACGAGATGAAGGACTTCATCGACCGGAACATCGACTCGCCGCTCGACCTCGTGACGCCGAACCTCGCCCGGCTCGTCGCCCTCGGCGGCTTCCGCAAGCTCGCGCCGAAGGTCGAGCAGTACCTGAAGGACCCCCGTACGCAACGGGTCCTGTCCTTCCAGTCGATGTACGCCGGGCTGTCCCCGTACGACGCGCTCGCGATCTACGCCGTGATCGCCTACATGGACTCGGTCGCCGGGGTCTTCTTCCCTCGCGGCGGGATGCACGCCGTGCCGCGGGCGCTCGCCGGCGCGGCGGAGAAGCACGGGGTGGAGTTCCGGTACGGCACGACCGTCACGCGGGTGCTCGTGGAGCACGGCCGGGCGGTCGGCGTGGAGACCGCGGACGGCGAGCGGATCCCGGCCGACGTGGTGGTGCTCAACCCGGACCTGCCCGTGGCCTACCGCGAGCTGCTGCCGCCGTCGGTCATGCCCCGGCGGGTCGCCTCGCTCACGTACTCCCCGTCCTGCTTCCTGCTGCTGGCCGGCTCGTCCCGGCCGTACACGCAGATCGCGCACCACAACATCCACTTCGGCCGCTCGTGGCGCGGGGTGTTCGACGAGCTGATCGACAAGCAGCAGCTGATGAGCGACCCGTCGGTGCTCGTCACGTCGCCGACGCACTCGGACCCGTCGCTCGCGCCGGACGGCAAGCACATCTACTACGTGCTGTTCCCGACGCCGAACCTCGACGCCGGCATCGACTGGGACGTCGTCGGGCCGCGCTACCGCGACGAGGTGGTCGGGCGGCTGGAGAAGCTGGGCTACATCGGCTTCGGCGACGGCATCGAGGTCGAGTCGCTGACGACGCCGGCCGACTGGCAGGCGCGCGGGATGGAGCGCGGCGCGCCCTTTGCGAGTGCGCACTCGTTCTTCCAGACCGGGCCGTTCCGGCCGTCCAACCTGCCCTCGAAGGTCGACGGCGTGGTGTTCGCCGGCTCAGGTACGCAGCCGGGGGTCGGCGTCCCGATGGTGCTGGTGAGCGGGCGGCTCGCGGCCGAGCGGATCCTCGGCCAGGACCGGTCGTACCGTTCGCGGGCACTGGCTTGACCCTCGCGCTCGGCCTGGCCGGCAGCGTCCTGCTGGCGGTCGGGCACCTGTGGGTGCTGGGCGTCCTGCTCCTGCTCGCAGCCTGGTGGCTGCTGCGCGACGGGTCCGTGCGGGAGGTGCTCGTCGCCTGCGCGCTGTGGACGCTGCCGCTGCTGTTCGCCCGGCCGCTGTTCAGCAAGGACGTCTACCTGTACGCGGGGCAGGCGGTCCTGGACGACCCGTACACGCAGGGCCCGTCGGCGCACCCCGGCCCGCTGTTCGACGCGGTGGACTCGTACTGGCGGGACCTGCCGTCGCTGTACGGCCCGCTGTTCCTCCGGCTGGCCTCGCTCGTGGTGCGGGTCACGGGTGAGCGGCCGCTCGCCGCCGCGTACGGGCTCCGGCTGCTCGAGGTGGTCGGGCTGGTGCTGGTCGCCTGGGCGCTGCGGCGGTCGGCGACGGCGCTGTGGCTGACGGTGGCCAACCCGCTGCTGCTGCTGCACGGCATCGCCGGCGGGCACAACGACCTGCTGATGATCGGGCTGGTGGTCGCAGGGCTCGGCGCGCCACTGCCCGTCGGCGCGGCGTTGATCACGCTGGGCGCGTTGGTGAAGGCGCCGGCGCTGCTGGCGCTCGGGTTCCTGCCGCTGCTGCACGGCCGGTCGGTGCGGTCGTACGCGGTCGCGGCGGCGGTGTCGGTCACGACCGCGGTGCTGGGAACGCTCGCGACCGGGCTCGGCTGGGGGTGGACGGGCAACCTGTCCGGCGGCAACGCGCTGAAGTCGCTGCTGTCGGTGTCGACCGGGTTCGGCGTGCTGATCGGGTCCGTCCCGGTGGGGCACGCGGTCGGGCTGGCGCTGACGGGGCTCCTCGTCCTGGCACTGCTGGCGGCCGCGCCCCGGATCGGGGTGCTGCGGGCGCTCGGGCTGGCCTTCCTGGTGGTGGCGGTGCTCAGCCCCGTCGTCCAGCCGTGGTACCTGCTCTGGCCGCTGGTCGTGCTGGCTCCGGTCGTGGGACGACGCGGGCTGCTCGCGCTCGCCGCCGCGTCAGCCGTGCTGTGCCTGCTGGTGCTGCCGAGCGGGCGGCACATCATCCGGCCGCCGCTGTACGGCGTGCCGATGCTGCTGGTCGGCGCGACCGCGTACGCCGCCTCCCGCATGACGCCGCACGGGATGGGTACCCCTGCTGCGAGCTCTGCCCACCTGCCGACAGGACCCCCGTGAAGTCTGCGCTCCGCCCTGCCCTCGTCGCCGCCTGCGCCCTCGGGCTGTCGCTGGCCCCGATCTCGCCGCTGGCCGCAGCGGGACCGGCGGTGCCCTCGATCACGAGCGACAACGTGAAGCAGATCGCCGGCATCCCCGAGACAGCGGCGATCTCCATGGAGTTCGCCCGGACCGGCCCGTTCGCGTACGTGTCGAGCGTCGACACCATCTCCGTGCTGGACCTGACCAACCCGCGCGACCCGAAGCTGCGCGGCACCCTGGTGCAGGCGCTGTTCGAGAACGAGTCGATGACGTACGGCGAGCGCGTCATCAACGGCAAGCTCGTGCGCTTCGTCATCGCCGGCATCGACCTGGTGCGCGCGGCGGCCGACGACATCCAGCACATCAACCTGGACGACGGCCCGCAGCTCGCGATCATCGACGTGACGGACCCGGACAAGCCGTTCACGAGGTCCGTCACGCCGCTCGACGGGCCGGCCGCGATCACCTCCAGCACGCACACCGTGCAGTGCCTGGACCAGGCGGACTGCCGCTACGCCTACACGGCCGGCGGCCGCCAGGGCTTCTTCTCGATCCTCGACTTCTCGAACCTGGACGCGCCCAGGCAGGTCAAGACGGTGTTCTCGCCCGCCGCAGGGCCGGGCGACGCCAAGGAGGGTCAGGGCTTCAAGACCGGGGCCGGGCACTACTGGGACTTCGACGGCATCCTCGGCTGGCACACCGGCTCCGGCGGCGCGGCCGCGTTCGACATCAGCGACCCGCTGAACCCGACGCTGGTCAACGCGACCAACGACAAGGGCCGAGGCGCGCCGATCAACGACTTCATCCTGCACAACTCGATGCGGCCGAACGCGGCCGCGTTCAGGCCCGGCGCCCCGCCGTCGGTCGCCAACGGCAACGTCCTGCTCGTGACGGAGGAGGACTACTTCGACGACGGGGACGAGCTCGTCTGCAGCCAGGCGGGCAGCTTCCAGACCTGGTACATCCCGGACCTCGACGCAGCGGCGTACCGCGCGAAGAACCCGGACGGGAAGACGCCCGACCTCGGCACGATCTCGCCGCTCGACCAGACGGTCCCGGCCGCGGAGTTCGGCGGCGGCGCAAGCACCCCAGTGGACGTGTTCTGCTCCGCGCACTGGTTCGACTACCACCAGGGTGGCTTCGTCGCGCTCGGGGAGTATGGCGCCGGCCTGCGGATCCTCGACGTGCGCGATCCGAAGGCGATCAAGCAGCTCGGCTACGCGACC
>JBHENF010000139.1:0-17405 GCA_046262175.1 Mycobacteriales bacterium
ACCGCGGCCGACCCGGCCACCACCTACACCGACTACGGCCGGTCGCTCGACGCCGCGATCGCGCTGCTCGCGGCCGGCGGCCACGACGACCTGCTCGGCCGCACGCTCACCAGCGTGGCGACCGCCGACGCCGTCACCTCCTACACCGGCGCCGGCGTCGGCGGCGAGACGTACGCGGGTGCGACCGCGAAGCTGGCGTTCGTCATCGCCGCGACCGGCGGCGACGCCAACAACGTGGGCGGCGTGAAGCTGCTCGACCAGCTCCGCTCGCTCGTCGGCTCGGACGGCCGCGTCGCCGACAAGAGCGCGTACGGCAACTTCGCCGGCCTGTTCGCGCAGGCCTTCGCCGTCCTCGCCTTCGACACCGCCGGCGTCGCCCAGCCCAGCGGGCTGGTGCAGGGGCTGACGTCCGCGCAGTGCGCCAACGGCTCGTTCCCGCTGTACTTCACGAAGTCCGGCGAGACGTGCACGGGCTCGGTCGACGCGACCGGCCTGGTGCTGCAGGCGCTCGCCGCCGTGGACCTCGGTACCTCGTCGCAGGCCACTGCAGCGCGCGACTGGCTGCTCGGCCAGCAGAAGGCCGACGGCAGCTTCCCGGGTGAGGCGCCGGTCAACTCGACGGGTTACGCCGCTGCCGGCCTGCTCGCCGTCGGTGCCGACATCAGCAAGGCGCAGAGCTACCTGGTCTCGCAGCAGCAGAGCGACGGCGGCCTCGCCCGCGGCGCCGGCGCCCCCGGCAGCGACCTGTTCGCGACCGCCCAGGCACTGCCCGCCCTCGCCGGTCGCACCTTTCAGTCGCAGATGCGCACGATCACCCGCGTCGCCATCCCCTGCGCCACGGCGGTCACCACCCTCGCGCAGACGGTCAGCACCGCGACGCAGCAGGTGCTCGTGACGCTCAAGGCGACCTCGGGCACGACCGTCGACCTGTACGCGTACAGCCGGCCCTCCACCGACTTCTCCGTCGTGCGCAGCGCCGTGGTCGACAAGAGCGGCACCGTGCAGGTCGCGGTGAAGCCCTCGAGCAACACCCGGCTGTACGCCCAGCAGCAGGGCTGCACCGCCGGCTCGTCCGTGGCGCTCAACGTGCGCACCGCGCTGGCGCTCGCGGTCGTCCGCAACGGCGTCCGAACGTACACCTTCAGCGGCACGGCCATTCCGGCGCGCAAGGGCGGGCTGATCGTCAGCCTGTACCGCCTCACGCCGGACGGGCGCTCGGTCCTCACCGCGCAGACCCGCGCCAGCGAGACGACCGGGACGTGGACGATCCGGCGCGTGTTCACCGGCACGGGCCGCTTCCCGTTCGTGCTCCGCACCGGGCAGGACCTCATCAACGCGCCCGGCAGCTCGAACACCCGCTCGGTGCTCATCTACTGATGCGCAGACTGCTCGCGACGGTCGTCGCGGGGATGGCCCTGGCCATCCCCGCGGCGCCGTCGCGCGCGGCCGCACCCGCCTGCGACGGCGTGACCGTCGTCGTCGACTTCAACAGCCTGGGCGGCGGCGAGCAGACCGGCTGTGCCGCCGGCGACCCCTCCTCGGGACTCACCGCGCTGCGCAGCGCCGGCTTCACGCCGACGCGAGCCGCGCAGGAGGCCGGCTACTTCGTCTGCCGGATCAACGGCAAGCCCGCGAACGACCCCTGCCAGAAGGCCTCCCCCGCGAACGCGTACTGGTCGTACTGGCACGCGCAGCCGGGCGGCACCTGGACCTACAGCAACAGCGGCGCAGCCAACTACGACCCGGCACCGGGCACCGCAGAGGGCTGGGCCTTCGGCGACGGCAAGCCGCCGTCCGGCCGGCCGCCCGCGAAGGCCGCACCGTCGCCGTCCCCCTCCCCCAGCCCGCTGATCGTCCTCCCGACGGCGGCACCGACGCGCTCGGCAGCGCGGCCCGCTCCCTCCCCGTCTGCGTCCGCGTCAGCCTCGCCGGCACGCTCGGCGAGCCCTCGGCCGAGTCCGACACTCGCCAGCCCCGCCACCTCGGCCAGCCCGGTGGAGGCTCCCAGTCCGCCGGCGTCGGCCGTCGCCGTCGACCCGGTCGTCCCGCCGCAGCAGGACGACGGCGGCAGCTCGGGCCTCGGCTTCCTCGTCGCCGCAGCCGTCGTCGCCGCCCTCGGGGCAGCCGGCGTGTGGCAGGCCCGGCGCCGGTCATGACCGCGCTCCCCCGCGCCCTGCACCCGATGGCGTGGTGGGTGTGGGCGCTCGGCGTGGCGACCGCGGCCAGCCGCACGACCAACCCGCTGCTGCTCGGCGTCCTGGTCGCCGTCCTCGGCTACGTCGTGGTGACCCGGCGCGGCGACGCCCCCTGGGCCCGCGCGTTCCGGGCGTACCTCGTCCTCGGCCTGTTCGTCGTCGTGCTCCGCGTGTCGTTCAACGCGGTGCTGGGCGCCGGGATCGACGGGCACGTCCTGGTCACGCTGCCCCGCGTCGGCCTGCCGAACTGGGCGCAAGGCATCGACCTCGGCGGCCCCGTCACCGCCGAGGAGGTGCTCGCGGCGGCGTACGACGGGCTGCGGCTCGCCGCGCTGCTCTGCTGCGTCGGCGCGGCGAACGCCCTGGCCAACCCGAAGCGGGCGCTGCGCTCGCTGCCCCCGGCGCTGTACGAGGTGGGCGTCGCCGTCGTGGTCGCGCTGACCGTGGCGCCGCAGCTGGTCGAGAGCGTGCTCCGGGTCCGCCGCGCCCGCCGGCTCCGGGGCGCACAGGCCAAGGGCCTGCGCGCGGTGCGGGCGGTGGCCGTGCCGGTGCTCGAGGACGCCCTGGCACGGTCGCTGATGCTGGCGGCCGCCATGGACTCCCGCGGCTACGGCCGCTCCGCGCACGTCCCGGCGCGGCAGCGCCGAGCCACCGCCGTCCTCGTGGTCGGCGGGCTGCTCGGGCTGTGCCTCGGCCTGTACGGACTGCTCGACGCGACGGCCCCGCGCACCCTCGGCTACGGCGCGCTCGCCCTCGGGCTCGCGCTGTCCGCGGCCGGCCTCGTGCTCGGCGGGCGCCGCATCGTGCGCTCGACGTACCGACCGGACCCGTGGCGGGCACCGGAGTGGCTCGTCGCCGGCTCCGGCGCGGCCTGCGCGCTGCTCATGGTCGGCGTCGGCTCGTACGACCCGCTCCTGCTGCACCCGTCGCTGTACCCGCTGCGCTGGCCGGAGCTGCCCCTGCTGCCGCTGCTGGCCGTCCTGCTGGGGCTGCTGCCGGCGTTCGCCGCGCCGCAACCGGTGCGACCGCGCGTCCGGGTGGCCGCCGCATGATCCGCTTCGAGCACGTCACGATCACCTACCCGGAGGCGTCCGTCCCGACCTTGCGGGACGTCGACCTGCACGTGCCCGAGGGTGAGCTGTGCGTCGTCGTCGGCCGTACCGGAGCCGGCAAGTCCACCCTCCTCGGCGCGGTCAACGGGCTGGTCCCGCACTTCACCGGCGGGCGGCTGGCCGGACGCGTTCTCGTCGACGGCCGCGACACCCGTACGCACCCGCCGCGCGAGCTGGCCGACGTCGTGGGCGTGGTGGGGCAGGACCCGCTGGCCGGCTTCGTCACCGACACGCTCGAGGAGGAGCTGGCGTACGGCATGGAGCAGCTTGGGCTGCCCGCGGACGTCATGCGCAAGCGGGTGGAGGAGACGCTGGACCTACTGGGCCTGGCGGAGGTGCGGAGCCGGCCGCTGGCCGAGCTCTCCGGCGGCCAGCAGCAGCGGGCGGCGATCGGCGCGGTGCTGACCGCGCACCCGCGGGTGCTGGTGCTGGACGAGCCGACGTCGGCGCTCGACCCGAGCGCGGCGGAGGACGTGCTTGCCGCGGTGACGCGGCTGGTGCACGACCTCGGGGTCACCGTCCTCATGGCGGAGCACCGGCTCGAGCGCGTCCTGCAGTACGCCGACCGCCTCGTCTTCCTGGCCGGCGACGGCACCGTCACCAGCGGGCCGCCGGCCCGGATGATGGCGGGCCCGGTCCTCGCGCCGCCGGTCGTCGAGCTCGGCCGGCTGGCCGGGTGGGACCCGCTCCCGCTGTCCGTCCGCGACGCCCGGCGGCTGGCCGCGCCACTGCGTGACCGGCTGCCATCGCCGCCGCCACGCCCGCTGCGGCCGGGGTCGGCGCGCCTGGTCGCGCGTGGCCTTTCGGTCCGCTACGGCCAGGTGGTCGCGGTCCGCGAGGTCGACCTGCACCTGGACGCGGGGCAGGTCTGCGGCCTCATGGGCCGCAACGGGGCCGGCAAGTCCTCGCTGCTGTGGGCGCTGCAGGGAGCGGGGAAGCGCAGCGGGGGGACTGTCGACGTCGGCGGCGCAGACCCGGCCGCGCTGGATCCCGCCGCCGCGCGCAGGCGCGTCGGGCTCGTGCCGCAGACGGCGGGCGACCTGCTCTACCTCGACACCGTGGCCGCAGAGCTCGCCCAGGCCGACGTGGAGTCCGGCCGGTCGCCCGGCACGGCCGATCACCTCCTCACGGCGCTCGTGCCGGGCGTCGCACGGGACACGCACCCACGCGACCTGTCCGAGGGGCAGCGGCTCGGGCTGGTGCTCGCGGTGCAGCTGGCCGCGGCGCCCGCGGTCCTGCTGCTGGACGAGCCGACGCGCGGGCTCGACTACGCCGCAAAGGCTCGGCTGTCGCTGGTGCTGCGCCGGCTCGCCGACGACGGCACCGCCGTCGCCGTCTCCACCCACGACGTCGAGTTCGTGGCGGCGACCTGCGACCGCGTCGTCGTCATGGCCGAGGGGGAGGTCGTCGCCGACGGACCCACAGCGGACGTCGTCCTTGCCTCCCCCACCTTCGCGCCGCAGGTCGCCAAGATCCTGTCCCCGCTCCCCTGGTTGACGGTCTCGGATGTCGCCGCGGCACTCGCGCTCCCGATGCCGGCATGACCGGCGTCCGCACGCCTGACGTTCGCGCCCTGCGGCTGCGTCCGCGCAGCACGCTGGCGCTCCTGCTCGCGTCCGTCGGCGGGCTCCTGGCGTTCTTCTGGCCGCTGCTCGTCGACCCCGGCGCGGTGCTGGAGAGCACGAGCGCGCCCCTCGTGTTCGCTCTGCTGCTGCCCGTGCTGCTCGCGGTCGTGCTGGCCGAGATGGCCGACGGCGGCATCGACACGAAGGCGCTCGCGCTGCTGGGCGTCCTCAGCGCGCTCGGTGCCGCCCTGCGCCCGCTCGGCGCCGGGACAGCCGGCATCGAGACGGTCTTCTTCCTGCTGGTCCTCGCGGGCCGGGTCTTCGGCCCCGGCTGCGGCTTCGTCCTCGGGGCGACCACGCTGTTCTCCTCTGCGCTGCTGACGGGTGGCGTCGGCCCGTGGCTGCCCTTCCAGATGCTCGGCGCCGCCTGGGTCGGGCTGGGCGCCGGGCTGCTGCCCCGCGCCAGAGGCCGGCTCGAGCTCGCCCTGCTCGCGGCGTACGCCGCCGTATCCTCCCTCGTGTTCGGGGCGCTCCTGAACCTCTCCTTCTGGCCGTTCGCACTGGGGGACCGGACCCAGCTGTCGTTCGACGCCGCGCGGAGCACCTGGGAGAACCTGCACGCCTTCCTGCTCTTCACCGCGGCGACGTCACTGGGCTGGGACGTGGGCCGGGCGATCACGACCGTGACGCTCGTCCTGCTCGCGGGGCCGGCGGTGCTGGCCGCGCTGCGGCGGGCCTCGCGGAAGGCGGCGTTCGACGCTCCGGTGGACTTCAGCTCGATACGGACTACGCGGACTGACCCGGTCGTGTGATGTCCTACCGGTCGCCTGGATGTCACGCTGAACCTCCGGGGGCGATCGAGGCGGACGGTGTGGGGTGGCGACGATCACGCGCGGCGTGAGCATCCCTGCGCCCCGGCCGGCGGCGCCGGGCAGCGACACGTTCGGGATCGCGCTGCAGCCGATCGTCGACCTGCAGCGCGGTGAGGTGGTCGGGTACGAGGCCCTGGCCCGCTTCGGCGGCAGCCGCAACCGCCTGCCTGGCCCGTGGCTCGCCCGCGCGCGCGATGCCGGCGACCTGCAGACGCTCGAGGCGGTGCTGCTGCGCGCGGCGCTGGACACCCGCACCTCGCTGCCGGCCGGCCTCTTCGTCGCCGTCAACGTGTCGCCCCAGCTGCTCGCCAGCCCCAAGGTCCGCGCCGTGCTGCGCGGCGCGGGCGACCTGTCGAACGTGGTCCTCGAGTGCACCGAGCACGTGGAGTTCGGCGACCTCGGCGCGCTGCGCCGGGAGGTGGCGTCGCTGCGCTCCCGCGGGCTGCGCCTCGCCCTGGACGATGTCGGCGCCGGCTGGTCCGGGCTGCGCCAGATCGCCGAGCTCGGGCCGGACATCGTCAAGGTCGACCGCTCGCTGGTGACCGACGTCGACCGCGACCCGGTGAAGGGCGCCCTGCTCGAGCTGCTGGTCGCCTTCACCGGCCGGCTCGGCGGCCTGCTGCTCGTCGAAGGCGTGGAACGGTACGAGGAGCTCGACTACGCCGCCCGCCTCGGGGTCGCGCTCGCGCAGGGCTACGTCCTCGGTCGGCCCTCGCTGCGCCCGCACTCGCCCGACGACGACCTGCTGACCCGCGTGAAGTTCCGAGCCGGGACGCAGCGGCACACCCGACAGGTGGTGGCGCACCTCGACGTCACGGCGCCGGTCGTCCACGTCGGTGAGGCCGTCCGCTACCCGAGCACCGGTGCACCCGGCCGCCACACGGTGCTCGTCGACGACCAGGAGCAGCCGACGCACCTCTACCGCGCCGGAGAGGGCGCCGGTCGACTCGCGCGGATCAGCACGGTGCAGGCCGGCGACGCCAGCACAGCGGCGCTGCGCATGGCGATGACCCGCGCGGGCGCGACCCGGTTCGACCCGCTGGCCTGCGTGGACCGGGCCGGGCGCTTCCTGGGCCTGATCGCGGTGGAGGACCTCGTCCGGGCGGTGCTTGCCGACGCCGAGGCCGCCGACTAGGCCGCCGACTCAGGCCTGCGCTGTCAGCCAGTCGGTGAGGCCGCGCATGTACGTCTCCTGGTCGTCGTACATGGCCAGGTGGCTGCCGTTCGGACAGTGCAGGTACTGGCCGTTGGGGAACGACGACGCGACCTGGCGCATGTGCCCGGGGTCCATCGTGTCGTGCTCCGCGCCGATGACGAGGGTCGGGACCTCGATGCGGTGCAGGTCCGCCGTGCGGTCCCAGTCGAGCAGCTTCCCGGAGGCGCCCAGCTCGCTCGGACCCTGCATGGGCACGTAGATCTTCTTGTTGATGGCGGCGAACCCGCGGCTCACCGGCTCCGGCCACGTGTCCGCCGGCATCCGCAGGACGTGCCGCTCGTAGTGCGGCATCAGCAGCTCGTCGTACCGCGGGTCGTCAGTCGCGCCGTCCGCCTCGCGCTGCTGGATCTCCGCGAGCGCGGCCGGGTCCATCTCCGGCATCAGCACGCTCTTCGCGTACGCGTTGTACGCAGGGATGCTCATCATCATGTTGCTGACGACCAGCCCCTTGAGGTGTCGCTGGTGCGCCAGCGCGTACTCCACCGCGAGCACGCCACCCCAGCTCTGGCCGTACAGGAAGAAGCTCTCCGGGCCGAGACCGAGCGCCTGCCGGACCTGCTCCACCTCGTCCACGAACCGCGGGATGTCCCACAGCTCCGGCTCGTCCGGCTGGTCGCTGCGGCCGGCGCCGAGCTGGTCGTAGTAGTAGTACTCGACGCCCGCGGCCGGCAGGAAGCTGTCGAAGGCCTCGAGGTACTCGTGCGTCGCGCCTGGCCCGCCGTGCAGCAGCAGCAGCTTGACCTTCGGGTTGTTGCCGGTCCGCTTGGTCCAGACGCCGAACTCGCCCTTTGGCGTGCGGATCGGGATGCGGCGCGAGCCACCGGCGAGCACCTCGTCCGCGCCGCCGGTGTCGAAGTAGGTCACTAGGCGCGGCGCTCCGGATAGGTCCCGTCGTCGCCCGTGACCTCGCCCTGCGTGTCCGCCGGGTGCTGGGGGTGCTCGTACAGCTCGACCCGCAACGCCGCCGTCCGCTCCCGCAGCTGCTCCACGTCGGCGGACCCGGAGCCCTCCTCGTCCTTGAGCGCCTCTTCCGTGCGCTGCAGCTCGGCCTTGACGTCCTCGTAGTCCCTCATGGCCGGAACCGTACTCAGCCTTGGAGGTCGGCCACCGCGGCGCGGTACTTCTCCACGTTGCGCAGCTTGACGTCCTCGTACCCGCGGACCATCTCGGCCGCGCCCGCAAGGGTCGCCGCCGCGCCGTACGAGTCGGCCGTGAGCGAAGCACTGAGCCGGTCCACGAGGGCAAGGTGCTCGGCCAGCAGCGCGCGCTCGACCTGGCGGACGTGCGCCCGCCCGAACGGGTCGAGCGGCGTACCTCGCAGCACCTTCGCCTTGGCGGTCAGGCGCAGGGCCGGCCGGGACCACGCACCCAGCTTGAGCTTGCTGCTCATGCCCATCGAGCGCAGCGCCGGCGGGTGCAGGTTGTAGGTGACCTTGGTGGCCCCGGGGACCTGCTCCTGCACCTTCTCGAGCAGCTCGGGGCGGGTGAGCAGCCGGGCGACCTCGTACTCGTCCTTGTACGCCCACAGGTGGAAGGTCCCCCGGGCGACCGCCTGTGAGTACGACATGTCCTCGGTCAGCGCCCGCTCCGCCGCCCACGCCCGCTCGACGACCGCGACGTAGTCGCGCGCCGCGCTGCGGCCGGAGTGGGCCGTCAGCAGCTGGGCCCGCACCTCGACCAGCCGGCGCGTCTCCCCCGCCAGCGGCGAGCTGCCGAGGGCGTAGGGCTTGCCGGCCTTCGCGGCAGCCGGGCGTACGGCGGCGGCGAACTGCTCGGGCGCCGCCACGGCTGCACGGCCCCAGCGGAAGGCGGCGACGTTCGCGGCAACGGCCACTCCGTTGAGCTCGATGGCCTCCTCGACCGCGGCGGCCGAGAACGGCAGCACGCCGAGCTGGTACGCGGCGCCGACGAGCAGCAGGTTGGCCGGCGCGGTGGAGCCGAACAGCGCCTCCGAGGCGCCGAGGGCGTCGACCTCGACGACCTTTCCGACCGACTGCGCGATCTTGCGCACCTGCGCCGGGACATCGGTGCCCGGAGCGGCCGGGTCGGCGACCTGCGTGCCCGTCGGGGTCTCGGACGTGGAGACGACGGCGATGGTGAACTCGGGCGAGCAGACGGCGAGGTTCTTCGGGTCGGCCATCACGAGGGCGTCGAACGCGAGAACGACGTCGGCGGTGCCGTGGCCGACGCGGTTGGCCGGACCGCGGCTGCCGACCCGCAGGTGCGACGTCACCGGCCCCGCCTTCTGCGACAGGCCCACCTGATCGAGGCCGGACAGGCCGGTGGTGTCGAGGTCGCTGCGCAGGGCTGCGGTGGCGAGCAGCTGGTTGACGGTGACGATGCCGGTGCCGCCGATGCCGGCGAGGAAGACGTCCGCATCAGCCGGCAGGACCGGGTCTGCGACGACCGGCGCCTCAGCCGCGGCCACCCGCTTCTTCGGCTTGCCCTTCCCCACCTCGACGGTGAGGAACGACGGGCAGTCGCCGAGCAGGCAGGAGTAGTCGGTGTTGCACGACGTCTGGTCGATGCGCGTCTTGCGGCCGAGCTCGGTGTCGACCGGCTGGACGGACAGGCAGTTGCTCTTCGCGCCGCAGTCGCCGCACCCCTCGCAGGTCTCCTCGTCGATGACGACGCGGGTCGTGCGGGTCTCCTGCTTGCCGCGCTTGCGCAGCCGGCGCGCCTCGTTCGCGCACTGCTGGTCGTAGATGAGGACCGTGACGCCGGGGACCTCGCGCAGCTCCTTCTGCACAGCGTCCATGTCGTCGCGGTGCCGGACGGTGACACCAGGGGCGAACCGCGAGCGCCTGTGCTTCTTCGGCTCGTCGCTGACCACGACGATCTGGGCGACGCCCTCGGCGTGCAGCTTGTGCGTCAGCCGGTCGACGGGCAGCCCGCCCTCGGCGTTCTGCGCGCCGGTCATGGCGACGACCGAGTTGTACAGCAGCTTGTACGTGATGTTGACGCCAGCGGCGACGCAGAACTGCACCGCGAGCTGCGCCGAGTGCGCGAACGTGCCGTCGCCGACGTTCTGGAAGATGTGCCCGACATCGGTGAACGGCGCCTGGCCGATCCACTGGCTGCCCTCGCCGCCCATCTGGGTCAGCGCGAGGACGGCCTGGTCCGGCCGGTCCGAGAGCGTCACCATGGTGTGGCAGCCGATGCCGCCGCCGGAGAGCGAGCCGTCCGGCACCGGGGTCGAGCGGTTGTGCGGGCAGCCGGAGCAGAAGTACGGCGTGCGCTTCGCCGAAGGCGAACCAGCAAGGGACTGCAGCGGGGACAGCGACAGCTGGGTGCGGCGACCGGGTCGGCGCGGGGCGAGCTGGACGCGGCCGCCGAGGACGGAGCGCAGCACGCGGTCGAGGCGGTCGGCCGAGATCTGGCCGTCAGCGGGGACGAGCAGCTGCCCGTCCGGGCCGCGCTTGCCGTGCACGGCAGGCGCGTTCGCGGTGCCGTACAGCACGTCCTTGATCTGCGACTCCAGGAAGGACGTCTTCTCCTCCACGACCAGCACCTGCTCGATCCCGGCGGCGAAGCGGCGGACGACTTCTGCGCCGAGCGGGTACGGCATGCCGACGCGCAGCACGCGGATCCCCACGGCTGCAGGGTCCGTGATGCCGAGGTCGCGCAGCGCCTGCAGGGTCGCGTCGTAGGCCGTGCCGGTCGAGGCGATGCCGAGCCAGGCACCGGGCGCGTCAGAGGTGATCTCGTCCAGCGGGTTGGCGTCGCCGAACGCCTCGACGGCGGCCCACCGCGGCCCCACGAGGGCGGCTTCCGCGACGACGCTGTCGCGCGGGTCCTTCATGAGCAGCTGGCTGTACGTCCACGGCCGGCCGTTCCACTCCAGCTGCGGGACGGTGATCTGCACCTGCGAGAAGTCGCGGTCGACGGTCCACAGCCCGTCCGCGACGTCGGCGAGGACCTTGACGCCGACCCAGCAGCCGGACAGCCGCGAGAGCGCGACGCCGTACATCCCGAAGGCGATGAGCTCCTCGCCGTTGCGCGGCGTCAGGACGGGCATGCCGAAGGACGCGAGCGTCCGTTCGCTGGTGCACGGGACGGTGCTGGACTTCGCGCCGGGGTCGTCGCCGGCCATCACGAGAACGCCGCCCTTGGGATTGGCGCCGTACGTGTTGCCGTGCCGCAGGACGTCGCCGGAGCGGTCGACGCCGGGGCCCTTGCCGTACCAGACGCCGATGATGCCGTCCGGCTGCTGGTTGCCCGGGATCTGCTGGCTGCCCCAGACGGCGGTGGCGCCCAGCTCCTCGTTGAGACCCGGGACGAGGTGGACGCCGTGCTCGGTCTTGAGCTGCGGCAGCCCGTGCAGGAGCTTGTCGAGCCCACCGAGCGGCGAGCCCGGGTAGCCGCTGACGAGGCTGGCCGTACGGCCGGCGTCACGGACGTTCTGCTCCACCAGCAGACGGGCGATCGCCTGCACCCCGGTCAGCAGCACGGGCCGGGCGCCGGGGACGTAGCGGTCGGCGGGGGTGTACGGCTGGCGCTTGCCCGTGGGGCGATCGTCCAGGGCGGTCACGGCTGCTCCAACGGGCTCGGGAGCTGCCAGCCTCCGGGGATGCTGCCGTAGCGGTCAACCGAACGGCCGCGCGATGAGCAGATCGCTCACTTCAGGCCGGTGCGGAACCGTCCCGGCTGGTCATCCCGCGCAGCAGCGGCTGCACCCGGAACGGGACCCGCGTCTTGAGCACCACCTGTGTCGTCGTGGACACCACGCCCGGAGTGGACAGCAGCGAGTGGACGACCTGCTGCAGGTCGTCGGTCGAGCGGCAGGCGACGCGCACGAGCAGGTCGCCGTTGGAGCCGGCCACCTCCTCGACGAGCAGCACGGCGGGGTTCTGCTCGAGCGCCGCGCACGCCTCCTCGATCTCCGCGTGCCGAAGGCTGATGGCGACCACAGCGCTGACGCTGAAGCCGAGGGCTCGGATGTCGACGCCCCGGTCGTTGCGGCCGAGGACGCCGTCGCGGTGGAGTCGGTCGAGCCGCGCCTGCGCCGTGTTCCGGACGACGCCGGCACGGTCCGCGAGCTCGCTGACCGTCAGGCGCGGGTCGTCGACCAGCGCGCCCAGGATCGCGAGGTCCACGTCGTCGGGCACAGCGGCAGGCTAGTTGCCTCGGCGGCCACAGCTGATCATCGCGGCGTAGACGACCGTGGGCGCCAGCGCCCTTGCGGTCGTGCACCCGGCGATGATCACGGCGCGTTCTCGCCGTTCTCGCCGTTCACGGCGCGTTCTCGCCGTTCTCGCCGCCTGCCCGGCGCGTGGCGTCACCGACGGTGCGCGGTGCGTACGCCTAGTCTGAGGGTGGCCACCGTGGCCGTTCGGGTCTCCAGCCCGGCGGCCGACGCCCGTGCCGCCGGCCGCACTTGCTGCGGCTGTCGCGTGCTGCCGGCGGGTCAGGTCCGACGGCGTCACCGCGACGGCCGTCGGCACGTACGAGAGAGGCAGGCCTTGCCCGGACAGGACCGACGCCCGTCCCGCGGGACCGGTGTGCGCACGGGTGAGGGAGTCCTGCCCGTGCTCAGCCGCGCGGTACGCGACGTGGAGCTCGCCGTACAGCGCGGCCGGGTGCGGCCGTCGACCCGCGCGACGTTCCAGGTCGTCGCGCTGCTGGTGCGCGAGGAGCGCAGCCGCGTCCAGGCCGACGCCATCAGCGAGTCAGCGCGCGCCGGGCAGCTCAAGCGCATCGATGGCGTCGCGACCGTGCTGGCCCGCGCCGCCGCGCGCGACACCTCCCTGCTCGTGCTGCTCGCCGACGACGCGCCGCTGGTCGAGGGCGCCGGCACGCTGCTGCGCGAGATGCGTCAGGCCGCAGGCCTTGAGACACCTGAGCCGCCGCCCGCCGCACCGGAGGCGGCCGCGCCCGCCGCGCAACGCACCGAGCGTCAGGTCGTGCCGCGGTCGGTCATCGCGCGGCAGCTGGCCAACCCGTTCCTGGAGCCGGACTACTCGGCGGTCGCGGCGCCGGTGCCGCGACCGCGGCTGCTGGCCAACTGGGAGCTCCTCAACCCGTTGCTGCGCTCGTTCGAGAACGCCGCCGGCGGGGCCGTCTCGTGCATGACGCTCCCGCCGGCGGAGCACGTGCACACCGGCGGCGGGCTCGAGCTGATGCCGCACCAGGCCCAGGTCGTCGCGGCCGCCGCGGCCGGGCACCGGACCTTCCTGCTGGCGGACGAGCCGGGACTCGGCAAGACGGCGCAGGCGCTCCTGGCTGCTGAGGCCGCCGGCGCGTTCCCGCTGCTGGTCGTCGTCCCGAACGTCGTCAAGACCAACTGGGCGCGCGAGGTCGGGCTCTGGACCCCGAGTCGCAGCGTCACCGTCGTCCACGGCGACGGGCAGACCGTCGACGGCTTCTCCGACATCGTCGTCGTCAACTACGAGATCCTCGACCGGCACGCCGGTTGGCTCGGCCGCCTCGGCTTCCGCGGGATGGTCGTCGACGAGGCGCACTTCATCAAGAACAAGACGAGCCAGCGGTCGCGCAACGTCCTCGAGATCTCGCAGCGGATCCGGTCGCGCACGCTGCGGCCGCTGCTCATGGCTCTGACGGGCACGCCGCTCATCAACGACATCGAGGACTTCCTCGCGATCTGGCAGTTCCTCGGCTGGATCAGCGAGAGCGAGGCCGGACCGGAGCTCATGCAGGCGCTCGAGACGAACGGGATGACGCCGGTCGAGTTCGGCTTCTACCCGGCCGCCCGGGCCGCCGTCATCGAGATGGGCATCGTCCGCCGCCGCAAGGTCGACGTGGCCGCCGACATCCCCGCGCGCCGGGTCGCGGACCTGCCGGTCGAGCTGGAGGGCGCTGTCGGCAAGTCGATCCGCGACGCCGAGCGGGTGCTGACCCGCCGCCTGGTCAAGCGGTACGAGAGCGCCCTGGCCGCGCGCACCTCCGGCGCCGTCGTCGACGGGATCGACCACGAGCTCGTACGCCGAGTGGCCGGCTGGGAGCGCCAGGACACCAACGAGAAGAACAGCGAGGAGAACGTCTTCAGCATGATGCGGCGGATCGGTCAGGCGAAGGCCGTCCTCGCCGCCGACTACGCCGCGCAGCTGGCGCGCAACGTCGGCAAGGTCGTCTTCTTCGCCAAGCACGTCGACGTCATGGACGCCGCCGAGGAGACGTTCGCGCAGCGCGGCCTGCGGTACTCCTCGATCCGCGGGGACCAGACGAAGAAGGTCCGCGAGGAGAGCATCAACGCGTTCATGCACGACCCGGACGTTGCGGTTGTCGTGTGCTCGCTGACCGCAGCCGGCGTCGGGCTGAACCTGCAGGTGGCCTCGAACGTGGTCCTCGCCGAGCTGTCGTGGACGGCGGCCGAGCAGACGCAGGCGATCGACCGCGTCCACCGGATCGGGCAGGACCAGCCGGTGACGGCGTGGCGCATCATCGCGGCCCAGACCATCGACGCCCGGATCGCCGAGCTCATCGACGACAAGGCCGGCCTCGCGGCTCGCGCCCTCGACGGGTCCGACGACGAGCTGCCGTCGTCGGTCGACATCCAGCTGGAGGCGCTGGTGGCACTGCTCACCGATGCGCTGAAACCCGGAGCGCTAGCCCGTACGGTGGCGGCGCTGCGCACGACGCGACGCTAGGGGAGAGCTGTGAAGACGATGACCTGCAGGCAGATGGGCGGCCCGTGCGACGCCGCCTTCTCCGGCGACAGCGCCGACGACGTCATCAAGGCTCAGGACCAGCACCTGAAGGACGCCGTCGCCGTCGGTGATGCGACCCACCGGGACGCGGCGGACGGCATGGCGGCGCGCTGGAAGAAGCCGATCTCGGGCATGCGGTGGTACCGCGACACAAGAAGGCGTTCGCCGCGCTTCCGGACGCATGAGCGACGCAGGTTGATCGGTCTCCGACCGGGCATCGCCGCCAGGTGACAATCTCGGCGCAGGCGGAGCAGGCCCTTCTGCTGGCCGAGACGGCGCTGTCGACGGTCATGGAGGCGCTGTCGACGGCACGAAGCGCGGAGACCGTCGCCGCGGAAGGCGCGCGGCTCGCGCTGGCCGCGTACGGGGCGACTCGGGCCGCGCACGAGCACGCGGAGCAGGTCCGCGGCCTCCTGCGCGGGACGGAGAGCTGAGCGGTCCGAGGAGGGGTGCCGCACCGACCCAGTCGGTACCGGTAGAGTTTCGCCAGCACCACGGGCTGTGGCGCAGCTTGGTAGCGCGTCCGGCTGGGGGCCGGAAGGCCGCAGGTTCGAATCCTGTCAGCCCGACTCAGCGTCGTCTGATCCTGCCCGTCGGTGCGACCGCAGCCGCGGAATGCGATAGCGGGCATACCGGCGCAGCGACAGGGCCGTCAGGTCTGCGACGTCGTCGACCGGGATCACATAGATGTCGCCGAACCCGTCGACGACGGCGAACGCATCGATCTCGTCCGGGCGGTAGCGGACCTGGCGTTTGCCGCCCGAGACGTCCGCGTACTCCGAGCGCGTGATCGAGCACGACCAGAAGCCGCCCACCCACTGCGTCGTGGTCTTGACCTGAACACGAAGCAGACGCCCACCGCTGTCCACAACGAGGTCGTACGGCGCCGGTTCTAGGGGCCAGGAGACCCGGTGACCAGCCAGGACGAAGGCGCCGGCCACGAGGTACGCCCCGGCGTCCCGCAGGTGACGTACGTGTGGCTGCATCGCGGAGGCCGTGCCTTGTGGAGGCAGCGGCTCGGCGAAACGCGCCAGGTCCAGTCCGAGCCTCCTGGCGTGCTTGCGGATCGTGGCGCGAGCCGTTCCGCTGTCCTCGGCGAACCCGAGCCGTGTCATCGCCTCCGACCACGAGGTCGCGGTCGTGAGCACTTCTCGCAGCTGGTCATCCGGTGGGGCGCGATGAGCGAGATGCTCGTGCGGCACGTTCCAGCTGTCGCACAGCGCCTGGATCTTGCGGACGTGACGGCTGGACGGCAGGCCGAGCTTCAGCGAGACCTGGCGCCAGGACCGGCTGTCCTGGACCGCGGCGGCGAGGGTGACCTCGTCCAAGGCTGCCAGAAGGAGTCGAGGGGGCAGTGCCATGGCTGGATCGTCGCCCCGCCCTACGACAGTTCGGTCAGCCCTTGCCGCGCTTCTCGCGCACCTTGACGCTGACCTCGATCGGAGTGCCGGGGAAGCCGAAGTCCTCGCGCAGCCGCCGCTCGATGAAGCGCCGGTAGCCAGCCTCGAGGAACCCGCTCGTGAACAGCACGAACCGCGGCGGCCGCACGCCGGCCTGCGTCGCGAACAGGATCTTCGGCTGCTTCCCGCTGCGCACCGGCGGCGGCGTCTCGGCGACGAGGTCGGACAGCCACGAGTTCAGCTTGGCCGTCGGAACGCGCGTCTCCCAGCCGCCCAGCGCCGTGTGCAGCGCCGGCGCCAGCTTGTCCACCGCGCGCCCGGTCAGCGCGGACACGTTGACCCGCGGCGCCCACTGCACCCGGGCCAGCTCGCGCTCGATCTCCTTGGCCAGCGTCGGCCGTCGGTCCTCGTCCACCAGGTCCCACTTGTTGAACGCGATGACGAGTGCCTTGCCGGAGTCGACGACCATGGCGATGACCCGCTGGTCCTGCTCGCTGATGACCTCGTGCGCGTCCAGCAGCACGATGGCGACCTCGGCCGCGTCGAGAGCTGCCTGCGTACGCAGTGACGAGTAGTACTCAGCGCCGGAAGCGTGCGCGACGCGACGACGCAGGCCTGCGGTGTCGACGAACCGCCAGATCTCGCCGCCCACCTCGACCATCGAGTCGACCGGGTCCCGTGTGGTGCCGGCGACGGCGTCGACCAGGACGCGCTCCTCGCCGGACAGCCGGTTGAGCAGCGACGACTTCCCCACGTTGGGCCGGCCCAGCAGAGCCACGCGGCGCGGTCCGCCTTCGAGGTCGAACTGCTCCGCCGGCGTCTCGGGCAGCGCCTCGAGGATCCGGTCGAGCAGGTCACCGCTCCCCCGGCCGTGCAGCGCCGAGACGACCACCGGCTCGCCGAGCCCCAGCGACCAGAGCATCGCGGCGTCGGACTCGGCCCGCTCGTCGTCGACCTTGTTGGCCGCGAGGATCACCGGCTTCTTCGCGCGGCGCAGCACCTTCACGACGGCCTCGTCCGCATCGGTCGCGCCCACGGTCGTGTCGACGACGAACAGCACCGCATCTGCTGCTGCCACGGCGATCTCGGCCTGTGCGCTGACGGCCGCGGCGAGGCCGTCAGCGTCGGGATCCCAGCCGCCGGTGTCCACGACGGTGAAGGTCCGGCCGCGCCACTGCGCGTCGTACGTCACGCGGTCCCGGGTCACACCGGGCACGTCCTCGACGACGGCCTCGCGCCGGCCGAGGATGCGGTTGACCAACGTCGACTTCCCGACGTTCGGCCGGCCGACCACCGCCAGGACCGGCTGGGGGGCGGTGGGATCGGGCTCGGTCATGCGGCTTCTCTTCTCGCGGCGTGCAGGTGGTCCACCAGGGCC
>JBHENF010000140.1:0-7274 GCA_046262175.1 Mycobacteriales bacterium
GGCGGCGGCCATGGCCCACGTGCCGGCGACGATCCGGTCCGGCAGCGTCCGGTGCTCGACCGGGGACAGCACGTCGACGCCCTCGACGACCAGCGTGCTGGTGCCCGTGCCGTCGATGCGCGCGCCCATCGCGACCAGGAACTCGCAGAGGTCGACGATCTCAGGCTCGCGCGCGGCGTTGTCGATGGTGGTGGTGCCCTCGGCGAGGACGCTCGCCATGAGCAGGTTCTCGGTTGCGCCGACGCTCGGGAAGTCCAGCCAGACCTGGGCTCCGGACAGCCGCGGCGCCTTGGCGATGAGGTAGCCGTGCTCGCTGTCGATGTGCGCGCCGAGCTTGACCAGGCCGGCGATGTGGAAGTCCAGCCCGCGGGAACCGATCGCGTCGCCGCCGGGCAGTGCCACCTTCGCCTCGCCGCAGCGTGCGATGAGCGGACCGAAGACAGCGATCGACGCGCGCATCCGGCGTACGAGGTCGTAATCGGCCTCGTGCCCGAGCTGCTCGGGAACGTCGATCGTGACGCTGCCGGGGCCGCGCTGCACGTCGCAGCCGAGGCGGCGGAGCACCTCGCTCATGATCGCGACGTCGAGGATGTCCGGCACGGCCGTCAGGTGCGTACGCCCGACCGCCAGTAACGAGGCCGCCATCAGCTTGAGCACGCTGTTCTTCGCGCCGGTCACCGTCACCTCGCCGGCGAGCCGGGCGCCGCCTGCGACGACGAAGCGCTCCATCCCGGCAGTCTAGAGAAGCAACCTCCGCGGGCGCGGCAGCGTCTTGCTGTACGTATCGCATCTTCCAGGGGGGATCAGCACGTGGACGAGCAGGGACGAGAGGCCTTCAAGGGCTACGTCGCGGCGCGCTCGGCAGCATTGCTGCGCACGGCGTACCTGCTCACGGGCAACCGCGCCGACGCAGAGGATCTGCTGCAGACCGCCCTCGCCAAGACGTATCTGGCGTGGGACCGGATCCGCGAGCGAGAGGCGGTGGACGGCTACGTCCGCCGCGTCATGGCCAACACGCAGACGTCGTTCTGGCGGCGCCGCAAGGTCCACGAGTACGCGACCGCCGAGCTGCCCGAGCGACCGGGCGGCGGCGACCGCACCGAGGACGTCGCGTTGCACGACGCGCTCTGGACCGCGCTGTCCTCGCTGCCGAAGCGGCAGCGGGCCATGGTCGTGTTGCGCT
Organism: Mycobacteriales bacterium; assembly: GCA_046262175.1. Taxonomy (GTDB): domain Bacteria; phylum Actinomycetota; class Actinomycetes; order Mycobacteriales; family SCTD01; genus RYN-124. The sequence continues at coordinate 1,184 of JBHENF010000140.1, forward strand.
ACTACGAGGACCTCTCCGAGGCCGAGACGGCCGCGGTGCTGGGCGTGTCCGTCGGCACCGTGAAGTCCACGACGTCCCGCGCGCTGGCGAAGCTGCGCGACACCTCCGGGCTGCGCGACGACCCGCGCGGCGCCCTTCCTACGGGAGCGATGGCATGACCCCGATCGACGACGAGCTGCGCTCGATGCTGGTCTCGCGAGCCGACGTGCTGGCTCCCGCCGCGGACCCGCTCGCCGGGATCGAGCGGCGGGCGAACCGGATGCGCCGCAATCGGCTGGCCGCCTCGGTCGCCGGAACCGCGCTCGCCGTCAGCGCGATCGCCGTCGCGGTGCCGACGCTGTTGCCGGACAGCGGCCGCCGCGCTCCACAGGTCGCGGCGTCGACCGAGCCGTCGGCGGAACCGACCGTGGTCCCGGCGACGCGCGTGCCGGCCACGGACTGGCCCGCCCGGGGCAACGCGACCCCCGAGGCGCTGGCGTTCGCCCGCACCTCGTACGCGAAGGCGGTCGGCAGGACAGCGGCCGACGTGACCGTCCGGCTGCTGTGGGGCGGGTCCCCCGACGGCGGTCCGCAGGTCCTGCTCGCCGTCGCCACCGGCGCCGGACCCGCGGAACTGGTTGTCGTGTACTACGCCGAGGACGGCGAGAAGCGGCTGGTCTCGCACGACCTGCTCGACGTGGATGCGCGGGAGGTCAACCGCGTCGTCGTCCCGGGCAGCGAGCCTTACGTCGTGGCCGTCGGCGAGCCGGGAGCCACAGAGATCGCCTATGCCCTGGACGGCGGCGACGACTTCGAGGTGAAGCCGGCGGTGGACGGCGTGGCGACGTTCCGCCGACTGGGCCCGACGCGCTCAGACCCGGACCTGCTGCTGTACACGTTCGGCAACGGTGAGCAGATCACCGTGCCGGTGCACACGGGTCCGGCAGAGGGACAGGCTCGGACGAGCTCGGCGTACGTCCTGGACCCGGCGCACCCATGGGCCTACCGCGGCGACCCGCAGGCCGTTCAGAACGGCAACCTCGCGACCTTCAAGCGGGACTGGGCGGTCCGCCGGAACGTGCCGGAGTCGAGCGTGACGTTCACCGCGCTGTACGGCGAGCACTACGAGCCGGCCAACTCGACCGTCATCGCGTACCTCGCCCGCAGCGGCGACGGCCCGTGGTTCTGGGGCGTCGGCGAGAGCACCGACGGCGGTACGCACTTCCACCTCGACAAGGAGCTGCCGGCCAACGCGATGGCGCTGCCCGGCGTGCTGCGCGGTGACGAGGTCGGACGGCTGCTCGTGCTCACGGCACCGGGCACGGCGCAGGCGCTCTACTACCCGGACGGCACCAGGAGCCGGGCGATGGCGTCGATCGCGGACGGTGTCTGGATCACTCCGCTGGACGGCGACCAGGCGGCCGACCGCCTCGTAGTTCTGGACGGCGACGGCAACATCGACAAGCCGCTCTACGACCAGCCAGCGCCGGGATACGAGAACGCGGGCTGACCGACTCCTCCCGCGCCATGAGCCGCACCCGCAACTAGGGTGCGGCTCATGGCCGTTCACCTGACCCGCATCTACACGAAGACCGGAGACGACGGGACCACGGCGCTCGGCGACATGAGCCGGGTGCGCAAGACGGACCCGCGGCTGACGGCGTACGCGGACGTCGACGAGGCCAACAGCAGCCTCGGCGTCGCCCTGGCGCTGGGCCGCCTCGACCCCGAGGTCGCCGAGCTGCTGCACCAGGTCCAGAACGACCTGTTCGACGTCGGCGCCGACCTGTGTACGCCGGTCGTGGAGGGGCTGTCGTACGAGCCGCTCCGGGTGACGCCGGCCTACACCGCCCGGCTGGAGCAGGCCTGCGACACCTACAACGCGCGGCTGCAGAAGCTGGACAGCTTCATCCTCCCCGGCGGTACGGCGGGAGCTGCTCTGCTGCACGTCTCGCGCACGATCGTGCGGCGAGCGGAGCGGCACGTGTGGGCGCTGCTCGAGGACCAGCCCGACACGACGAACCGCGAGCCGGCGCTGTACCTAAACCGCCTCAGCGACCTGCTGTTCATCCTGGCCCGCGTCGCCAACCCGGACGGCGACGTGCTCTGGAAGCCCGGTGGCTGAGCAGCCGTTCGCGCCGGAGGAGCCCACGCCGTGGTGGTACACGCGCCGGGCGCGCCGCACGCTCATCATCGGACTCGGCGTCGTGGTGCTCAGCGTGCTGCGGCTGCTCGGTGAGGGGTTCTCCGTCATCGCCGCGCTGCTGGGGTTGCTCGGGCTGTTCCAGGTCGTCTCCGGCGTGCTGTCGATCCGGCGGGACGCGCACAGAGTCACGTAGCGCGGCGGTGTCAGCAACCCCAGCCGTTCTCCACAACGCCTGCTGCGTAACGGTTTCTGTCGTAGGTGGCCTCTAGATTCGGGTCATGTCCATCAGCCCCGCTCCCGTCGTGTGGTCGTCGCGGCCGGTGCCGGTGGCGATGTCGCCCGAGCGACTGGCGGCTTTCGTCGACCGATCGCTGGCGCGGGCGGATGGGCTGCTGTTCACGGCGACGCCGCGCGCGGAGCTCGATGAGATCGGTCGGTGGCAGCAGCTGAAGGACCAGGCGTTCGCCGGGCAGGCGCGGGCGATCGTCGCCGCTTACAACCGGGCCGGTGTCGAGCAGCGGGACTTCGCCGGCGATGAGGTCGGCCTCGCGGTCGGCGCGACGTCGACGACGGGCGGAAGCCTGGTGGCGCAGGCTGTGGCGATCGCCGCGCTGCCCGGTCTGCTGGAGGCGGTCGAGGGCGGGCTGCTGACTGAGCGGCATGTGCTGGCGGTGCTGCGCAAGCTGGACAAGGTGACGCTGAGCGTGGAGCAGCGGCACGCGGTCGTGCTGGTGATGCTGGCCCGCTACGCCGGGCAGGCACCGGGCGACCTCGCGCGGCTGGTGGGCCGGCTGATCGTGCAGGTCGACCGGGCCGCTGCCGCGGCCCGGGACCGGCTCGCCGCGCGGGATCGTCAGGTGCGGTTCTGGCCGGATGTCGACGGCCAGGCGGTGGTGACCGCACGCGGCCCGGCGGCGCAGATCGCCGCGATCCGCGCCGCGCTGGAAGCAACCCTTCCCGAGGCGGCGGACGGCGATGACCGCAGCCGTGAGGCACGCGAGTTCGATCTGTTCGTGGACCTGCTGACCGGCGGCGCGCAGGCCGGGTGCTGGCACGCGGAGGTCGTGGTGCCGTTCTCCACCGCAGCCGGCGGCGAGCTGGAGCTGGCTGAGATCCCCGGGCTGGGCCCGGTGCTGCCGTCGACCGCCCGCGACCTGCTCGACCGCTGCGACACCGCCGCTCAGACCGCGGTCGACCAGGACGGGCAGGTCATCGCCGTCGGCGACCCGATACGCCGACCGCAGCCGCGGCAGCAGGCCCGGGAGGCGGATCCGGAGCCGGACGCGGAGCTCGAGCCGGAGCCGCCGGCGCCGGAGCCGGTGCCGCCGCCCTCCGACGCTTGGCTCACGGCGGCGCTGGCAGCGATGGCTGCGGCGCCGACGCTGCGGGACCTGACCGGCACCGCCTACCGGTTCCCACCCCGCCTGCGCCGGTTCCTCGAGGCTCGGGACCGCACCTGCGTGTTCCCCGGCTGCAACCGTCCCGCGCAACGCACCGACAAGGACCACCGCATCCCCTGGCCGCTGGGCAGCACCAGCGCCGACAACGGCCAGTGCCTGTGCCGACACCACCACCGCGCCAAGCACACCGTCTTCACCGTCACCCGGGACCCGGACGGCGGCTACCGCTGGACGACTCGCGGCGGCTGGCAGTTCCGCCGAGAACCCAAGGGCTTCTGAGCCCCGCCCCGCCTGAACCAATCAACACCCGGCCAGCTGGTCGGGGTTCAGGCGCGTCCGGTTACTGGGCGAGGTGCGCGAGCCCGCGACGAACCGCCCGTTGCTGGCCCAGAGTCCACGTCGCCCAGCACCCGCATGCTCGGTGGCCACGGCCACGGCCACGGCCACCGCCGACCGCCACCGCTGGTCCGTGGGCTGCTGGCCGCCGGTACAGCCAAGTCGCCAGCCTCGCAACGAAGCCGCGGACTGCTGACTCGGCGCAGCGGGGCTTCAACCCGGTCGGCCGGTCGCCGCATAAGCCGCCGCGACCTACAGGCCGACCCGCGAGGCGGCGAGCCGGGCCGCGCGGCTCAAGAGTTTGGCCGCCGTCGAGCCCTGCCCGGCGCAGCGCGGTGCGACTGATCCGGTGAGGCGGCACGGCCGTACCTGCCCTCGGATCAGTCGTACAGTCCGCGCATGACCGCCATCCTGAACCCGTACCTGTCCTTCGACGGCAACGCCCGTGAGGCCTTCGACTTCTACGCCGCAGCTCTCGGCGGCACACCGGTCTACAACACGTTCGGCGAGAACGGGATGGCTGACAGCCCGTTGGCAGACAAGATCATGCATGCGCGGCTGGAGACCCCCAGCGGCTTCACGCTGATGGCTTCGGACACGCCGCCGGGCGCGGCGCACCAGCCGGGTACGAACGTCGCGATCAGCCTCAGCGGCGACGACGAGGCACAGCTGCGCGACTACTGGGACGCCCTCAGCGCAGACGCGACGATCAACGTGCCGTTCGAGAAGCAGATGTGGGGCGACACGTTCGGCTACTGCACCGACCAGTTCGGGATCGGCTGGATGGTCAACATCACCGGGTGAGACCGGGCAGCGTGGCCCCGGGCGGCCGCGCCTCGAGCCAGGCGAGGAAGCCGGTCACCGCAGAGGGCTCCATCGCCAGCTCGACCGGCCCGCGCGCGCTGCGACACTCCATGACGACGGCGCCAGAGAGCAGCGCCATGCGCTCCGGCCCGTGCGGCGCCCGCTGGGCCGTCACCTTCAGGTCCCGCCTCGACAGGGTTCGGCGCGGCCGCATGGCCAGGCTGAAGACCCGGTACCACTGCAGCTCGTCGCCGTCGAAGCGCCCGACGCCCAGCACCCAGCCGCGGCCGTGCGTGCGCCGCTTGAGCCGCAGCGACAGGTCGACCGTGCCGCCACCACGCTGGAGGGCCCGCCGGCGCAGCGTCAGCGCGAAGACTGGCAGCGACAGGACCACGGCCAGCAGCGCCAGTGCTTCAACGGCGTGGGCTGCGGTCATGGGCGTCGGGGGCAGGGACGCGTCCGGTCGTTAGACCGGCGCTCCCACCGCTCGAAGCCGGCTCTCGGCACGGCGCGCCGCTTCCTCGTCGCCCTCGCTGCGGGCGTTCTGCAGCGCCGTCTGCGCGCGGGACTGGTCGATGTCCTCGGCCAGCTCCGCCCGCTCCGCGAGAATCGTCACGCCCTCGTCGGTGACCGACAGGAACCCGCCGTGCACGGCCGCGACGACATCGGACCCGCTGGACTGGCGGACCGTGACGGTGAAGCCCTCGGCCAGCTGGCCGAGCAGGGTCGCGTGGCCGGGCAGGATGCCGATCTCGCCCTCGGTCGTACGGGCGTTGACCTGCGTCGCCTCGCCGCTCCAGATCTCGCGCTCGACGGAGACCAGCTCGACGTGCAGCTCCGAGGCCATCAGCCCTTGCCCTCGAGGGCCTTGGCCTTCTCCTCGACGTCCTCGAGGCCGCCGCAGAGGAAGAACGCCTGCTCCGGGATGTGGTCGTACTCGCCCTGGGTGAGCTTCTCGAACGCCTCGATCGTCTCCTCGAGCGGGACGAACTTGCCGGGCTGGCCGGTGAACTGCTCGGCCACGAAGAACGGCTGCGACAGGAAGCGCTGGATCCGGCGAGCCCGGTTGACCAGGACCTTGTCCTCCTCGGACAGCTCGTCGATGCCCAGGATGGCGATGATGTCCTGGAGGTCCTTGTACCGCTGCAGGATGCGCTGCACCTCGCGGGCGACGTTGTAGTGCCGCTCCCCGATGTACTTCGGGTCGAGGATGCGCGACGTCGAGTCGAGCGGGTCGACAGCCGGGTAGATGCCCAGCTCCGAGATGGCGCGGTTCAGCACGGTCGTCGCGTCGAGGTGCGTGAAGGTCGTGTGCGGCGCCGGGTCGGTGATGTCGTCGGCGGGCACGTAGATCGCCTGCAGCGAGGTGATCGAGTGACCACGGGTCGACGTGATGCGCTCCTGCAGCACGCCCATCTCGTCGGCG
>JBHENF010000141.1:0-13159 GCA_046262175.1 Mycobacteriales bacterium
AGCTGATGCAGAGTCGGGGCACGATCGAACCCGACGAGGACGTGCTCGAGGACGGCATCGCGTTCGCGGGCGTCTCGCGTTACCCGGCGCGCGTCAAGTGCGCGCTGCTGGGCTGGATGGCGTGGAAGGACGCGACCGCACAGGCGGTCGCGGGGACCGACAAGGAGGCGTCGTGAGCGACGTGGCAGCAGAGGCAGCGCTCGACGTGACGCCGGTCCTGGAGACACCGACCGCCGGCGACGCGGCGAAGGGGAAGGCGTCCGAAGAGGACGTCATCGAGGCGATGAAGGACGTCGTCGACCCGGAGCTCGGCATCAACGTGGTCGACCTCGGGCTCGTCTACGGTGCGCAGGTCCACGACGACAACACGGTCACGCTGGACATGACGCTGACGTCCGCGGCCTGCCCCCTCACGGACGTCATCGAGGACCAGACGCACTCCGCGCTCGGCCCGCTGGTCGAGGACGTGCGCATCAACTGGGTCTGGATGCCGCCGTGGGGACCGGACAAGATCACCGACGACGGGCGCGACCAGCTCAGGGCGCTCGGCTTCAACGTCTAAGGGTCTCCTGGACCCGAAGCCGCTCCGTCCCTAGGGTCCGACCCGGGGGTGGGGCATGGACGTCGAGACCAACGGCGTACGACTGCACGTCGAGGTCAGCGGGCAGGGGCCGCCGGTGCTGCTCGTGCACGGCTTCCCCGACTCGCACCGGCTGTGGCGGCACCAGGTAGCTGCCCTGCGCGGTGCGGGCTACTCGACGATCGCGCCGGACCTGCGCGGGTTCGGTGCGTCCGACCGCCCGACGGACGCGGGTGCGTACGCGATCGCCCACAGCGTCTTCGACCTGCACGGCGTGCTCGAGCAGCTGGGCCACGAGCGGGTGCACCTCGTCGGGCACGACTGGGGTGCTGTCGTGGCGTGGGCGTTCGCGGCGATGCTGCCTGAACGGGTGGACCGCCTCGTCACCATGTCGGTCGGGCATCCGGCGGCCCTCGGCCGCAGCATGGAGCAGCGCGAGAAGGCCTGGTACATGCTGCTGTTCCAGTTCGAGGAGGCCGAGGAGCTCCTGCGCCGGGACGACTGGGCGCTGTTCCGGGGGTTCACGCGCGGCGACGGCGACCAGGAGCAGTGGCTCGAGGACCTGTCCCGGCCGGGCGCGCTGACGGCGGCGCTCGGCTGGTACCGCGACAACGTCCACCCCCGGATGCAGCTCGCGCCGCCCGTCGTCGTCCCGCCCGTGGCCGCGCCGACGCTCGGCATGTGGAGCACGGGCGACCACTACCTCGTCGAGGACGGCATGAAGGCGTCCGGCTCCCAGGTGACAGGGCCGTGGCGGTACGAGCGGGTCGACGACGCGAGCCACTGGCTGCAGGTCGACCAGCCCCACGTCGTCAACGACCTGATCCTCGAGCACCTGCAGGGCGCGTCATGAGCGATGTGGTCATCGTCGGCGGCGGGATCGCCGGGTCGTCCCTCGCCGTGCTCCTCGCGCGTGCCGGCGTCGGCGCCACGGTGCTGGAGCGAACGCTGGAGTACGAGGACCGCGTGCGCGGCGAGACGATGCCGCCGTGGGGCTACCTCGAGCTGGTCAAGACGGGGCTGCTGGAGGTCTTCCTGCGGGCGGAAGGCACCGTGATGAAGCGCTCCGCGGCGTACGGCGACGTGCTGCCGGCCGAGGTCGCGCAGGCGGCCGCGCTGGACGTCACCGCTGTCCTGCCCGGCGCCGAGGGGTTCGTCAACCTCAGCCACCCGGGCGCGTGCCAGGCGCTCCTCGACGAGGCGGCCGCGGCAGGAGCCCAGGTGGTCCGCGGCGTCCGGGGGATCGAGGTGACGCCGGGCGAGCACCCCGAGATCTCCTTCCGCGCGCCGGCCGGGGCGCAGACGCTGCGCCCGCGGCTGGTCGTGGGCGCGGACGGGCGGAGCTCGGTCGTACGCAAGCAGATCGGGGTGGAGCTCGAGCACAGCGGCGTCCGGACGTTCGCGTCGGGCGTGCTGCTCGACGGTGTCGCGCGGTGGCCCCGTGACACCAACGCGGTCGGGACGTGGGGGGACGTCCACTTCCTGGTCTTCCCCCGCGGCGCGGATCGGGCGCGGCTCTACCTCATCTGGGACAAGGAGCAGCCCCAGCGGTTCGTGGGCCCGGGAGCGCCGGCCCGGATGGTCGAGCAGATGGCCGCGATGGACTGCTTCCCGGAGCCGGACTGGTTCGCCGCCGCCCGTCCGGTGAGCAGCTGCGCGAGCTACCCCATGGAAGACACCTGGACCGACCGGCCCTACGCCCCCGGCGTGGCGCTCATCGGCGATGCGGCCGGCTGGAACGACCCGGTCATCGGCCAGGGGCTGTCCATCGCCGTCCGAGACGTTCGGCTGGTTGCGGACGCGTTGCTCGGTACGACGGACTGGTCGCCCGCCACCTTCGGCGACTACGCCACCGAGCGCACGGAGCGGATGCGCCGGCTGCGCGCGACGGCCGAGGCAGCGACCCGCCTGCGCTGCGACTTCACCCCTGCGGGGAGGCAGCGACGTATCGCCGCCTTCGGCAGGTTCGCCGCTGACCCAGCCGCCCGACTGCCGATCGCCGCCGCCCTCGTCGGACCAGAGCTGCTGCCCGCCGAAGCCTTCACCCGCGAGGCAGCCGACCGGATGCTCGCGCTGACCTGACGACCCCGGCCGGGGGGTGCGGGCAGGATGGAGGGCATGGCGTCCCCCGAGCTGGTGCTGGGGCCGGTGCTGCGGTACGCCGACGACACGACCGCCTGCGTCTGGGTGGAGACGTCCGCTTCCGCGGAGGTGAGCGTCCACGGGGCGACGTCCCGAACCTTCGAGGTCGAGGGGCACCACTTCGGCTACGTCGTCCTGGACGGGCTCGAGCCCGGGACGGATGAGCCGTACGACGTCCGGCTGGACGGGCGCCTCGTCTGGCCCGCTGAAGACGACTACCGGCCGCCGCCGCGGCTGCGCACGATCGCCCCGGACGACGAGCTGCACCTGGTGTTCGGCTCGTGCCGGACGGACCGTCCGCACACGGAGCCGTGGACGTTGACCGTGGACGAGCATCCCGACGGAGTCGGCGTGGACGCGCTGCACGCCCTCTCCACCCAGGTGCAGAGTGGCGACCGCGAGCTGCCGGACCTGCTCCTGATGCTGGGCGACCAGGTCTACGCCGACGAAGGTCTCTCACCCCGCGTGCGGGAACGGCAGGTCGAGCGCCGCGGCGACAGCAGCGACCCGCAGGAGGAGGTCGCCGACTTCGAGGAGTACACCTGGCTGTACCGCGACTCGTGGTCGGACCCGGAGGTCCGCTGGCTGCTGTCCACGGTGCCCTCGGCGATGATCTTCGACGATCACGACGTCCGGGACGACTGGAACACGTCCGCCGCCTGGCGCGCCCAGATGCGGGACGTGCCGTGGTGGCGTGAGCGCATCGTCGGCGCGTACATGTCGTACTGGATCTACCAGCACATCGGGAACCTGCGCCCGGACCGGCTGCGCGAGCAGGGCGTCTTCGACGACGTCTGTCGCGAGGGCGGCCCTGCGCTGCGGCGCTACGCCGAGCTGGCAGATGACGAGGTCGACGGCGGCGAGGTGGTCCGCTGGAGCTTCGGACGCGAGCTGGGGGTCGCGCGGCTCGTCGTCATCGACACCCGGTCGGGCCGGGTGCTCGACGAGCAGAACCGGGCGATGCTCAGCGACGACGAGTGGGAGCTCGTCGAGGGGTTCCTGCGCGGGGACGTCGAGCACCTGGTCGTCGCGAGCAGCCTGCCGCTCGCGCTCGAGCGCTCTCTGCACGACCTGGAACGCTGGAACGACGCGGTCTGCGGAGGGACCTGGGGACGCCGGTTCGGCTCGCTCGGCGAGCGGGTGCGCCAGGGCGTGGACCTCGAGCACTGGGCGGCGTTCCCGAGCAGCTTCCGCCGGCTGACGCAGCGGCTGGGCGAGGTCGCCGCCGGCCGGCACGGCACCCCGCCCTCGACCGTGCTCGTCCTGTCGGGCGACGTGCACCACTCGTACGTCGCGCCGCTGCGCTTCCCGGACCTCGACCTGCACAGCGCGGTCGTCCAGGTCGTCAGCTCGCCGCTTCGCAACGCCGTTCCTCGCAACGTGCAGCGGGGGTTCCGGTTCGCCGCGAGCCGGACCGGCACGGCCGTCGGCCGCCTGCTGGCCTGGTCAGCTGGCCTGTCGGAGCCGGCCCTCGACTGGCAGCTCAGCGCCGGCCCCTTCGTCGGCAACACCCTCGGCGACCTCCGGCTGCGGCCAGGAAGGGCGCTGCTGAGCCTGCACGGCGCGGTGCGACAGGGCGGGCGCAGCGTGCTGCGCGAGGTGCACGCCGAGGAGCTGGCCAGCTCCTAGACCGTTCCGGTGAACGTGTTGCAGGACGCAGGCTTGCCACTGCGGTACCCCGTCGTGAACCACTTCTGCCGCTGCGCGGCCGATCCGTGCGTCCACGACTCGGAGTTGACCCGGCCCTGGAACTCCTCCTGGATGCGGTCGTCGCCGACCGCCGCAGCGGCGTCGAGCCCATCAGCGATCTCCTCGTCGGTCACCGAGGAGATGAGGCCGGTGGACACGGCGTTCGCGGCCCACGTGCCGGCGTAGCAGTCGGCCTGCAGCTCGAGCCGGACCGAGCCGGACTGCGGGCCGGTGCGGTCGCCAGACCGCTGGACCTTCTCGCTCGTACCGGTGAGGTCCTGGATGTGGTGGCCGTACTCGTGCGCCACGACGTACGCCTGCGCGAACGGGCCGCCCTTGGCACCGAACTTCGTCTTCAGCTCGTCGAAGAACCCGAGGTCGATGTAGACGGTGTCGTCGGCGGGGCAGTAGAAGGGCCCGACGTCCGACGACGCGGCGCCGCAGCCGGTGCTGGTCTGACCGGTGAACAGCTGCGTCTGGCTCGGCGTGTAGCCCTTGACCTGGGTCGACCAGTACTTCTGCACGCTGTTGACGACCCCGACGATGCGACAGTCCTCGTCGCGCTCAGCGTCGGCGCCCGTCTGGCACCGGGAGGCGAGGTCGCTGGTGGACTGCACCGTGTTGTCGGGGGCCGACGACCCGCCCCCTGTGAGGTCCGACGGGTTGACGCCGAGCACGAGCGCGAGGATCACCCCGACGATGCCGAGCCCGCCGCCGCCGAGCGCGAGCCCGGGGCCGCGGCGGCCCCGCTGGTCGCTGATCTGGGAGGTGTCCAGGCGTGCGTTGTCGTTGAAGTCCACGGCCGCGGCGTACCCTTGCTGCGTGAGGGCGACGCACTGACCGGTCGGTGACCACTCCCGCCTGTCCGTTCCGTCCCGATAGAGGAAGCTCATGATCACCGTTCAGGACGTCGAGTTGCGTGCTGGCGCCCGCCTGCTGCTCGACCACGTCACCTTCCGGGTGCAGCCCGGCGACCGGATCGGTCTGGTCGGGCGCAACGGCGCGGGCAAGACCACGCTCACGAAGACGCTGGCCAAGGAGACGCTGCCGGCCGGCGGCACCATCACGCACACCGGCGACGTCGGCTACCTGCCGCAGGACCCGCGCACCGGCGACCTCGACGCCCTCGGGCGCGACCGCGTCCTGTCGGCGCGCGGCCTCGACGAGGTGCTGCGCACGCTGGAGAAGCTGCAGATCGAGCTCGGCGAACGGCCGGACGACGAGGACCTGCTGCGGCGGTACGGCAACCTCGAGGAGAAGTTCAGCAACCTCGGCGGCTACTCCGCAGAGTCCGAGGCCGCGCGCATCTGCTCGAACCTCGGCCTGCCGGAGCGCGCGTTGCAGCAGCCGATCGGGACGCTGTCGGGCGGCCAGCGCCGGCGGATCGAGCTGGCGCGCATCCTGTTCTCCGACGCCACCACGCTGCTGCTCGACGAGCCGACTAACCACCTGGACGCAGACTCGATCGCGTGGCTGCGCGGCTACCTGCAGAAGCACCAGGGTGGGCTCGTGGTCATCAGCCACGACGTGGAGCTGCTCGACGCGGTGGTGAACAAGGTCTTCCACCTGGACGCGAACCGAGCCGAGCTGGACCAGTACAACGTCGGCTGGAAGACGTACCTGAAGCAGCGCGAGACCGACGAGAAGCGGCGCAAGCGCGAGCGCGTCAACGCCGAGAAGCAGGCGGGCGTCCTCAACGCGCAGGCGGAGAAGATGCGTGCGAAGGCCACCAAGGCGAAGGCCGCGCAGGGGATGTTCAAGCGGGCCGAGAAGCTGCTGGCCGGCGTGGAGGGCGAGCGCGCGCAGGACCGGGTGGCGAAGCTGCGCTTCCCCGAGCCGGCGCCCTGCGGGAAGACGCCGCTCACGGCGAGCGAGCTGTCGAAGTCGTACGGCTCGCTCGAGATCTTCACGGACGTCGACCTCGCCATCGACCGCGGCGCGCGGGTGGTTGTCCTCGGGCTCAACGGTGCCGGCAAGACGACCCTGCTGCGGATCCTGGCCGGGGTCGAGCTGCCCGACACGGGGGAGGTTCTGCCCGGCCACGGGCTGCGGCTCGGCTACTACGCGCAGGAGCACGACACGATCGACACCGACCGGACGGTGCTCGAGAACATGCGGTCGTCCAGCCCGGACCTGATGGAGCCGGAGGCGCGCCGAGTGCTCGGCTCGTTCCTGTTCAGCGGCGAGGTCGTCCACCAGCAGGCGGGGACGCTGTCCGGCGGCGAGAAGACCCGGCTCGCGCTCGCGACCCTGGTCGTCAGCGGCGCCAACGTCCTGCTGCTCGACGAGCCGACGAACAACCTCGACCCGGCCAGCCGCGAGGAGGTGCTCGGCGCGCTCGCGACGTACCGCGGCTCAGTCGTGCTGGTCACGCACGACGAGGGCGCCGTCACCGCGCTGTCGCCCGACAAGGTGCTGCTCCTGCCGGACGGCGTCGAGGACCAGTGGAGCGACGACTTCGCGGACCTGGTGGCACTGGCCTAGATCGGCGCGGTTGCCCGGCGATCATCGGGGAACCGACAGGTCAACCCAGGCTTCGAGGAGAGGGCACGACGTGGCAGAGCTCAAGAAGGGCAGCCGGGTGACCGGCGGGGACCGCGAGAAGCTCGCGGCCGACCTGAAGAAGAAGTACGAGGGCGGGCAGAGCATCCGCCTGCTGGCCGAGTCCTCGGGGCGGTCGTACGGATTCGTGCACCGCATCCTGAGCGAGTCCGGGGCCACGCTGCGCGGCCGGGGCGGTGCCACCCGCAAGAAGGCCAGCTGAGCCTGCCCCGGATCGCGCGCGGCGGGGGAGCAGTGAAAGGCTGAGCTCCCGTACGCGAAGGAGCTCTTGGTGGACCTCACGCTCAGCCCGGACCAGGACGCCGTCCGCAAGGCGGTGAAGGCGTGGGTGGACGACGTCGTCGTCCCGCGGGCGCTGTCGAACGACCGCGAGGAGCGCTTCCCGCAGGAGGCGCTGGACGGGCTGAAGCAGACCGGGTTCATCGGGATGTCGATTCCGGAGGAGTACGGCGGCGGGGGTGCGGACCCGTTCTCGTACGTGCTCATGATCGAGGAGCTCGGTCGCGGCGACGCGAACGTGCGGTCGATCGTGAGCGTGCACCTCGGGCTCGTCGCCGGCGTCATCGCCCGGATGGGCACCGACGAGCAGAAGGCGCGCTGGCTGCCGCAGATGGCCACCGGCGAGGTCCTCGCCTGCTTCGGGCTGACCGAGCCCGACCACGGCAGCGACGCGGGCAACCTGACTGGGACCGCTGTCAAGCAGCCGGACGGCACGTACAAGATCAACACCCGCAAGATCTTCATCACCAACGGCACGATCGCCGGACTGGCGCTGATCATGGCCCGGACCGGTGGCGAGGGCAGCCGCGGCGTCAGCGCGTTCCTCGTACCGACGGACACCCCCGGCTTCACCGCCAACCCGATCCACGGCAAACTCGGCCTGCGCTCCTGCGACACCGCCGAGCTCGTGCTCGACGACGTGGTCGTGGGGGAGGACGCGCTCCTCGGCGGCGTGGAGGGCACCGGCATCAAGGCGGCTCTCTCGGCGCTGGGCGACGGCCGGATGTCCATCGCCGCGTCGTGCACCGGGATCATGCAGGCGTGCCTCGACTCCATGCTCGAGTACACGACGCAGCGTGAGCAGTTCGGCAAGAAGATCGCCGCGCACCAGCTCGTCCAGGAGCTCATCGCGGACACCGCCGTGTCGCTCGACGCCGCCCGACTCATGACCTGGCGAGCCGCCGACCTGAAGACCCGCGGCGAGGACTACGCGCTCGCGTCGTCGAAGGCGAAGCTGTTCGCGACCGAGGCGTCCGTGGTCGCGGCCAACAACTGCGTGCAGGCGTACGGCGGCTACGGCTACATCGACGAGTACCCGGCCGGGAAGTACCTGCGCGACGCGCGAGTTACGACGTTGTACGAAGGCACCAGTCAGGTGCAGAAGCTCATCATCGGACGGGCCCTGACCGGGATCAACGCCTTCTGACCTGACCCGGGGGAGGCGCGGATGGCAGGCGGCCCGCACGGCGGCCCCTGGGCGCAGATGCGCTCGTTCACCCGCGACGCGTCGGTCAAGGACACCAAGCTCGCGCCGGGCACGATCCGCCGGATCGTCCGCTTCGCCGCGCCGTACAAGCGCCAGCTCATCGCGTTCCTCATCGTCATCGTCATCGACGCGGTCGTCGCGATCGCACCGCCGCTCGTGCTCGCGAAGATCATCGACGACGGCATCGGGACCAACCCGCCCCAGACGGGGCGGCCGGGGCTCGTCCTCGGGCTGGCGGCCTTTGTTGCCGGGCTGTCGCTGTTCGACGCGCTGCTGTCGTTGGTGAACCGCTACTACTCGGCGCGCATCGGCGAGGGGCTCATCTACGACCTGCGCTCGCAGGTCTACGCGCACGTGCAGCGGATGCCGATCGCGTTCTTCACCCGAACGCAGACCGGCGCACTGATCAGCCGCCTCAACAACGACGTGCTCGGCGCGCAGCAGGCCTTCACCGGCACGCTGTCCAACGTCGTCAGCAACGTGATCGGCGTCGTGCTGACGCTGTCGGTCATGTTCGTGCTGTCGTGGCAGATCACCCTGCTGTCGCTGGTCCTGCTGCCGGTGTTCATCGTCCCGGCCAAGCTCGTCGGCCGGAAGCTGCAGGAGCTCACCCGCGAGTCGTACGGCCTCAACGCCGAGATGAACAACTCGATGACCGAGCGCTTCAACGTCTCCGGAGCCTTGCTGGTCAAGCTGTTCGGCCGGCCGGCACAGGAGGAGCAGGCGTTCCGCGACAAGGCGGGGCGGGTGCGCGACATCGGCGTCACGTCTGCGATGTACGGCCGCATCTTCTTCGTCTCGCTGACCACCGTGGCCGCTCTCGCGACGGCGCTCGTCTACGGCGTGGGTGGGACGTTCGCGGCCAACGGCGAGCTGAAGGTCGGCACCGTGGTCGCGCTCGCCGGGCTGCTGACGCGGCTGTACGGGCCGCTCACCGCGCTGTCCAACGTGCGCGTCGACGTGATGACCGCCCTGGTGTCGTTCGAGCGCGTCTTCGAGGTGCTCGACCTCGAGCCGATGGTGGCCGACAAGCCCGGCGCCGTCGCGCTGCCGGCGGGCGTGCCCTCGCTGGAGTTCCGGGACGTGCACTTCCGCTACCCGCAGGCCGACGAGGTGTCGCTGGCCTCGCTCGAGTCGGTCGCCGTGCTGGACAACACGCCGACGTCGCCCGTGCTGAAGGGCGTCTCGTTCACGGCGCAGCCGGGGGAGCTGGTCGCGCTCGTCGGGCCCTCCGGTGCCGGCAAGACGACGATCAGCCAGCTCGTCACGCGGATGTACGACGTGCAGTCCGGCTCGGTCCGCGTGGCCGGTGTGGACGTGCGTGACGCCTCGCTCGAGTCGCTGCGATCGGCGGTCGGCGTGGTGACGCAGGACGCGCACATGTTCCACGACACGATCCGCGCCAACCTCGCGTACGCGCGGCCTGAGGCCCCGGACGACGAGCTGTGGTCGGCGCTCGAGGCGGCGCAGGTGGGGCCGCTGGTCCGGTCGTTGCCGGACGGCCTGGACACGGTCGTCGGCGACCGCGGCTACCGGCTGTCCGGTGGTGAGAAGCAGCGGATGGCCATCGCCCGGCTGCTGCTGAAGTCGCCGGGCATGGTCGTGCTCGACGAGGCGACGGCGCACCTGGACAGTGAGAGCGAGGCGGCCGTGCAGCGGGCGCTCGCCACCGCGCTCGCCGGGCGCACGTCGCTGGTCATCGCGCACCGGCTCTCAACCATCCGGGAGGCGGACCAGATCCTCGTCGTCGAGGAAGGGCGGGTCGTGGAGCAGGGTCGGCACGACGAGCTGCTCGACCGCGGCGGGCTCTACGCCGAGCTGTACGCCACGCAGTTCGCCCGCCAGGCCGAGCCCGAGCCGGCGCTCGACTGATCAGCGGTCGAGCTGCCACTCCGTCCAGAGCTCGACCGGGTCGAAGCCCAGCCGGTCGTTGACGGCGATCATGTGGACGTTGGTCTCCGCGTTCCACGTGTTGATCAACCGCGTGTCCGGCGAGCTGTCGACGAGCAGCCGATGGTTGTGCGCCTTGAGCACGTAGCCCAGCCCGTGCCCGCGGTGCTCCCGGTCGACGATCGTCTCCCACTGGTAGGCGACGTCCGGGCGGTACCGGCTCACGCCGATGTCGGTGAACCCAGCCGCCTTCCCGGTTGTCTCGGACACCGCCAGCGTGGCGTAGCGGACGCGTCCTGCGGCTCCCGCTGCAGCCTCCTTGTCGCGGTACCGCTGGGCGTCCCACACCTCGGGCTCCCAGTCCATGTCGCCGAGCGGGACGTCGGTGCTCATCCGGTGCATGAGGTACGCCATGTCCTCGAGGTGCTCGTCGGGGACGCGGTGGACCCACTGCACCAGCCGGTAGCCCGCCGGCGCGGCAGGCGCATCGCCCGGAGGCACCGCCTGCAGGTCGAGCAGCCGGCGGACCTCGCGCAGCACCGGCCGCGCCCCGACCTCACGCAGCATCGGCTCGGCCGCACCCGGACCGCCGGCGAGAGGCGACGGCACCTCACCGAAGACGCGCGTCCTGCCGAGCGCTTCGACCTGCTGCAGTGCGAGAGCGAGGAGCGAGCGCCCGTGTCCCTGCCGGCGCCGCTCGGGATGCACCCGTACGTCGACGCTGCAGGACGTCAGGTTGTCCTTCATGGGCAGGCCGAGCCGCACGGCGCCGACGACGTCAGCACCTGCGCAGCCCAGCAGCAGGATCTTCTGCTCGCCGTCATCGAGGGGGTGGGCCTCGAGCAGGGGCCGGAACTCGTCGAGCGGATCGGCTGGCAGCCCGGCGTGATCGGCGGCGAACGTGGCCTCGACGACGGCATGCCAGGTCGTCAGGTCAGGCAGGTCCCGGACCGGTCGCAGCTCCACGGGGCTGTCGTACCACCCGTGGCGAGCCGTTTCAGCCTGCGCCGCCGGCGTTCAGCCCCCCGGTGCCGCCGAGGCCCTCGCCGTCCTCCACGTACTCCTCGGCGTCCGAGGTCGCGGTCTTCTCCACCGGCGCCTCGACGTCCAGCTCCGCCGCGTCGATGTCCGTGCCCTTGCCGAGGTCAGGTGTGTTCTCGCTCATGGCCCTGCCGTACCCCGCCTACAGCGCCCGCACCGCGCCGCCGTCGACGGGCACCATCGCCCCGGTGACGTACGACGCGGCCGGCGACAGCAGGAACGCGGCCACCCGACCGAACTCCGCGGGGTCGCCGAAGCGCCGCAGCGGGATGTCGTCGACCTGCGACGGATCCATCCCCAGCTCACGTAGCCGGTCGGTGAGCACGCGTCCGGGCATGAGGCCGTTCACCCGCACGCCGCGTGGGCCGACCTCGTCGGCCATGGTCTTGGCGAGCATCGCGAGCCCCGGGCGCAGCCCGTTGCTGGCTGCCAGCCCGCCGATCGGGGCCTTCACCGACGTGGACAGAACGAACGCCAGCGCGCCGCCGGCCGGGGGCAGCGCATCCACGACCGCACGGCTCAGGCGGACGGCACCGAGGAAGACGCTGTCGAACGCGCTGCGCCACTGCTCGTCCGACAGACCGAGCGCGGGTCCGGCCGGCGGGCCACCCACCGAGACGAGCGCGCCGTCGAGGCGCCCGTACGCAGACATCGCCGCGTCGACGAGCCGCGCGGGCGCCTCCGGGTCGGCCAGGTCGGCCACCACCCCGGTGCAGCCGAGCGCCTCTGCCGTCGCCTCGACACCGGCCGCCGTCCGTGCCGAGACGACGACGTCCGCGCCCTCGGCGCGCAGCGCCTCCGCGCAGGCTCGGCCGAGACCGCGCGAACCGCCGGTGACGACGAAGGCCTTGCCCGCCAGGTCGAGGTCCACCTACGGGACCACGACGGCGCGCGCACCGACGCCCTTCTCCATGTCCGCGAAGGCGCCGTCGATGCCCTCCAGTCCGATCGTGCTGCTGATCAGGCTGGCGAGATCGAGTCGGCCGTCCGCCGCGTAGCCGAGGATCTTCGGGATGTCCGTCCGCGGGTCCGTCGAGCCGTACACGCAGCCGGTGATCGTGCGCGCGAAGTGGAACAGCTCCAGCGCGCTGAAGGTGACCTGCTGCTCCTTGCCGCCGATCCCGACGATCGTCGTCATCCCGCCGCGGCGCGTCGATCCCCACGACGCGCGGATCGTCTCGGCCAAGCCGACGCAGTCGAAGGCGTGGTCGACGCCGCGCTTGTCGGTCAGCCCGCGCACCTGCTTCGGCAGCTCCCCACCCGCCTCCAGCACGTCGGTGGCGCCCATCGCCCGGGCCAGCTCGAGCTTCTCGGGCGAGCGATCGACGACGATGACCTGGCCGGCCTCCACGAGCCGCGCACCCTGCACCACCGAGAGCCCGACCCCGCCCAACCCGACGACGAGGACGCTCTGCCCCCTGCGCACCTTCGCGGTGTTGAGCACGGCACCGACGCCCGTCATGACGGCACAGCCGACCAGCGCGGCCTGCTCCAGGGGCACCCCGTCCGGTACCGGCAGGACGGCACGCTCGGAGACCACCGTCTCCTCGGCGAAGCCGGCCGTCGAGAGCCCGGGGTAGAGGTCGGTGCCCTCGAAGCTCGCGTACGGCGCTGCCGCGGCATCGGAGGACCGCTCGCAGAGCCACGGCTCGCCCTGGCCGCAGTACCAGCACTCGCCGCACGGCGGTGCCCAGCACAGCACCACCCGGTCGCCGGCCTTCGTGGACGTGACTCCTGGCCCGACGCTGACGACGGTGCCGGCCGATTCG
>JBHENF010000142.1:0-17397 GCA_046262175.1 Mycobacteriales bacterium
CGACTCCGAGATCTGCTGGCGCACCTTGGCGCTGTCCACGTCGCCCGCCGCCTCAGCGTCGCCCTCCACGAAGACCGGGCTGCTGCGCAGCGCCTGTACGACGGAGGCGGGGGTCGTCTCCGCGGCGGCCGGCAGCGCGCCGGCAAGCAGGCAGGCCGAGACGAGAGCAAGAAGGGCGAGCAGGCGCGTACGCATGCTTTGAGTCTTACCCCTGTGCGACGAAACCCCGCACGGAGTCGGCGATGAGTTGCACGGCGATCGCCGACAGCAGCAGGCCCGAGATCCGCGTGAGCAGCACGATGCCCGACTCGCGGATCAGACGCGTGATCCCGACGCTGAAGCGCAGCGCCAGGTAGACGAGCAGGTGGACCGCGACGATGCCGACGGCGATGGCGGCGTACTCCGCGAACCGGTCCGCCTGCTGGACGAACACGATCGTGGCGACGATGGCGCCGGGGCCGGCGAGCAAGGGGGTCCCGAGCGGGACCAGCGCGACGTTGACGTCGCGCACCTCGGCCGGGTCGTCCGCGCGATCGGTGAGCAGCTCGAGCGCGACGATCGTCAGCAGCAGGCCGCCGGCCCCCTGCAGCGCGGGGATCCCGATCCCCAGGTACGTCAGGATCTGCTGCCCGAGCACGGCGAACAGCGAGATCACGAACAGGCTCACCAGCACGGCCTGCCACGACAGCCTGCGGCGCGCCCTGCTGCTGCGACCGCCGGTCAGGCCGAGGAACAGCGGGATGTTGCCGAGCGGGTCCATGATCACGGCCAGCGTCACGAGGACCTCGCCGAACACCGTGACATCGAAGGCGGCGCTCACGCGGACAGCACCTCGACGCCGGCGGCGCGGCTGACGACCTGCTCGTACGACGCCTCGCTGGTCGTGTGCGCGCCGAGCTGGACGGTCTTGTTCGTGCCGTGGAAGTCACTCGAGCCCGTGACGAACAGGTCCAGCCGACGGGCGAGGTCGTTCAGCCGCCGGCGCGTCGGCTCGTCGTGGTCGACGTGGTCGACCTCGAGCCCGGCCAGCCCCGCCTCCGCCATGGCCTCGACGACGTCCTCGCCGACGGTGCGGCCGCGCTTGCTCGCCCCGGGGTGCGCGAAGACGGGTACGCCGCCCGCACCGACCACCAGCCGTACGGCCTCGAGGGCGTCGAGCTCCATCTTGCCGACCCAGTAGCGGCCGTGCGTGCCGATCCAGTCGGGCGTGAACGCCGCGCTGACGGAGTCGACGAGGCCGGCGGCGATGAGCGCCTGAGCGACGTGCGGCCGGCCGACGGTGCCGCCCGCGAGCGCCTGCACCTGCGCCCAGCTGACGTCGTGGCCGTCCGCCTCGAGCTTGCGCACCATGCCTTCGGCGCGGCCGACCCGGGAGTCCCGGAGCGCCAGCCGCCGGGCCGCGAAGACGGGCTCCGCGGGGTCGAACAGATAGGCCAGCAGGTGCAGCGAGATGCCGTCCCAGCTGCACGAGATCTCTGCGCCGCGCACCAGCGTCAGGCCGGCCGGGAGCGCGTCCGCCGCCGCCGCCCAGCCGGCGGTGGTGTCGTGGTCGGTCAGCGCGATGACGTCGAGGCCGGCCTCCCGCGCCTGCCGGACGAGCTCCGCGGGCGGGGTGGTGCCGTCGGAGGCGGTCGAGTGGGTGTGCAGGTCGATCCGGCGGGACAAGGCGGAGCTCCAGACAGCGGCGAACGGCCTCCCAGCCTAGTGATCAGGCGCGTCTGTGGGAGGAAGAGCATCCACCTCGTAACAGGCGGGGCCGCTGTTCCTCCTGGGGCAGGGGGCCGTACGAGGCGGATGTCGCCGCGGTCAGCGCCGGACGTGCCGGCCGCGGGTTGCGGGGCGGTAGGAGACGGACAGCAGCAGGCAGCCGGCCAGCAGGCTGGTGAGGCCCGACAGCAGCAACCCGTCGACCGGCGAGCCGGTGGTGGGCAGCTCCGGGACGGTGCTGGTGTCGCCGGTCGTGTCCGTCATGTCGGTGGGCGTGCTCGGCGGCCCGAGCACCGGCGCCGGCACCGCCGTCGGCGTGGGAAGGCGGGTTGCGACGGGTGCGGCGCTCGCGCTGGCACGGGGCGACGCGCTCGCGCTGGGGCTGGGGCTCGGGCTGGGACTGACGGTGGCGGTGGCGGTGGCGCTGGGACTCGCGCTCGCACTCGGGCTGGCGCTTGCAGTCGCGACCGCGCTCGGGCTGGCGCTGGCGCTCGGACTCGGGCTGGCGCTCGGGCCGGCCACCGCGGCGGTGCAGACGGGCACGGTGACGTTGTTGGTGTCGAGGGTGACTGCCGCGGTCGAGGCCAGCAGCCGACCGGTGACGGTGGCGCCGGTGTTGGCCGTGATGGCGGTCGAGGCGAGGATGGTGCCGGCGAAGTCCGTACCGGCGCCGAGGGTCGCGGAGCTGGCGACCCGGAACACCACGTTGCAGGCGCTGGCCCCGTTGATGAGCCGGACCGCGCTGTTGACCGCTGTCGTCAGGCTGCTCGTCGCGCGGAAGATGAACACCGCGTTGGGGTCGCCCTTGGCGTCGAGGGTGACGGTGCCGGTCAGCTGCAGAGCCGGTCCGTCGTACACCCCGGGCAGGAACGTCAGCCCTCCGAGCTCCGCCGCGACGGCCGCGGTGCTCGGCCGGGTGCCGGCGTCGGCGTACGCGGTGCCCGCGTCGAGCTGCGCCTGAGCGGCGACGGCGTCCGCCACGTGGATGGTGCCGCCGGCGACCTTGCCGGGCGGGAACCCGGTGACGGCGCTGCCGGGGCTGACCCCGAGGTCGCCGCTGATCACGCTCGCGCCTGTGTTGGTGACGGTGGAGCCGGCGAGGACGGCGAAGCTGCCCGCAGTGCCGAACCCGACGGGCGCTTCAGCCGCACCGGCCGGACCGGCGGCCAGCGCGACAACCGCGGCGGCGGCAATCCCGACGGCGCCCAGAGCCGTCGACCAGCGGCGGAGCGAGGAGCTCATGGGCCTCAGGTCTCTGACGGCGAAAGGAGGAGTCACGGTAACACGACGTGATCAGGCGGCTGCCAAGCGTGGCGACGGCGCCCCGAACGGCAGGTCGATCGCGGCGTGGACCGCATCGCGGAGGTCGTGCAGCACGACGTGCTCGAGCAGCACCAGCTCGGCGGCCGGCGGCCAGAGCACCGCGTACAGCCAGACACCCTTGGCCTCGCCGACGAAAGCAGCCCGGTCGTCGGCGGACGCGCAGCTCCACAGCGCCGTCGGGTGCCCGGCTGCCTCGACCTTCGCGTCGGGGGGGCCGGCGGTACAGGCTCCCGGGTCGAGGGACGGGATGCCGGCGTAGCGCGCCCCGAGCCCGACCCCGGGCTCCTCCGCGACGAGCAGGAGGTCGGCCGGACCGCCGTGCGGCGACGGGCCGGACAGCGCGAGCACGGTGGCTTTCGCCGGACCGCGGTCGTCGCCCGCGGTCGCGAGGCCTGTGACGGTCCACCCGAGCAGCAGCGGCAACGGCGACCACAGCGGCACGCCGAGCCCTCCGCCCACCTTGCGCAGCGCCTCGTTGCTCGGCCGCGGGATCACGTGCAGCGGGTGCACCGCGCCGTGCCGCTCACAGGTCCAGCTGCTGGACATGAGCCCGGGCGCACGCAGGTCGCCGGGGCAGCGCGGGCAGGTGGGGGCGACCGTCACGCGGCCAAGGTCCGCCTTCGCGTGCAGCGGCGTCAAGTTCTAGAGGTCGGTGGTCCGTTCGGTCTCCACCGGTCGCTCAACCACGCGCTCGGTCTCGACCGGGCGCTCGACGACGCGCTCGCGGGTGACCGGTCGTTCGACGACCGTGCGGCGGCCGGGACGAACCCGGTCGAACAGCCCGCCTGCGGCGGCGAAGGCAATCAGGAGCAGGACGACGACGGCGATGATCGCGAGGGTCATGCCGGGAGTGTCCCACGCCCGGCGCGGTTACTCCTGCAGCTCCGGCCGGCCGGGGAACTCCCCGCCCGTCTTGTCCGCGTAGCTCCGCTTCGGCACCATCACCTTGCGCCGGAAGACGCAGACGAGCACGCCGTCCTGGTTGTAGCCCTTGGTCTCCACGTACACGACCCCTCGGTCGTCCTTGCTCTTGCTCTCGGTCTTGTCGAGCACCTCGGTCTGGCCGTAGATGGTGTCGCCGTGGAACGTCGGGAAGACGTGCTTGAGGGTCTCGACCTCGAGGTTGGCGATCGCGCGGCCGGAGACGTCCGCCACCGACATGCCGAGCAGCAGCGAGTAGATGTAGTTGCCGACGACGACGTTCTTGCCCTGCTGCGTGGTCGCGGCGTAGTTGGCGTCGAGGTGCAGCGGGTGGTGGTTCATCGTGATCAGGCAGAACAGGTGGTCGTCGTATTCGGTGACCGTCTTGCCCGGCCAGTGCTTGTAGACCGCGCCGACCTCGAACTCCTCGTAGTAGCGGCCGAACTGCACGGGGTCTCCTCCGGTCGTGGTTCCTGCGATCCTCGCAGCGCCGGTCAGAGCCACTCGACCGGGGGGCCGTGGCCCTTCGCCTCGGCGAGGACGCGCGTACGGCCGCCCGGCCACGTCGTCAGCTCGACGAGGAAGCGGTACTCCCCGGGCACGGGCTCCAGCGTCAGGTGCGCGAGCGGGGCGTCCTGCGTCGCCCGCTCCCCCGCCGCGGCGAGCAGCCGGACCACGCGGTCGCGCTCGTCCGGGTCGAGGTACTGGCGTACGACGGAGTGCCACACGACGGTCGTGACGCCGGCCCGCGGCTCGGCGAGCTCGCGTTCGAGGAAGGCCGACGCGGGCAATCGCTCGACGGCAATCCCGTGCTGCGCAGCGATCTGCAGCGCGCCCCGCAACCGCTCGAACCGCTCGACCTGGTCGCCCCACACGTACGACGTCAGCGTCAGCCGGTCGGCTTCGCTCGCCGGGTCGAGCGGCGCCGGGTCGCAGCCGGCCCGCTCGACCACCTCGACCGCGCCCGTGGGCACCCGCCCCTGCCACGGCTCGCGCAGCCGCACCGGGCTGCTCGGGTCGCCGAGCGCGACCCCGCCGACCTCGTACGCGAAGCGGTCGACGAGCAGGTTCAGCCCGGCGCTCGCCCCGACCTCCAGCAGCCGGACGCGGCCGCCGACCTGCAGCAGGCCGCCGTACAGCACCGCGCTGCGCCCGACCTCGTTCGTCTGCACCGGACGGCGGACGCCCTCGCGCAGCTCGTCCAGGTGCTGGGCGATCGTGCGCCGCGCGACCGGCCAGACGTCGCCGGGCGTGCCGCCGACGCTCGGGTAGTGCAGCGCCAACTCCGGCGCCTTCCGCTCGAGGACGAGCCGGTGCAGCGCCCCGGCCAGGCGCAGCGAGGGGACACTGCCGCTGGGGTCGTCCGCGTGCGGCCGGAGCAGGTCCGCGGTGGGACCGCCGGCCTCGTAGTCGTCCGCCGCGCCGGACAGCAGCGTCGCCGTCAGCGGGCTGCCGTGCAGCTCGCACTGCTCGGCCTGCCCGCGCAGCCGCTTCGCGAGGTCGCTCACGCCAGCGACACCTCGGCCCGTACGGGATCGCGCAGGTCGGCGCCCGCCGCGAGCCAGCGCTCCTCCAGGGCCTCCGCGCCGTGGACGCGCTTCCACGCCGCCTCGTTCGGCGTCATGGGCAGCAGCGGCAGGAAGCGGACGGGCTCGGACCCGTCGACCGGAAGGTCGGGGACGAGACCGCCCGGCTGGCCGACGAGGACGGCGGTGAAGCGGCAGCCCTCCCACAGCGGCTCGCCGAGGTCGAGGCCGGCGCCCGGGGTGAGGACGACGCCCTCCACCGAGGGGCTGGCGGCCAGGACGGCGAGCCGGCGCAGGACGCTGTCCTGCAGTCCGCGTACGGACAGGACCAGCTCGGCGCGCGGGCCGTCCGAGAGGACGACCTCCGCACCCGGATCACCCATGGGCGCACGGGACATGCCGAGGGTGGCGTAGCGGACGAGCCCGTCGGGGTCGGGGCCGAAGCGCAGGACGTCGATCCGCTCGGCGCCGAGGAAGGAGACGCCGGCGCGGCCGCTGTCCTCGCCGAACGCGGTCAGCAGATGCGCCTCGACGTGGACCAGCAGCTCGTCCGGGTCGACCACGCGATCGAGTCTAGGAAGCGCGGCGGCGGCCGACTCCTGCCGCGGTGGCGAGCAGCACGAGGCCGGCGAGCGCGGCCGCGACCGGCGCGCCCGTACGCGGCAGCTGCACGTCCACCGGCTGGGCAGCAGTGGTCGCCGCCGCCTGCAGCACGTAGACGTGGTGCCCGGCGGCCACCGGCAGCGTCAGCGCGGTCGCGGAACGGGTGAGCGGTGCCGGCTGCCCGTCCTTCGTCGCGCGGATCGTCGATGCAGATGCGCCGGCCAGCACCAGGGTGCTCGCGCGGTCAGCCGTGACGTCCAGCGTCAGCGGCCGGACGGTCGTCAGCCGGGCGCGGTCCAGCTGCAGCGTCGCGGTCCGCAGGTTGGTCACCGTCACGTCCGCCTTGTTGGCGACCGGCGTCTTCGGGACCGGGCCCCAGGTGCGGCCCTTCTCGACGTACGGCAGGCCCTGCACACCCGCCGTCTGCTCGGGAGCGCTCGCCGGGTCGCCGACGCCGAACGCCTCGCTTCGTACGTCCAGCACGCCCTTCGCCCCCGGACCCGCGGAAAGGTCGGCGAGCCGCACATCGCTCACCCAGTACGCGTGGTCGTGGACCAGCCCGAACCCCCGGTTGTCGCTGCCGGGCACGTAGGCGAACGTCACGTGCGCCGGGTCGCGGTCGAGCTTCGCGTCGCCGAGGAACTGCTGCGCGATCGGGAAGTGGTAGCCCAGCGCGGCCAGCGTGTAGTGCTCGCCGCCTTCGAACAGCAGGAAGCGGAACCGGTAGCCGAGCTGGTCGAAGCCCTTGATGCCGAGCGCCGGGTTGCCGAGGTTTTGCGCGACCGGCCCGACGACCGGCACGAGCTCGTCGGTGGACATGGCGAAGTTGAGGAACGGCACGTTGCGGGTGTTCTCGAGCCAGAGGTTGGACAGCGTCTGGATGCCGTCGCTCGGCGGCATCGGCGGGATCCAGAGCTTCTTGCCGGGCGGTCCTACGACGCTGAACGCCTTGCCGAACAGGTCGGGGTAGAGCCCGCCCAGCCGGTAGGTCGCGTAGCCGCCCATGCTGTAACCACTGATGGCGACCTTCTCCGGGTCGAGCCGCACGTGCCGCGCGAGGTCCGCCCAGGACTCGAAGATGTCGTCCTCGCTGGAGTCGATGTACCAGCCGCCGTGCCCGCGGCCGAGGGGGCTCAGCACCACCGCGTCCCGCGCATCGCCCAGCTCGGTCATGATGCCTGTGCCGTCGTACTGCCAGTAGTGCTGGCCGTTCGAGTGGATGGACAGCAGCAGCCCGTGCGGGCGGCCGGTGGCGCCGCTGGGCGGGATGTGCACGGCGTACGGCTGCAGCTGGCCGCGCTCGTTCGGGAACGGCTCGCCCAGGCCGTCCCCGAGGTGCAGCCGGCTGGGGTACATCCGGATCTGCAGCCCGGTGCTGGGCACCGTGCTGCGGGTCGCCTTGCTGCGCAGGGCGGTCACGTCGATCTCGTGCGCGTACGCGGTCGGGCGGTGGGCCCGGAGCGCCTCGGCCTGCTGCTCGTCCGGCGGGGTGTTCTGGTGCTGGACCGGCTCGTCGAAGCGGAAGCCCAGGTTCAGGATGCCGCTCGGGCTGGGGTCGTAGAGCCCGGCGCCGCCCTCATCGGTGGCGGTCGGATCGCCCGACTTCGGGCGCTTCCAGCCACCGCTCGCCTTGTCGTACAGACCGGCCGCAAGGGTGGCCCGGATCTTGCCGCTCGGGTCCTGCACCGACCGCGGGACGGTCACCGTCAGCTGGTCGGCTTCGAGGTCGGTCCGCACCTGGACCGGCGTCGTCTTGAGCAGCGTGCCGTCGGCGGCGAAGGTGCTGACCTCGGCGCCGGTGCCCCACGTGGTGAGCACGGCGTCCGTGCCGGGGAAGCTCGCGCCGGGGTCGCGCGGCAGGGTCCTGGCCCCGGTGGTCGCGCTGCGGTCGGTGTCGAGCGCGAGGGTCAGGATGGTGGTGTCCGCGCGCCGGAGGGTGTCGAGGGTGAAGCGGTACGCGGTGCTGTCGGCGCCCGGCACCATGCGGAACTCGACGAGGTCGGCGGCGTTGCCGGCGTAGACGGGGTCGGTCGGGTAGGTGATGGAGCCGACCTGGTAGGCGAGCGCGTTGGCGGACAGCCCGTTCACCGTCGTCGAGTCGGTGGCCGTCTGATTGGCGGGGTCGACCGGCATCGCAAGGCTGCCGTGGTCGTCGTACAGGTAGTCCTGGTACAGGTACTCGCCGGCGACGTAGGCCTCGGTGCCGCTGACCAGCAGCGGCGAGGCGCGGAAGCGCGGGTCGCGGTTCTCCAGCTGCGGGGCGCGCGGGGGCGCGGCGTAGAGCACGTCCGGCCCGGGACGGTGGCCGCTGGCGACGCTCGGCAGGGAAGGGGCCGCCGGCAGCGGGGCCGTCCCTGGCGCGTAGACGGGACCGTCAGCGGCGGCCGGGACGGCGGGCACGGCAACCGCGGCAGCGCAGAGCAGGGCGAGCAGGGCACGGGGGCAGGCGTCCATCCAGCACGCTTCGACACGAGCACGACCCGCACCTGCTCACGCGAGCGTCAACCTCTGTGGCGCAGGCCACTTCGCGGCTGCGACCGTGCACACAACGGCCACATCCCGCGCCGGACGGCCGTGGAGCATGCTCTGAGCAGGAACTGGCCCTTATCTGCACGGCCACCTCGACCGCGACGACGCCCCCGCGCTCAGCCCTGGAGCTTGTAGTCCTTCAGCAGTCCGCGGCTGATGATCGTCTTCTGGATCTCGGACGTGCCCTCGCCGATGAGCAGGAACGGCGCCTCGCGCATGAGCCGCTCGATCTCGTACTCCTTCGAGTAGCCGTAGCCGCCGTGGATGCGGAACGACTCCTGGGTGACCTCGGCGCAGTACTCGCTCGCGAGCAGCTTGGCCATGCCCGCCTCGACGTCGTTGCGCTTGCCGGCGTCCTTGAGCCGGGCTGCGTTGACCATCAGCGCGTGCGAGGCCTCGACCTTGGTGGCCATCTCGGCCAGCTTGAACTGGATCGCCTGGTGCCCGGACAGCGGCTTGCCGAACGTCTGGCGCTGCTGCGCGTACGCGATCGCGAGCTCGAACGCGCGGATCGAGATGCCGCAGGCGCGGGCGGCGACGTTGACGCGGCCGACCTCGACGCCGTCCATCATCTGGTAGAAGCCGCGGCCCCTGCCGGCCTCCCCGCCGAGGATCGTGGAGGCCGGGACGCGCGCGCCGTCGAGGACCATCTCGGTCGTCTCGACGCCCTTGTAGCCCATCTTCTCGATCTTGCCGGGGATCGTGATCCCCTGCGCCGTCTCTCCGAAGCCCGGCTCCTTCTCGACGAGGAACGTCGTCATGTTCTTGTAGACCGAGTCGCCGCCCTCGTCGGTCTTGACGAGGGTCGCGATCAGGCCGGCGCGCGCACCGTTGGTCAGCCACATCTTCTGGCCGTCGAGCACGTACTCCTCGCCGTCGCGCACGGCCTTGCTCTTGATGGCGGCGACGTCGGAGCCGCAGCCCGGCTCGGACATCGAGAAGCCGCCGCGCAGCTCGCCGGTCGCCATGAGCGGCAGCAGGCGCGACTTCTGCTCGTCGGTGCCGTGGTGCATGAGCATGTACGCGACGATGAAGTGCGTGTTGATGACGCCCGAGACGCTCATCCAGCCGCGGGCGATCTGCTCGACCACCAGCGCGTAGGTCAGCAGAGACTCGCCGAGCCCGCCGAACTCCTCCGGGATCATGAGCCCGAACAGGCCCATCTCCTTCATGCCGTCGACGATCGCCTCGGGGAACTCGTCCTTGTGCTCGAGGTCGGTGGCGTACGGGAGGATCTCCTTGTCCACGAACCCGCGGACGGTCGAGAGGATCTCCTGCTGGATCTCGGTGAGACCCTCGGTCGCGGCGAGGCGGGGCATGTCGTCACTCCTGGTCAGGTGCGCGGAGCCTCGAGTGTCCCACCAGCGCGAGGGCCGTCACCACCGGAGCGGCGTGAGCCCGATCACGGCTGCGGCGACCAGGTGAGCGCGGTTGCGCGACAGCTCGCCAGCACCCGATGCGGTAGGTCGGCGACGGGGCGTCACCTACCGCACTTGGTGACCAGCCGCTTGAGCGTGCGCAGCGCCCGCCGCCCTGCACGAACTGCGGTAGGTCCTCCGGATGCGCGCACCTACCGCAGTTCGCGCCGGGAGCAGCTACTCGACCGGCACGCTCACCCGCGTGCTGTCCCGGATGACCAGCGCCAGCCCGGCGAGCAGCAGCATGGCCGCCGGGATCGCGAGCAGGGGCGGGCGCTGGCCGAGGAACACGGCCGCGATGAGCGCCGCCCCGGGGATCTCCAGCAGGATCGACAGGCTGACGACGGTCGGGCTGATCGACCGCAGCACGACGTTGAACAGCGAGTGGCCGAGCAGCTGAGCGCCCGCGGTGATGGCCAGCAGCTTCAGCCACGTCCCGCCGTCGTAGCCGCTCAGCTCCTGCCGCCCGATCACGCAGACGACCAGCAGCAGCACGGCGCACGTCGAGTAGCAGAGGGCTGTGTACGCGGTGGTGCTCACCGACCGCCGCACCGCGCTGCCGGCCGTCATGTAGGCGGCCGCGAACATGCCGCCCGCCACGGCGAGCAGGTCGCCGACCAGCGCCCGGCCGCTGACCTGCAGGTCGGCGCCGGTCAGCAGCAGTGCGCCTGCCATGGCCACGCCGATCCCCGCCCAGACGCGGGAGCTGACGTGCACGCCCTGCTGCCGGGCGATGAGCGCGACCCACACCGGTTGCGTCGCGACGAGCGCGGTCGCCGACGCGACCGTCGTGTAGTCGAGCGCCGGCACCCACGTCGCGAAGTGCAGCGCCAGGAAGACGCCGGACACCAGGGCCAGCTTCCGCTCTCGCCCGTCCAGCGCGCGCAGCTCGGACCGGGCCGTGAGCAGTGCCGCCGGCACCACGACGGCGCTGCCGAGGGCGTTGCGCCAGAACGCGATCGCCAGCGCCGGCGCGGCCGTCGCCGCCATGAGCGGCCCCGACGTGGCCACCGCGAGGACGGCGACCGACATGAGCACCGCGTCCGAGCCACCCGGGCGCTGCATCCCGGGCGCTGTCACGCGACCACAATGCCAGGGTGCAGCTCGCGGACGTGATGCGGAAGACGGCGGTCCTGTGGCTGTCCGGCTCTCCGCTGTGGCACGTCTGGCACGAGGGCGCGGCCTACGTCGTCGGCGGCGGGCTCGAGCAGCCGCTGCCCGAGTGGCGGCACGGGCGGGTCACCGTGCGGACGAAGAACGGCGACGTCCTCGCGTGGGGCGCCGACGTGCAGCCGGTGCCGGTCGGCAGCCCGGACTGGGACGCGGTCGTGCCGCTGCTGCACGCGAAGCGCCTGAACGCGCCCGACGGTGAGCAGCAGCCGGCGCGGTGGGCGCGGGAATCCACGGTGCTGCGGCTGACGCCTACGGGACCCTGACCTCACCGCGCGCCACCGGCACCACCGATCCACCCACGGTTGCGCGCACCGGCCGGCCGTCCTGCGCCTGCACGGTGCAGTGCAGCAGCGACGGCCGGCCCATCTCCACGCCCTGCGTGACGTCGTACGACGTCTCGCCGGTCGGGAGCAGGCCGCTCACCACCAGGTGGACACCCAGGCCGACGGCGGCCGAGCCGGTGGCCGGGTCCTCGCCCACTCCGGCCCCGGCCGCGAAGACCCGCGACCGAGCCGCCACCCCGTCCCAGGCGAAGACGCACAGCCCGGTGCCGCCGAGCGCCTCGACCGCTGGCAGGTCCGCCCGCACGCGCGCCAGGTCCTCGGGCCCAACCTGCAGGTAGGTGAACTCGATGCCGCAGCCGGCGGTCCGCACCTCGCCCAGGGCCTCCGACAGCCCGACGGCGGCGAGCGCAGCAGCAGGGTCGAGCGGGTCGCTCCACGTCGCAGGCCCGCCGGTGACGGTGACACCGGTGCCGGTGACCTCCAGCGGCAGCAGCCCGGCGCCGCACGACTGCACGACGCGGCCGGTGCCGATCCGGCCCAGCCGGCGCAGCACGTCCGCGGCGCCGACGGAGGGATGGCCGGCGAAGGGCAGCTCCGTCGCCGGCGTGAAGATGCGCAGCCGGTAGTCCGCTGTGTCTTCGGCGGCCATCGGGAACGCCGTCTCCGACAGCGCGAACTCCTGCGCGATCGCCTGCAGCTGCTCCGTGCTCAGCTCGTCGGCGTCCAGGACGACGGCCAGCGGGTTGCCGGCGTAGGCGCGGTCGGTGAAGACGTCGACGACCTCGTACGCGAGCGTCGGGCCCATCTACGGCATGGTCATGCCGCCGTCGACCGGCAGGGTGATGCCGGTGACGTAGGAGGCCGCCTCGCTGGCCAGGAAGACACCGACGGCAGCGAGCTCAGCGGGGTCGCCGAGGCGGCCGGCGGGCGTCACCATCTTCACCAGCTCGGCCTCCTGGTCGCCCATCTGGTCGGTCATCTCGGTCGGGAAGTAGCCGGGCGCGATCGCGTTGACGCGGATGTTCTTGCGGCCGGTCCACTGCTGCGCGAGGTCGCGGGTGAGGCCGATCAGGCCGGCCTTGGAGGCGGCGTACGCGGCCTGCGGCACGTGGCCCGGGTGCAGCGCGATCACCGACGAGATGTTGACGATCGAGCCGCCGTTCTTCGCAGCCCGACCGAACGCCTGCGCGCACCAGTAGGCCCCCTCGAGGTTGACGGAGAGAACCTGCCGGAACTGCTCCGGGGTCTCGCGCGTGGCCGGGTAGGCGGTGCCGAGGCCGGCGTTGTTGATGAGCACGTCGACGCGGC
The DNA here is from genome assembly GCA_046262175.1 of Mycobacteriales bacterium. Lineage (GTDB taxonomy): Bacteria > Actinomycetota > Actinomycetes > Mycobacteriales > SCTD01 > RYN-124. Next base: position 12,793 of record JBHENF010000142.1, read on the forward strand.
CGAACGTGTCCACGGCCGCCTGGATCAGGGCGGTGCACTGCTCCGGGTCGGCGACGTCGGTCTGCACCGCGAGGTAGCGGCGCCCGGCGGCCTCGACCAGCTTGCCGGTGTCGGTGAGCCGCTCGACCCGGCGCGCGCCGAGGACGACGTCGGCGCCGGCCTCCGCGAACGCCTGCGCGAAGGCGACCCCGAGGCCGGAGGAGGCGCCGGTCACGACGACCACCTTGTCGTCGAGCCGGAAGCGGTCGAGCACGGTCACGAGGAACCTCCTGAGAGAGCGGCGATTGAGGCTCAGCATGCCGCGCCGCCGTCCCCGGTCGGAGACCGCCCCGGCGGTAGCGTGCGGCCGTGAGCACCGGCACCCGCGTCTTCGTCGCCCGGGTCGCCGGACTGCCCGTCTTCGATCCGAACGGCGACCAGGTCGGACGCGTCCGCGACGTCGTCGTCGCCCTGCGGATCGGCCGCGACGCGCCCCGCGTGCTGGGCCTCGCCGTGGAGATCTCGGCGCGGCGGCGCATCTTCGTCCCCATCGGCCGCGTCACCAGCATCGACCCCGAGGCCGTCCTGCTGTCGACCGGCACGGTCAGCCTCCGGCGCTTCGACAAGCGGCCCGGCGAGACGCTGGTGCTGTCCGAGCTGCTGGACCGGAAGGTGACGCTGCGCGAGTCGGGCGAGCAGGTCGTGGTGCTCGACATCGCGATGGAGGAGACGCGTACGGACTGGCTGCTGACGCGGCTGGCCGTCCGGCGGAGCGTCTCGGGCCTGCGCAGCCGCCGGCGCGGCGAGCTGCTGCAGGTCGAGTGGGACGAGGTCGACGGGTTCGGCTTGCCCGAGGACGGCCAGGGCGCGGCCAACCTGCTGGCGGTGTTCGAGAAGCTGCGGCCGGCCGACCTGGCCGGCGTGATGCACGACCTGTCGGACAAGCGGCGCGCCGAGATCGCCGCCGCACTCGACGACGAGCGCCTCGCGGACGTGCTCGAGGAGATGCCCGAGGACGAGCAGGTCCAGCTCCTCGGCGGCCTCGAGGACGAGCGCGCGGCTGACGTGCTCGAGGCGATGGCCCCCGACGACGCGGCCGACCTGCTCGGCGAGCTCCCGGTGGCGGACGCGCAACGCCTGCTCGAGCTGATGGAGCCCGAGGAGCGGGAGCCGGTACGACAGCTCCTCGCGTACGCCGACAACACCGCGGGCGGCCTGATGACCAGCGAGCCGGTGATCCTCGCGCCCAACGCGACCGTCGCGGAGGCGCTCGCACGCATCCGACACGCCGACCTGTCGCCGTCGCTGGCCGCGCAGATCTACGTCGTGCGCCCGCCGTACGAGACGCCGACCGGCCGCTACCTCGGCACCGCGCACTTCCAGCGGCTGCTGCGCGAGCCGCCCAGCGCGCTCATCTCGTCCGTGGTGGACACCGACATCGACCCGCTGAACGCCGACTGCCCGCTGGCGGAGGTCACCCGTCACCTGGCGTCGTACAACCTCGTCGCCGTACCGGTGGTCGACAGCGAGCAGCGGCTGCTGGGCGCCGTGACCGTTGACGACGTGCTCGACCACCTGCTGCCGGCCGACTGGCGCGAGACCAGGAACTCCCGTGGCTGAGCGACGCCCGACGCGGCGCGCGCGCCTCGACACGCCCCTCGAGGCCCGCTCCACGATTCCGCGGCCGCACTACGACCCGGAGGCGTTCGGTCGCGTCTCCGAGCGCATCGCCCGCTTCCTCGGCACCGCGCGCTTCCTCGTCTACCTGACGGCGTTCGTGATCGTGTGGCTGGCGTGGAACTACTTCGTCCCCGAGTCGCTGCAGTTCGACCCGCGCCGGTCCAACTTCACGCTGCTGACGCTGATCCTGTCCCTGCAGGCGTCGTACGCCGCGCCCCTGATCCTGCTCGCGCAGAACCGGCAGGCTGACCGGGACCGCGTCTCCCAGGAGGAGGACCGGGGTCAGAACTCCCGGCTGCAGGCCGACGTGGAGTACCTGTCCCGGGAGGTCGCGTCGCTGCGCTCGGCCGTCGGCGAGGTGGCCACCCGCGACTTCCTGCGCGACCAGCTGCGCGAGCTGACCGACGAGCTGGCGGCCCGCACCGGCGAGGGGCCGGTGTACGACCCGGAGGCGCGCGACCGGCGCGCGGAGCGGGAGCGCAAGGCCGAGCGCAAGAAGCGCCGGGAGCTGCGTACGGAGGAGCAGGCGGCGCCGGGCGGGCTCGGTGAGCCGTTCGTCGGGCAGGACGACAGCGGCTGATCCGCCATTCGGCCTACACCCTGGCCTGGATCGTTCCGAAGAACCGGACATGAAGAGTCCTGCCCGGCCGACCTGGACCGTGCCGCCGCCGGTCCAGCGCGCCCCGCGCCGGCGCCTCGGCGAGGTGCTGGTGGCCACCGGCCTCATCACGGAGCAGCAGCTGCAGAGCGCACTGCAGCTCCAGCAGGCAACGCCGCCGGGGCAGCACCGCAAGCGGCTCGGCAGCGTCGTCATCGAGGCCGGGTACGCGAGCGAGAAGCAGGTCGCGGTGGCGCTCGCCGAGGCGCTCAACCTCCAGGTGCTGGACCTCAACGAGTTCCAGATCGTGCCGGAGGTCGTGCGGCTGCTCCCCCGCGCCGTCGCTGAGCGCAGCAACCTGATCCTGCTCAGCCGCGCGGGCAACAGCGTCACGGTCGCCACCAGCGACCCCACCAACATCGTGGCCCTCGACGACGTGAAGCTCTACACCGACGCGCTCGAGGTCACGGTCCGCGTCTCCACGGAGACCCAGGTGCGCGACCACCTCGCCCGGGCCTGGAGCCTGTCGGAGGACTCCTCCGACGTGGGCGCGATGTTCGACCAGGTCGACGGCGGCGACGAGCTGGCGCAGGACGAGGTTTCGGTCGCGGGCACCGAGGCCGCGCCCATCGTCAAGCTCGTCGACGCGATCCTCGCCGACGCCGTACGCGCCCGCGCCAGCGACGTGCACATCGAGCCTCAGTCCGGGGAGCTGCGGATCCGCTACCGCGTCGACGGCCTGCTGCGCGACGTCATGACCGTCCCCCGCAACGCGAAGTCCGCGACGGTCAGCCGCATCAAGATCGTGTCCGGCCTGGACATCGCCGAGCGACGCCGCCCGCAGGATGGCCGCGCGAAGCTGACCGTCGACGGCTCCACCGTGGAGGCGCGCGTGTCGACGCTGCCCACGCTGCACGGCGAGAAGGTCGTCATCCGCATCCTGCCGCGGTCGGACAACGTCCCGCGGCTGGACAAGACCGGCCTCACCGGCGAGCAGCTCGAGGCGGTCACGACGGCGCTGGTGCAGAGCCAGGGGCTGATCCTCATCACCGGGCCCACCGGCTCGGGCAAGACCAACACGCTGTACGCCGGCATCCAGCACGTGAGCACGCCGGACCGCAACATCGTGACGCTGGAGGACCCGGTCGAGGTCCAGGTCACCGGCATCACCCAGGTTCAGGTCAGCGACAAAGCCGGTATGACGTTCGCCCGCGGGCTGCGCAGCATCCTGCGGCAGGACCCGGACATCGTCCTGGTCGGGGAGACGCGTGACCAGGAGACCGCCGAGCTCGCGCTGCAGGCCTCGCTCACCGGCCACCTCGTCCTGACCACGCTGCACACCAACGACGCCGTCGGCGCCATCACGCGGCTGGTCGACATGGGCGTCGAACCGTTCCTCGTCGCGTCGTCGCTGACGCTGGTCGTCGCGCAGCGACTCGTACGCACCCCATGCATCTCCTGCAAGACCGACTACGTGCCGTCGACCCGCACGCTCGACATGCTGGGGCTGACCGAGCACGACATCGTCGGCTCGACCCCGAAGCGGGGCAAGGGCTGCGTCGACTGCGGCGGCACCGGCTACCGCGGCCGCACCGGGATCTACGAGGTCCTGCCGGTCACGGCGCAGATGCGCAAGGTGCTGCTCACCAACCCGACGGAGGCCGCCATCGGCGCAGCCGCGCGGGCGAACGGCATGGCCACCCTCCGCACGTCCGCCCTCGCCGCCGCGCACCGCGGTGAGACGACGTACGAGGAGGTGCTGCGCGCGACGCACGTCGACGAGCTGGCCGGACCGCGCTGCCCCACCTGCGCCCGCGCGCTGGCGGACGACATGGTCTGCTGCCCGTGGGACGGCACCGCCGTGGGGGAGCACCGCTGTACCGGCTGCGACAAGCCCCTGGACACGCACTGGCGCACCTGCCCGTGGTGCCGGACGGACGTCGTGGACCCGCCGCCGCTTGCAGCGGTCGAGGAAGCCCGGCTGCCGCGTCTGCTCGTCATCGACGACGACCCCAGCGTCTGCGCCTTCGTCGAGGCGGCTCTGTCCGGGGCTGCCGAGGTGACGTCGGTGGGCACCGCCGACGACGCGCTGGCGGCGGTCGGGGAGGTCGCGTTCGACGCGGCGCTGGTCGACAACCGGCTGCCGGACCTGTCCGGCATCGAGCTCATTCGGCTGCTGCGCGCCGACCCGCGGACGCTGACGATGCCGCTGGTGCTGTTCACCGGCAGCGACTCGCCGGAGGTGGAGCGGGACGCCCGCCGCGCCGGCGCCGACGACTACCTCGCGAAGCCGGTCGACCCGGCGCTGCTCGAGGAGCGCGTGCTCGAGCTGGTCCGCAAGCCCGCCT
>JBHENF010000143.1:0-15569 GCA_046262175.1 Mycobacteriales bacterium
CTGCACGAACGGGCCCTTGCGCGGCGCGGCCGGGTCGGCCGGCACCGCCAGTGCGAAGTTGTTGTCGGTGTAGACGACACCGACCGCTCCGTCGGCGTCGAGGCCGATGTCGATGAGGTCGAGCAGCGAGCGGTCCTTCTCGGGCATCGTCGCGGCGCAGGTCGTGCCGCTCGTGCAGATGTTGCCGGTGTGCACGATCCGGTGGCTGACCTTGCCGGTGCGCACCTCGACCGGCCCGTTCGTGCCGAGCGCGTTGGTCAGCACGGAGACGTACGTGTTCCAGCGCGCGTTCGGCGGGGCGTCATCGGTCTTCTTCGTACCGCCGGTGTTGAAGTCGGAGGTGCCGTTGAAGGCGATGGCCGCGCGGCCGGGGGTGCCGGCGACGATCTCCGGGAAGATCACGGCGCCGAGGTTCGGCGGGGTGATGTCGACCTCAGCGCTGAACTCGGTGCCCGGCCGGCCGCCCAGCTTCGGGTTGTTGGCCTTGGCGTCGATCAACGAGACGCTGTAGTACATCCGGCCGTTGTGGATCCAGGTCGCGTAGGCGTTGCCGTGGTCGTCCAGCGACAGCCACGGGAAGATGTCGGGCTGGGTCGCCGGCTTGCCGACCTGGTTGACCTTCCAGCCGGCCGGCGTGGCGTAGTCGCTCGCCTTGGCCGTGGCGAGCTGGTAGCCGTTGGTGCGGTACGGCTGGTAGATCCAGCCGCGGCCGGGGCCGTTGGTGTTGTCGACGCGGACCTGTCCGGACTGCGACACGTTGGTGACCTGGGGCACCGGCTGCAGCAGCGGCACGCCCCTGTCGGTGACGCCGACGATGTACTCGCCGACGATCGGCACGTGGTACGTGTAGAAGGCCGCGATGTTCTGGCCCGCGACGCTGGCGATACCGGGGGCGACGCCGGCCACCCACTGCCGGTCGACGCCGGTGGCCGCGCTGGTGATCGGGAACGACTGCGACACCGGGAAGGTGTCACCGTGGTCGTTGGAGGTGGCGAAGGCCTCCTGGACCAGCACCTCCTGGTCGGCGAAGTACACCTGCCCGGTCACCGGGTTGACGTCGTTCTCCGTGTCGCCGCCGCCGCCGGTCGTGCACATGGGGCGGCTACGGGGCGCGCACAGCGGGTCGAACAGCAGCCGGAACGTCTTGCCGCCGTCCAGGCTCCGGTGCAGCGTCCCGGTCTGCGTACGGCTCGAGACCGGCCAGTCGACGAAGACGCGGTTCTTGTCCAGCGCGCCCTTCACGGAGGCGGCGGTGGGCCGCTCGAGCGTCGTCTGCGGCTCGGCGCCGAGGAAGTGCGCGGAGACGACCGAGGCGGGCCCGAACGTCGGTACGCCGTCCGTCTTGAACGACACGGCGGGCGCCGGCGTGGCGCCGAAGGCGCTGGTCGTGGCGGGCGCGAGCAGCGCCCCACCCAGGGAGAGCACGGCGAGGCCGGGCAGGAGCAGGCGGCGGGACGCGGTCATGTCACTTCCTTCGACAGCGCCGGCGGCGCACCTGCCCGACCTGCCCGCTGTGTCCGGTATCACGCCTTCTCGAGGTACTCCGCCCGCTCCTCGTCGAGCACGTCCCGTACGGCTTGTGCCAGGGCTGGGTGCCGGGCCAGAGAGGGGTCCGCGTCCACCACCGCCACCGCGGCGTCGCGCGCCTCACGGATCAGGTCCTCGTGCTCGAGCAGACGGAGCAGCCGCAGCGACGACCGCTTCCCGGACTGCGAGGCGCCGAGGACGTCGCCCTCCCGGCGCTGCTCGAGGTCGACGCGCGACAGCGCGAAGCCGTCGTTCGTCGCCGCCACGGCCTCGAGCCGCTCACGGGAGGGAGATCCCAGCTCGGCCTCCGACACCAGCAGGCAGAGCCCGCCGTGGGCGCCACGGCCGACCCGGCCGCGCAGCTGGTGCAGCTGCGAGACACCGAAGCGGTCGGCGTCCATGACCACCATGACCGTGACGTTGGGGACATCGACCCCGACCTCGATCACCGTGGTGGCCACGAGCACGTCCACCTCGCCCGCTGCGAACCGCCGCATCACGTCGTCCTTGTCGTCGGGCGCCATGCGACCGTGCAGGACCTGGGTGCGCAGGCCGAAGAGCGCACCGTCCGCCAGCAGCGGTGCCAGCTCGAGCACCGCGACCGCGGGCCGCTTGCCGTCCTCGCCCACCTGCGCGTCGTCGTCGCCGATGCGCGGGCAGACGACGAAGGCCTGCCGCCCCTCGGCCACGTGCTCGCGGATGCGGGTCCACGCGGTCTCCAGCCACTGCGGCTTCTCTGCCACCGGCACCAGCGCGGTGCGAACCGGAGAGCGACCCCTGGGCAGCTCGGTCAGGGTCGAGACCTCGAGGTCGCCGTACACGGTCATGGCCACGGTCCTCGGGATCGGGGTCGCGGTCATCACCAGCACGTGCGGCGGCTGTGCCCCCTTGGCACGCAACGCCTCCCGCTGCTCGACGCCGAACCGGTGCTGCTCGTCCACGACGACGAGCCCGAGGTCGGCGAACGCCACTCCCTCACTGAGCAGGGCGTGCGTCCCGACGACCAGCCCGGCCTCGCCAGAGACGGCCCTCTGCAGTGCCGTACGGCGCTCCCCTGCACCCTGTGACCCGGTCAGCAGCACGACCTCCGTCGCGTGCTGCCCGCCGAGCAGCTGCCCCTGCGCCAGCGGTCCCAGCAGTTCGCTGATGGAGCGGAAGTGCTGCTGCGCGAGGACTTCCGTCGGCGCCAGCAACGCGGCCTGCCCACCGGCATCGACGACGGCAAGCATGGCGCGGAGGGCCACCAGCGTCTTGCCGGAGCCCACCTCGCCCTGCAGCAGCCGGTGCATCGGGTGCGCCTCGGCGAGCTCGCGGGCCAGCAGCCGACCGATCTCCTCCTGCCCGTCGGTCAGAGTGAAGGGCAGCTGCGCGTCGAAGGCTGCCAGCAGCCCGTCCGGCTGCGGCACCCGCGGGACGCCTGGCAGCTCTCGTGCAGCGGCCCGCCGCTGAGCGAGCGTGACCTGCAGCGTGAACGCCTCGTCCCACGTCAGCCGCGCCTTCGCGCGCGCCACCTGGCCGAGGTCGGCCGGCCGGTGCACCCACGTCAGCGCGTCCTGCAGCCCGACCAGCCCCCGTCCGGTGCGCAGCTCCGCCGGCAGCGGGTCGTCGCCCAGGTCGACGAGGTCCAGCGCCATCCGTACCGACCGCTGCACGACCAGCGACGAGCACTTCGCCGTCGCCGGGTAGACGGGGATGACCGCGCCCGCGAACTCCTCGAGATCGGCGCCCGCCTCGTCGTCGACGAGCTGGTACTCCGGGTTGCCCAGCTGCACCTTGCGGTTGAACGTCTCGACCTTGCCGGCGAAGAACGCCCGCCGCCCCGCGCGCAGGTCCTTGTCCGCCCACGGCCGGTTGAAGATGGCCATCGTCATCTGCCGGCCGTCGTCGTCGCGGATCGTCACGTCCGTCTTGTAGAGCTTGGGCCGCAGCCTGCGCCCGCTGACCTTCACGACCTCGGCGTAGACCGTCGCGTGCTCGCCGACGACGAGCTCCGAGAACGCCGCCAGCCGCCCGCGCTCCTGGTAGCGCCGGGGGTAGTGCCGCAGCAGGTCGCCGACCGTGTGCACGTCGAGCGTCTCGAGCGCCTTCGCGGTCTTGTCGCCGACCGCCTTCGACGCCCGATCCCCGAGCGCGACCACTATTCGACGCCGAGCAGCACCGGGTAGTGCGGCTGCCCGCCCTCGTACGCGACGACCTCCACGGTCGGGTGCGCCTTCTCGACGTACGTCGCCAGTCGCTCGTGCAGTGCGTCGGCCGCGTCGTCGCCGGTCACCACGGTCACCATCTCGCCGCCGCCGGCGAGCAGCCGGTCGACGAGCTGCCGCGTCACGCCCTCCACGTCGCTGCCGATCAGGACGACATCGCCCTCGATGAGGCCGAGGACGTCGCCGGGTCGGCAGACACCCGCCATCGTCATGGACTCGCGCACCGCGGTCGTCACCTCGGCCCACCGGGTCGACCCGGCCGCCTCGGCCATGGCAGCGACATCGTCGGCGAACGACCGCTCCGGGTCGGCGACGGCGAGGGCCGCCAGCCCCTGGACGACGGAGCGGGTACGGACGACCGCCACGGAGCGCCCCTCCTCGCGCGCGGCTTCGGCCGCGGCGGCCGCGACGTTGACCGTGTTGCCGTCGTTCGGCAGCAGCACGACCTCGCACGCCCCGGCCCGGTGCACCGCGTCGAGCAGCTCGGCCGTGGAGGGATTGGCCGTCGGTCCACCGTCGACGACGATCGCGCCGGCCCGCTCGTACAGCTCGGTGAGCCCGGTGCCTGCGCACACGGCGACGACGCGACGGCCGGTCGGCTTCTCGTTCATGACCGGCAGCTGCTCCGCGGCGATCTGGTCGGCGAACCGAGTCACCGTGATGCGGAACGGCCGACCCGCGTCGACGCCGGCCTCGACCGCCGCGCCGACGTCGTTCACGTGGACGTGCACGTTGTGCAGCCCGTCCCCGCCGACGACGACGAGGGAGTCGCCGAGGGCGCCGAGCTGCTCCTTCAGTACCTCGACGGCGTCCTCCGACGCGTCGCGCAGGAGGAACTGCACTTCGTACGCGAACTCGTCGCTGCCCGCCTCGCGCGCGGCCACCAGGCCGCTGCGATCGCGCGGCACCAGCAGTACCGGCGCGGGCAGGGCAGGCGCGGCGCCCGTGACGACCTGCTCGAGCGCGTCGAGCAGGACGCACAGCCCCCGGCCGCCGGCGTCGACGACCCCCGCGGCCTTGAGCTGCGGCAGCTGGTCGGGCGTCCGGGCCAGCGCGGCTGTCGCGCCGGCAGCGCCCGCGCGTACGACGGCTTCGAGGGTCGAGCGTCCGATCTCGGCCGCCGACGCGGCCGCCTCCCGCGCGACCGTCAGGATCGTGCCCTCGACAGGCGTGGCCACGGCGGCGTAGCCCAGCTCGGCCGCCCGTACGAGGGCGCGCTGCACGTCCTCCGGCCCGGCCTGCTCCTGCTCCCCGAGCACCTCGGCCAGCCCGCGCAGCAGCTGGGACAGGATCACGCCGCTGTTGCCGCGCGCCCCCATGAGGGCGCCGTACGCCATCGCCTTCGCGGTGCCCGCCATGTCCGCGGGCGCGGCCGCCACCGCATCGGCCACCGAGGACATCGTCAGCTGCAGGTTCGTGCCGGTGTCGCCGTCGGGCACGGGGTAGACGTTGAGGTCGTCGATCTCTGTCCGCGCGGCCGTCAGTGCGTCGCGCGACGCGAGGCACCACTGCCGCAGGGCGGCGGCGTCGAGGGCCTGCAGCACGCCTGTCCTCCCACTCCTGACCGAACGGCGAGGCTAGCCGAGGCTGCTAGCCTGTGGCGGATCGTCCGGCCGTCCGCCGGACTCCCCTGCACCTCTTCTTGGAGTCACTGTGTCTGCGAACTGCGACGTCTGCGGCAAGGGGCCCGGCTTCGGCATGTCCGTCAGCCACTCCCACCGCCGCACCCGCCGCCGCTGGAACCCGAACATCCAGACGGTCCGCGCGATGGTCGGCAAGACCCCCAAGAAGCTCGGCGTCTGCACGTCCTGCATCAAGGCCGGCAAGGTCGTCCGCGCCTAGCCCCGCTGCTCGTCCGACCGGCCCGGCTCCCGCACAGGGAGGCCGGGCCGTTCTGCGTCTCAGTCCAGGCGCTTGAGCTCGTCCTTGTAGCGGGCGCCGTTCCAGGCGTACAGCGCCACCGCCGGCTCGAACGACCCCTCCGGCACCGCGTCGAGCCGCATCTTCGCGGGGATCCCCAGCGCCATCGCCCGCGCCGGCACCTCGGTGCCGTTGCTGACGACCGCGCCCGCTCCGACGAGCGCGCCGCTGCGGACGACGACGTCGTGCAGCACGACCGAGCCGGAGCCGATGAGGCAGCCGTCCTCGACGGTGCAGCCCTCGAGGTGCGCGATGTGGCCGACGACGCAGTCGCTGCCGATCGTGGTCGCCTTGTCGTGCGTCGCGTGCACCACGGTGCCGTCCTGGATGGAGGTCCGCTCCCCGACAATGATCGTCCCGTAGTCGCCGCGCAGCACCGCGCCCGGCCAGACCGTGGCGCCGGCGGCGAGCCGGACGTCGCCGATCACGGTCGCGTCCGGGTGGACGTACGCGTCCTCATGGATCTGCGGGACGCGGTCGCCGAGGGCGTAGACGGCCACAGGGCCTCCTTCTGGTCCAGGGGACGACATCGTGGCACCCTCGCGGACATGAGCTTCTGGTGGTGCACCGACCACAACACCGTCGAGGGCGACGGCGGCTGCCGGGCGGAGGTGCGGCTCGGGCCGTACCCGACCTCGGACGCCGCGCAGCACGCCCTGCAGTCGGTGAAGGAGCGCAACGAGCGGATCGACGCGGAGGACGAGGCGTACGAGAACGGCTAGTCCGGCTCCGCGTAGTGGTCCCAGCCGCCCCTGCGCTCCTCGCCGGCGACGGTCACGCCGCCGCCCGCCAGCACCCGGCCGATGACCCGGCAGCCGTCCGGCAGCGGCGCGTCCGCAGGCAGCGTCGCGACCAGCGCGTGGTCCTCACCGCCCGTCAGGAACGGCTCGTCCGCCTCGTCCAGGTCGATCTGCACCCTGCTCGCGCGGGTGATGTGCCGGACGTCGGACAGCAGCCCGTCGCTCACGTCGCACATCGCCGTGGCTCCCGCCAGCGCGAGCAGCGGGCCCAGCGCGTACGGGGGCGTCGGGCGACGGTGCGCGTCCACGAGATCGCCCTCGAGGACGCCCTGCTCCAGCAGCTCCAGCCCGGCGGCCGAGCGCCCGACGTCGCCCGCCAGCACCACGACGTCGCCCGGTCGCGCCCCGGCCCGGGTCACCGGCGCGCGACCCTCCAGGTCGCCGAGGGCCGTGACGCTGACCACCAGCACGTCCGACCGGACGACGTCGCCGCCGACGACCGCCGCGCCGACCAGCCGCGCCTCGTCGCGCAGCCCGTCGGTGAGCCGGAGCGCCCACTCCACCGGCAGCTCCGCGGGCGCGGCCAGCCCGACCAGCAGCGCGGTGCCGCGGGCGCCCATCGCGGCGATGTCCGCGAGGTTGACCGCGGCCGCCTTGCGGCCCACGTCGTAGGCGCTCGACCAGTCGCGCCGGAAGTGCACGCCCTCCACCAGGACGTCGGTCGAGGCGACCACCCGGCCGTCCGGGGCGGCCACCACGGCGGCGTCGTCACCGGGTCCGAGCAGCACGTACGGCGACGTTCCGAGCCGCTCGACCACGCGGTCGATGAGCCCGAACTCGCCCACATCCCGTGCGGTAGCGTCCGCCACTCCAGCAGCCTTCCAGAAGGGTTCCTCGCCGTGGTCCAGGCCTACATCCTCATCCAGACCGAGGTCGGGAAGGCCGCCGCCGTCGCGAAGGCCATCTCGGAGCTCGCGGGCGTCGCGACGGCCGAGGACGTGACGGGTCCGTACGACGTCATCGTCCGCGCCGAGGCCAAGAGCGTCGACGAGCTGGGCAAGCTCGTCGTCGCGAAGGTCCAGGGCGTCGAGGGCATCACGCGCACCCTGACCTGCCCGGTCGTCCACCTCTGAGGACCGCGATCCTCGCGGTCGCCCTCGCGACCGCCTGCACCTCCTCGGGCTCCGCGCCGGCACCGAAGGCGACGGGGCCGGTCGACGTCGCGCTTCCGTCCGCCTCCGCGAAGCCCGTCATCGACGCGTGCCGCACGCTGCTCGCGGCCATACCGGACGAGCTCGACAAGGGCGTGACGCGCCGGCCCGTGACAGGCGACGCCACCCGTACCGCAGCCTGGGGTGACCCCGCCGTGACGCTGCAGTGCGGTGTGCCGCTGCCCGACCAGACGGCCACGCCGCTGGTGCTGGACGGCCTTCCGTTCGTGACGAAGAAGACCGCGGGGCGGGTCCTCTGGACGACATCGGACCGCGCCGTCAACGTCTCGCTCGACATCCCGACGGCGTACGAGGAGCAGGGGTACCTGGTGCTGACGCTCGTGCCGGTGCTCAAGCAGCTGCCCGCGCCGGCGGCCGCGCCAGGCGCTTAGCTCTAGCGCAGCCCCGTGCCGCGGCGCAGCGCCGTGCTCACGAGGCGGTCCACCAGCGCCGGGTAGTCCAGCCCCGTCGCCGCCCACATCCGCGGGAACATCGACGTGGGCGTGAACCCGGGCATCGTGTTGACCTCGTTGACGGTGAGCTCGCCGTCGGCGCCGACGAAGAAGTCGACGCGGGCGAGGCCGGCGCAGTCCAGCGCCACGAACGCGCGGCGAGCCATGTCCTGCAGGCGCGCTGCCACGTCCTCCGGCAGGTCGGCCGGCACGTCCAGCTCGGTGGCGCTGTCGAGGTACTTCGCCTCAAAGTCGTAGAAGTCGTAGTCGCCGACCAGCCGGATCTCGGCCGGCACGCTCGCAGCGGGCCTGCCGTCGACGCCCTCGAGGATCCCGCACTCGACCTCGCGCCCGGAGACGGCCGCCTCGACGAGCACCTTCGGGTCGCACCGCAGCGCGTCCTCGACGGCAGCCGGCAGGTCGTCCCACGAAGCGACCCGGCTGATCCCGATGCTCGACCCGCCGCGGGCGGGCTTCACGAAAACCGGCAGCCCCAGGTGCTGCACCTCCCGCGTCACCGCTGCCGGATCGGCATCCCACTGCGCCCGTCGTACGACGACCGCATCGGTCACCGGCAACCCGGCGGCGGACAGCAGGATCCGCGCCACCGCCTTGTCCATCGCGGCGGCGCTGGCGAGCACGCCGGAGCCGACGTACGGCACGGCTGCCATCTCGAGCAGACCCTGGACGGTGCCGTCCTCGCCGTACGGGCCGTGCAGCACCGGGAAGACGACGTCGACGCTGCCGAGCAGCGCCGCGCCGTCCTCGAGCGGGATGAGGCCGACCGTCGGGTCGCCGGCCAGCGCAACGGCGGCGCCGTCCTTCACCGCCGGCAGCTCGCGGCCGCTGATGGCCAGCTGCGCCGGATCGTCCGGCGCCAGCACCCACCGGCCCTCGGGTGTGATGCCGACGGCGACCACGTCGTACTTCTCGCGGTCCAGCGCCGCGAGCACGCTGCCCGCGGACACGCACGAGATCGCGTGCTCGGTGCTGCGCCCGCCGAAGACGACGGCCACGCGCGTTCTCGTCACCCGCCGACCCTAGCGGTCAGGACAGGGACACCTGCTGCTCCAGCGCGCCGTCGATCACGATGGTCGTGCCGGTGATGTACGCCGCCTCCGGCGACACCAGGTACGCGACCAGCGCGGCGACCTCGGACGGCTGCGCCAACCGCCCGGCCGGGATCCCGGCCTCCTGCTCGCGTCGCTCCGCCGCGGTCTGCTCGCCCTGGATAGGCGTGTCGATCGCACCGGGCGCGACGGCCACACAGCGGATCCCGTGCTGGGCCAGTTCGCGACCCAGCACCTTGGTGAGCATGCCGAGGCCGGCCTTGCTGACGCAGTACGCGGCGTAGCCCGGCCGGGGCTGGTGCTCGTGGACGCTCGTGATGTTGACGATCACGCCGCCGCCGCGCGGAGCCATGACGCGGGCCGCAGCGGACGCGACGAGGAACGGCCCGTCGAGGTCCACCGACAGCTGCTTGCGCCAGGTGTCGAGCTCGAGCTCGAGGAACGGCGTCTCCTCCTGCATCCCCGCGTTGTTCACGGCGATCGTCAGCGGCCCGAGCTCGGCCTCCGTACGGCGCACCATCTCCGACACGAACCCCGGGTCGTCCACGCTGCCCACGGCGGCGATCGCCTTGCGTCCCAGGCCCTGCACCCGCTGGACGACGCCCGCGACCTCGGCCTCCCGCAGGCCGTTCACCACGACGTCCGCGCCGTCGGCAGCGAGCCGGGCGCAGATCTCCTCGCCGATCCCGCTGCCGCCACCGGTCACCAGCGCGACCTGTCCGTCGAGCACTCCCACGACTACTCCTTCACCTTGGCAGCGAGCTCCTGAAGCGGGGGCTCGTACGCCTCCCCGAAGGTCGGGAAGGCGTGCACCACGTCCTGCAGCACCGACAGCGGTACTTCCCCGCGGATCGCGACCGTCGCCTCCGCGAGCCACTCGTCCGCCCGCGGTCCGATCGCGGCCGCGCCGATGAGAACCCGCCGCTGCCGGTCCGCCGTCAGCACGAGGCGGCCGCCGCCCGCGCCTTCGGTCGCCGTCCGCGCGACCTCGCCCACGTCCATGACCGCGGTGAGCGCGTCGATCCCCTGCCCCCGCGCCTGCTCCTCGGCCATCCCGACGCTGGCGACGGCCGGCGAGGTGTAGATGGCGCGCGGGATCGCGCGGTAGTCGGCGGTCCGGTCACCGCCGAGCAGGTTGGCCGTGACGATGCGCGCCTGGTAGTTCGCGGTGTGCGTGTACGGCGCGATAGCCGTGACGTCACCGGCAGCCCACACGTGCTGCTGACCCTGGATCCGGCAGTGGTCGTCCACCACCAGCGCACCCTTGTCGTCCGGCTCGATCCCGAGCACCTCCAGCCCGAGGCCCTCCGTCGTCGGCTTGCGGCCGGTGGCGACGAGCACCCGCGCCACCTCGACCGAACTGCCGTCCGACAGGTGCACGAGCGCCCCGTCGTCTCCAGGTTCGCACCGCTCCACCTCGACGCCGAGCCGTACGTCGACGCCGTCCTCCCGGAGCGCCTTCGCCAGCAGCTCGGCGATGCTGGGCTCCTCCTTGCCGGCCAGCCGCGGCCCCGACTCGACCAGCGTGACCCGTACTCCGAACCGCACGTGCACCTGCGCCAGCTCACAGCCCACGGCGCCGCCGCCCATGACGAGCAGCGACTCGGGCCGGTCCTGCGCCGACAGCGCCTCGTCGCTCGTCCATGTCGGCACTCGGTCGAGCCCCTCGACCGGCGGCCGGATCGCTGATGAGCCCGTGGCGACGACGAGGTCCGTCCACTGCAGCTCGCGGCCCTCCACGTCGAGCACGCCCGCGCGCACCAGCGTGCCGCGGCCGCGGATCAGGGTGACGCCGACGTCGACGAGGCTCTGCGCCGCGTCTGAGTCGTCACGGTGCTCACTGAGGTCGTCGCGGCGTGCGGTGGCCGCCCGGAAGGCGAGCGCGTCGTCGTCCAAGGTCGGTGCGGCCGAGGCGGCGCCGAGATCGGTGAGCGAACGCGCCTCGTGGCGGGCATCGGCACTGCGCAGCATCGCCTTGCTGGGCATGCAGGCGACGTACGGGCACTCACCGCCGACCCGCAGCGACTCGACGAGCGCGACCGAGCGTCCCGCTTCCGCGACGGCTCGCGCGATGGCCTCCCCGGCCGAGCCGGCACCCAGGATGACGACGTCGAAGCTCTCCACCCCGCCACTGTGCCTCCTGCCAGGCCCGCGCACACCTCGGGCAGCGCTGGGTCAGCGCTCGCTCAGAGCTGGTCGAGCGCCTGCAGCAGGTCGGCGACGACGTCCTCCGGATCTTCGAGCCCGACGCTGATGCGCACGGCCGCCGCGCCGATGCCGGCCGCGGCCAGCGCCGCCTCGTCCAGCTGGCGGTGCGTGGTGGAGGCGATGTGACTGGCCTTGGAGTGCGTGCCGCCGAGGGACGTGGCTCGCTGCACCAGCCGCAGCCGGTCGCACAGCGCCAGGCCCGCGCTGCGGTCGCCTTCGGGGGTGAACGTGACGACAGCGCCGTAGCGACCTCCGTCGAGCAGCTTGACTGCGAGCCCGTGGTCGCGGTGCCCGGGCAGGCCGGGGTAGTCGACGCGCATCACGTGCGGGTGCTCGACCAGAGCCGTCGCCACCGCGAGCGCGCTGCTGCAGTGCCGCGCCATCCGCAGCGGCAGCGTGGCGAGCCCCCGGTGCAGCAGGAACGCCTCGTCCGGCGCCAGCGAGCCGCCGAGGTCGATGCGGTCGTGCCGGACCCGTGCCATCAGCTCGGGCGAGCCGACCGCCACGCCGCCGGTGACGTCGCTGTGGCCGCCGAGGTACTTCGTCGCCGAGTGCACGACGACGTCCACCCCGTGCTCGAGCGGCCGGCAGATCGCCGGTGAAGCGAAGGTCGAGTCGACCACGAACGGGATGCCGGCCTCGCCCGCGACCGCCGACAGCGCAGGTAGATCGGCGACCGTCATCGTCGGGTTGGCGAGGGTCTCGCCCCACAGCAGGGTCGTCTCGGGCCGGATCGCGTCGCGCACCGCGTCCACGTCGGTGCTGTCGACGAACGTCGTCGCCACACCGAACCGGTCGAGCACCGTCGTCAGCAGCCCGTACGTCCCGCCGTAGACCTCGCGGGGCGCGACGACGTGGGCGCCGGCGTGCGTGAACGTCATGATGACCGTCGAGATCGCGGCCATGCCGGAGGCGAACGGCTGCCCCTCGACCGGTGTCGACAGGTTGACGCCCTCCATGGCAGCCACACCCTCGGCGAACGCCACCGCCGTCGGGTTGTCGTTGCGGCTGTACGAGTACCCCTCGCGGCTGCCGTTGAGCACGTCCGCGTACTCCTGCGCCGTGTCGAACGACCACGCGGCCGTTCGGTACACGGGCAACCCGAGCGGCGTCTGCTCCGGCACGGGTGCGGCCGGCGTGTGCAGCGCGCGAGTGTGCTCGCCGTAGGTCACTCGCTCTTCACCTCGCGGCTCATGAGGCCGCGGACCATCTCCTTCGGTGTCATCCCCTCGTGTACGACGGCGACCACGTGCTCGGTGATCGGCATGTAGACGTCGTGCTTGCGGGCCAGGTCCAGGATCGACCGGCAGGACTTCACGCCCTCCGCCGTCTGCTGCTTGCGCGCGAGGATCTCGTCCAGGGTCTCGCCGCGTCCGAGCCGCTCGCCGAAGGTGCGGTTGCGGGACAGCGGTGAGGTGCAGGTCGCGACGAGGTCGCCCAGCCCGGCCAGGCCGGAGAACGTCATGGGATCGGCGCCCAGCGCGACGCCGAGACGGGCGGTCTCGGCAAGCCCACGGGTGATGAGCGAGGCCTTCGTGTTGTCGCCGAAGCCCATCCCCTCCGCCATGCCGGTCGCGAGCGCGATGACGTTCTTGACGGCGCCGCCGAGCTCGCAGCCGACCACGTCGGGATTCGTGTACGGGCGGAAGTACGGCGTGGTGCAGGCGAGCTGCAGCCTCTCGGCGGCCGGGCCGTCGGAGCAGGCGACGACGGTGGCGGCCGGCTGCCCGTCCGCGATCTCCTTCGCCAGATTGGGCCCGCTGATGACGGCGACCACGTCAGCCGGCACGTCCGCCACCTCGCTGATGACCTCGCTCATGCGCTTGGTCGTCCCGAGCTCGACGCCCTTCATGAGGCTGACGAGCAAGGCGTTGCGGGCCAGTGCCGGCGCGACCGCTGCGAGGTTGTCGCGCAGGCTCTGCGACGGCACCGCCAGCACGACGAAGTCGGCGCCGGACACGGCCTCGGCGGCGTCAGCGGTGGCGCTGAGGTTGGCCGGCAGCGCGATGCCGGGCAGGTAGTCGGGGTTCTCGTGCGCCGTCCGCACCTGCTCTGCCAGCTCAGGGCGACGTGCCCACAGCACGACGTCGGTGCCCGCGTCGGCGAGGACCTTGCCGAAGGCAGTGCCCCAGGAGCCGGAGCCGAGCACGGCAGCCCGAGTCACGCCGACCGCCGTCCGTCCGACGCGAGGCGGCTGCGCGGCTCGTGCACGTGGACCTCGGTCGGCGCCGTCTCCCCCCGGAGCTGCTCCACGAGCTCCGTCACGGCCCGCATGACCTTGTCGGTCGCCCCGCGCAGGACCTCCGTGGTCAGGTCCCGGCCCTCGTACTCCGACAGGTCCACCGGCGGACCCGCCACGATGTGCATCGTGTGCCGCGGGAGCAGGTGCACGCCCTTGCTGCGGTAGCTGTCGAGGATGTCCTGCGCGCCCCACTGCGCGATCGGCACGACGGGCGCGCCGGACAGCAGCGCGAGGCGCGCGACCCCCGTCTTGGCCTGCATCGGCCACTTCTGCGGGTCGCGGGTGACGGTGCCCTCGGGGTAGATCGCGATGCACTCGCCCCGGTGCAGCGCGGCCACGGCGTCGCGCAGCGCCAGCGACGCGTCGGCCGTCTGCCGGTGGACCGGGATCTGCCCCGCGCCGCGCATGACGCTGCCGACCAGACCGCGGCCCTTGAACAGCGAGGACTTCGCGAGGAAGCGCGCCGCGCGGGCGGTCCCGAACACGATGTAATCGGCAAGCGCGACAGGGTCCGCGTGCGAGATGTGGTTGGCCGCGAGGATGACGCCGCCGGTCGCCGGCACGTGCTCCTGCCCGCGCCAGTCCTTCTTCATGAAGGCCCACGTCAGCGGCTTGAGGATGCACGCCGCCAAGCCGTACCAGAAGCCGAGCTTTCGCAGTGGAACTCGACCCTGCACGCGCTGCTCCCGTCGTCGGCCCGCATCCTCCCGCGCCGGTCGGGCACGTGTCGAGGCACCCTGCCAGACTCTGCCGTCGTGCCTCCTGTCGCCTGGGGCCTCGTCGTGCCGGTGAAGCGGCTGGCGCTGGCCAAGACCCGCCTGCAGGCGTACGGCGACGTCCTGCGTCAGGACCTCGCACTCGCCTTCGCCGTCGACGTCGTGACGGCGGCCCTGGCGAGCGACGCGGTCGAGCACGTGCTCGTCGTCACGGATGACGAGCGGGCACGCGTTGCGCTGTCGGGCGCTGGCGCCGTCGTCGTGTCCGACGGGCCGGATGCGGGCCTGAACCCCGCGTTGGCCCACGGCGCGAACCTGCTGCCGGCAGGCCTGGGCGCAGCGACCGTCTCCGCCGACCTGCCGGCCTTGCGGCCCGACGAGCTGACGGCGGCGCTGCGGGCGGTTCCCGCTGACCGGCGGGCGTTCGTCGCGGACGCCGCCGGAACCGGGACGACCCTCCTGGCCGCGCCGGTCGGGCAGTCGTTGGCACCGGCATACGGGCAGTCGTCCCGCGACGGGCACCTCGTCTCGGGCGCCGCAGAGCTGCCCGCGGGCGCGGGTCTGCGCCTGGACGTGGACACACCCGACGACCTGCGCCGCGCGCTGGCGCTCGGTGTGGGCGGGGCCACCGCTGCCGTCGCGGCTCGGCTGGGCTGACGGCCGTGCAGGGGACCGTGCGCTGCTTCGACGGCGAGGCCGGGGTGGCGCTGCTGGACGACGGCACCGACCTGCCGTTCGCCGCCGCGGCACTGGACGGGCTGCGCCTGCTGCACCCGGGGCAGCGCGTCCAGCTGACGACGGAGGACGGACGCGTCGTGCGGGTGGCGCTGCCGGGCAGCTGAGACCGGACACGCCAGAGGCCCCGGCGGGTGCCGGGGCCTCTGGGAGGTGCGGGGCGCTACTTCTTCTTGGTGGGGGCCTTCTTCGCTGCCGCCTTCTTGGCGGGAGCTGCCTTGCTGGCCGTGGCCTTCTTGGCCGGAGCAGCCTTGGCCGCCGTGGCCTTCTTGGCCGGAGCTGCCTTGCTGGCCGTGGCCTTCTTGGCCGGAGCAGCCTTGCTGGCCGTGGTGGCCTTCTTGGCCGGAGCAGCCTTGCTGGCCGTCGCCTTCTTCGCCGGAGCAGCCTTGCTGGCCGTGGCCTTCTTGGCCGGAGCAGCCTTGGCCGCCGTGGCCTTCTTCGCCGGCGTGGCCTTGGCGGTGGCCCGGCTCGGCGTCGCCTTCGTGGCGGCCGCGACCTTCTTGGCGCCGCTCACGGCGTCCTTGAAGCCCTGGCCGGCACGGAA
>JBHENF010000144.1:0-6853 GCA_046262175.1 Mycobacteriales bacterium
TCCAGGTGTCCGTGGATGAGCAGCGGAGGGCGACTGCTGTCCGTGCCCTCGAGCCGGCTGACCACGCTCGTCCGATTGGGGGCAGCCTCGAAGACCTGGACCTCGAGCCCGACCTCGGTGAGCTTGCCCGCGACGTACTCGGCTGCGGCCCGCTCGCCCGGCCCGCGGCCGGTCCCGTCGTTGACGCTCTCGAACCGGATCAGGTCCCGGCACAGCTCGACGACCTCGTCCTCGCCGCTCATCGCACTCCTCCGGTCGACCCCCGGCAGCACCGTAACGTTCGGTACAGTGAATGCGTCTGGTGCACGCAGTTCGAGCGGTTGTGGCGGAATGGCAGACGCGCAACGTTGAGGTCGTTGTGTCCGAAAGGACGTGGGGGTTCAACTCCCCCCAACCGCACGTTGCCAGGCACGAAGAACGGGTGGCGACTTCGGTCGCCACCCGTTCTTCTTCGCTGAGACGGCTGAGCTGCCCGGTGCGCGGATCAGGTGCCGCCGTGCCACCTGCGCGAGCCGCCGATGACGGCCAGCACGAGGATGGCGCCGGCAAGGCCGGCGAGCGGGAGCCCGCCGGTGGCCGCCAGCCCCGACCGTGGCCGCGCTTGTGGAGCCGGCGCGCCGGGTGGCGCGGCCGGCGGCACGGCTGGCGCCTCGACCGCCGACGGACGCGGGCCGTACGCGCCGTTGGTGAACCGCAGGATCTGGAAGCCGTTCTCGCCGCTGATGAACCACAGGTGCTGCTCGCCGGTGGCGGCATCGCGGATCCACCGGATCTGCGTCGACGTCGAGTCCTTGGTGCGCAGGCCCACGAGCGCGTCGTAGTACGGCGCGCCGCCGCGGATCGAGTCGGGGTCGATGCGCGCCGGCGGGTTGTAGTACGCGATCTCCTTGGGGTGCAGCGGGTCCCGTACGTCGAACACGCGCACGCCGGACGAGATCCACGCGCAGGCGATCGCGGTCGTGTTCTTCGGGTCGTCGGGCGTGCAGTAGTGCGCGCTGTACAGGAGCGAGAACAGGGCGTTCTGCTCGGCGCCGGTGGTGGCGCAGTTCGCGGGGTCGTTGACCTCCATACGGATGGTGCTGACGACCTTCGGGCGCTTCTCGTCGGCGACGTCGACCAGGTGCACGAACCCGTACGGCGGCTGACCCTTGGAGCAGGCGAGCGCGGGCGTGACCGCCGCCCCGAACTCGTCGGTCGTGATGACGTACGGGTGACCGCCGATGCGCACGAACCTGCCCAGCTGCGCCTCGCCGGCGTCCTGCCAGAACACGTGGCTGATGACCCGGATCTGCGGGTTCGGCTTGCGCGCCTGGATGTCGCTCGTGTCCACGATGACCAGGCCGTTGGCGTCGCCGGAGCCGGCGTTCAGCCCCGCGACCATGAAGTAGCCGCGGTTGCCGTCCTCGCTGATCTGCAAGGCGTGCACCGGACCTAGCTCCGACCGCCAGGCCATGAGCTGGCGCGGCTGCTTCGGGTCGGACACGTCCACCGGCACGATCGACGCCGACGGCGCCGACTGCAGAGTGCTCTGGTAGTACGTCCGCCCGTCGGGGGCGAAGTCGCCCTCGTGCCCGTGGCCGTCCGGCAGCGCCACCGACGCCTGCAGCTTCGGGTGCTCGCAGTCCGTCTTCACGTCGTACACGTCGAACAGCGGCCCTGACGCGCCCGGCCCGGTCAGCGGGAAAGACCCGCCCTCGCCCGTGGCGAGAAGTCCGCTGCGCGGATTGGCCTTGAGCGCCTCCCAGGGGTTGATCATCGCCGGCGTCTGCAGCCGGGTCGTCTCCTTGGGATGGCGAGGGTCGGAGGCGTCGATGACGACGACGCCCTTCTTCTGCTCGAAGTTCGGGTCGTTCGCCGCGTACCCCGTCGCCATGTACGCGCAGTGGTCCTGCCAGGCCATCATGATCGCGCTGCCGTCGCCGGCGTACTGGCCGACGAGCTCGAGGTTGCAGCGGTAGCCCTGCATCGACCTGGTGCTGAACTGGTCCGCCAGCGGCACCTCCCCCTGCAGCCCCGTCTCCGGCAGGCTGCCCGGGCCGCACGTCGCCTCGGGCACGGTCGGGAAGTCCGCCAGCGCCGGGCCCGCTGTGCCGAGCAGGAGCGCAGCGGCCGCGGCGGCGACCGCGACTCCTCGCCGGATCAGGGTCCTGGCCATGTGCAGCTCCAGCCGCTCGAAAAGGGCAATTCTCGCACGCAGAGTCGCCGTACAGAAGCGTGCTGAAGGCCACGGGAGTTCTTGCACAGGGTGAGCAGGAACCGAGCAGGTGGCGGCGAAGCAAGCAGGAGACGCCGACCCTGGAGGACCGTTCGTGAAGACCCGCCGCCCCCTCGCCCTTGCTCTGGGCGTTGCCGTCCTCGGTGCCGGTGTCGCCGCCGCCAACCCAGCCGGCGTACCCGGGGTCGCGGCCTACCTGGCGACGCACTCGGTCGCCGCTGCCGCCGCAGGCTCCACCACCAAGGTGCCGCCGGCGACGCCGCGTGCGACGTGCGGCCCGGGGTCCCTGCCCGAGACGAACCGGCAGGGACGGGCGCCGCTGGCCGACTTCGCCAGCGGCCGCGCCGCCAAGGGCTACACGTGCAACGCAGTCCAGGCCGGTCACATCGGGACCACCGGCGGCTTCAAGACCTTCCGCTACGTCGACCGCGCCGGCCGCGTCTGCGCCTTCTACGACGGGACGCTGCTCTTCCCGACGGCGCTGGCGCACAACGAGACCGGCGGCGTGCACGTCCTGGACATGAGCGACCCGTCGCGCCCGATCGAGACGGCCCGGCTCTACACAGCGGCCATGGACAGCCCGCACGAGTCGCTGGCCCTGAACGCCGAGCGCGGCCTGCTCGCCGCCGGCATGGGCTCGCCCGCCACGGCGCCTGGCATCGTCGACGTGTACGACGTCTCGCAGGACTGCCGGCAGCCGGTCCTGAAGTCCACCAGCCCGCTGGGGGTCCTCGGGCACGAGAGCGGCTTCTCCCCCGACGGCCGCACGCTGTGGATCTCGACGACGAGCCGTCCCGGCATCACCGCGATCGACGTCAGCAACCCGTCGCTGCCCTCGATCGTGTGGCGCAGCGAGGACTACACGTTCCACGGCATGAACCTCAGCGCCGACGGAACGCGCCTGTACGGCTCCGACCTCGGCGACAGCGGCCTCGCGATCCTCGACGTGAGCCAGGTCCAGAAGCGGGTCGCGAACCCGCAGGTGAAGCAGATCTCCCACCTGACCTGGCCTGAGGTCTCGATCCCGCAGAACACCATCCCGGTGACCATCAAGGGCCACAAGTACCTCGTGGAGTTCGACGAGTACGCGCGCAACGTCGGCAGCTACACGGCCGACGACGCGGTCGGGGCCGCACGCATCATCAGCATCGACGACGATCGGCACCCGCGGGTCGTCTCGTCGCTCCGCCTCGAGGTGAACCAGCCGGCGGCCCGCGGCACGGACCAGAAGGACGACCCCGGCGCGCAGTACGGCGTGCAGGGCTACGCGGCCCACTACTGCGGCGCACCCCGGACGAACGACCCCGGGATCATCGCCTGCAGCTTCATCCTGTCGGGCCTGCGCGTGTTCGACATCTCCGACCCGCTGCACCCCCGCGAGACGGCGTACTTCAACAAGCCGGCGCCGAACGACCCGGCCGGCCCGCTCAAGAGCGGCTCGTACGCCATGTCTGCGCCGTCGTTCGACCTGCCGCACCAGCAGGTCTGGTACGCCGACGGCGACAGCGGCTTCTACGCCGTGAAGCTGACCAACGGCGCGTGGCCGAAGGGCCTGCGCTAGCCGGCAGGGGTGACGACCGCGAGCAGCTGGTCGACCTTGACCTGCTCCCCCGTACGCGCGCGCAGCTCCTCGACAACGCCGTCGTGCGGCGCGGTGAGGGTGTGCTCCATCTTCATCGCCTCGACGACGAGCAGCGGCTGACCGGCCGTCACGCTGTCGCCGGCGGCCACGCGCACCGCGACCACGCTCCCCGGCATGGGCGAGAGCACGTCGCCGGTGTGCACGGCCGCCGCGCCCTTCTTCCCGATCCGCGGCGCCTCCGCGAGAGCCCAGGCGGCGCCGTCGCGGCCCAGCCAGACGACGTCCGTGTCGAAGGCGACGAGGAAGGTGGTCGTACGGCCGGCGACGGTCAGGTCGAGCTCGGCCCCGCGCGCCTGCGCGCGGACCTCGACAGGCTCAGCCTCGTCCACCCGGACCTCCAGGCCTGTCGCCGCCGGCCGCGCCGCCACCGTGTGCCGGTCGCCGGTGACCTGCACGTCCCAGGTGGACCAGGCGGGGCCGGTCGGGCGCCAACCGGTCGGCAGGTCCCACGGGTCCGCCGACGGGTCCGGAGTGGCCGCCGCCAATCGCGCGGCTGCGTACGCGATCAGGACGTCGGCGGGGAGAGGCACGTCGACCAGCCCGTCGAGCGCCCGCTCCACGAGCCCGGTGTCGAGGCGGCCGGCCTGGACGTCCGGGTGCGCGAGCAGCGCGCGAAGGAACGCCGTGTTCGTGCCGACTCCCAGCACCGCCGTCTCGCCGAGCGCGGCGTCGAGCCGGGCGAGTGCGGTCGCCCGGTTCTCGCCCCAGGCGATCACCTTCGACAGCATCGGGTCGTACGTCGTACCGACCACGCCGCCCTCGAGCAGCGACGAGTCCACCCGGACGCCTTCGCCCGCGGGCTCGCGGACGAGCAGCGCGCGGCCACCGGTCGGGAGGAAGCCCTTCGCGGGATCCTCGGCGTACACGCGCACCTCGACGGCGTGCCCTGTCAGCCGTACGTCCTGCTGCGCGATCCGCAGCGGCAGCCCGGCGGCGACCCGTACCTGCTCCTCGACGAGGTCCACGCCGGTGACCATCTCCGTCACCGGGTGCTCGACCTGCAGCCGGGTGTTCATCTCCATGAAGAAGAACTCGTCCGGCCGGTCGGCGCTGACGATGAACTCCACGGTCCCCGCACCCGTGTAGCCGACAGCCCGCGCGGTCTCGACCGCGGAGGCCCCGATCCGCTCGCGGGCCGCTTCGTCCAGCAGGGCCGACGGCGCCTCCTCCACGACCTTCTGGTGGCGGCGCTGCAGGGAGCACTCGCGCTCGCCCAGGTGAATGACCGTGCCGTGCGCGTCGGCCAGCACCTGGACCTCGATGTGCCTGGGAGTGCTGACGAAGCGCTCGAGGAACAGCGTGTCGTCGCCGAACGAGGAGGCGGCCTCCCGGCGCGCCGCCGCGATGGCGTCGGCCAGCTGTGCCGCCTCCGTGACCAGGTGCATGCCCTTGCCGCCACCACCGGCGGAGGGCTTGATGAGGACGGGGAAGCCGACCTCCTCCGCGTTGGCAGCGAGGTCCGCGTCCGTCATCCCGGGCTCGGTGCGACCCGGCACCACGGGCACTCCCGCGGCGGAGACCGTCTGCTTCGCGCGGATCTTGTCGCCCATGACTTCGACCGCGTTGACCGGCGGGCCGATGAAGACGACGCCCGCCGCCTCGAGGGCACGGGCGAACTCCGCGTTCTCCGCCACGAACCCGTAACCCGGGTGCACCGCCTCGGCGCCGGTCTCCTTGCACGCCTGGACGATCCGCTCGATGGACAGGTAGCTCTCGCGCGCCGGGGCGGGTCCTAGCCGTACGGCGATGTCGGCCTCGCGGACGTGCCGGGCGCCGGCGTCGGCGTCGCTGTAGACGGCGACGCTGCGGATGCCCATGGCGCGCAGCGTCCGGATCACGCGGCAGGCGATCTCGCCGCGGTTGGCCACGAGCACGGTCTTGAACATCTCGGGGACCCCCTGCGGGTCGTGCGGCACGGCGGTCACATCCGGAAGACGCCGTAGCGCACGGGCTCGAGCGGCGCGTTGGCCGCGGCGGACAGGGCGAGGCCGACGAGCAGCCGGGTGTCGCGCGGGTCGATGACTCCGTCGTCCCACAGCCGCGCCGTCGAGTAGTACGGGTTGCCCTGCTCCTCGTACTGCTGGCGGACCTCCGCCTGCAGCGCATCGACGTCGGTGCCCTCCTTGGCGACCGCGGCGAGCACCGACGCCGCCTGCTCTCCGCCCATCACCGAGATGCGCGCGTTGGGCCACATCCACAGGAAGCGAGGCGAGTACGCCCGGCCGCACATCGAGTAGTTGCCCGCGCCGAAGGACCCGCCGATCACGACGGTCAGCTTCGGCACGCGCGCTGTGGCGACCGCGGTGACCATCTTCGCCCCGTGCTTCGCGATGCCGCCCGCCTCGTACTCCCGGCCGACCATGAACCCGGTGATGTTCTGCAGGAACAGCAGGGGGATCGAGCGCTGGTCGCACAACTCGATGAAGTGCGCGCCCTTGAGCGCCGACTCGCCGAAGAGCACTCCGTTGTTGGCGACGATCCCGACCGGATGGCCGTGCACGTGCGCGGTGCCGGTGACCAGCGTCGGCCCGTACTCCTTCTTGAACTCCAGGAAGCGGCTGCCGTCGACGAGCCGCGCGATGACCTCGCGGACGTCGTACGGCGTGCGCGCCTCGGCCGGCAGCACCGACAGCAGCTCGTCGCGGTCGAACAGCGGCTCCTCCACGGGCTGCCGCTGCCACGGGGACGGCGTCCGCGGGCCGAGCGTCGACACGATGCTGCGCACGATCTGCAGGGCGTGGACGTCGTCGTCGGCGAGGTGGTCGGTGACGCCCGACGTCTTGCTGTGCAGGAGGCCGCCGCCGAGGTCCTCCGCGCTGACGACCTCGCCCGTCGCCGCCTTCACCAGCGGCGGGCCGCCGAGGAAGATGGTGCCCTGGTCGCGGACGATGACCGCCTCGTCCGCCATGGCGGGTACGTACGCGCCGCCGGCGGTGCAGGAGCCGAGCACGGCCGCGATCTGCGGGATCCCGCGGGCGGACAGGTTGGCCTGGTTG
>JBHENF010000145.1:0-10840 GCA_046262175.1 Mycobacteriales bacterium
TCTCGTCGGCTACGACGGCGGCGCGATCGCGACCGCCTCCGACGTCCAGCACTGCTTGACCGTCAGCTCGGACAGCGTGCATCGCACCCAGGAGACGCAGGCGGCGCTCGCGGCTGCTTTGTGGCGCCGGGTCCAGCAGCACCTCGAGAGGGCGGCATGAAGTTCGTCGACGAGTACCGCGACCCCGCCGCCGCGCGCGTCGCCGTCCGCCGGATCACCGAGCTGGCCGAGGGCCGACGCGGACGGGCGCCGTACGCCTTCATGGAGGTCTGCGGCGGCCACACGCACACGATCTACCGGCACGGCATCGAGCAGCTGCTGCCCGAGACGGTCGAGCTCATCCACGGGCCGGGCTGCCCCGTCTGCGTGATCCCGATGGGCCGCGTCGACGATGCCATCTCGCTAGCGGAGCAGCCCGACGTCATCTTCACCTCCTTCGGCGACATGATGCGGGTGCCCGGCAGTCGCAGCAGTTTGCTGGAGGCCAAGGCCCGCGGCGCCGACGTGCGGATGGTCTACTCACCGCTCGACGCGCTGAAGATCGCGCAGGCCAACCCGGATCGACGCGTTGTCTTCTTCGCCGTGGGGTTCGAGACGACCGCGCCGTCGACGGCGGTGACGCTGATGCGGGCCCGGGAAGCCGGTGTTATGAACTTCAGCGTCTTCTCGAACCACGTCACGATCGTGCCGCCGCTCAAGGCCATCCTCGACTCCCCCGACCTGCGGCTCGACGGGTTCCTCGGCCCAGGTCACGTCAGCACCGTCGTCGGAAACCGGCCCTACGACTTCGTCGCCCAGCGGTACGGCAAGCCGATCGTCACCACCGGCTTCGAGCCGCTCGACATCCTGCAAGCGATCGTCATGCTGCTCGAGCAGATCACCACCGGGCGGTGCGAAGTGGAGAACCAGTACACCCGCGTCGTACGCGACGAGGGCAACCCGATCGCGCTCAGGTACCTGGAGCAGGTGTTCACGCTTCGTCCGCACTTCGAGTGGCGCGGCCTCGGCTTCATCGCGCAGAGCGCTCTCGCGCTGCGCGAGGAGTTCGCGGCGTGGGACGCCGAGCGGCTCTTCGAGGTGCCTGGCATCCGGGTGGCCGATCCCAAGGCCTGCCAGTGCGGCGAGGTGCTGAAGGGCGTCATCAGGCCGTGGGAGTGCAAGGTCTTCGGCACCGCCTGTACGCCGGAGACACCGATCGGCACCTGCATGGTTTCGTCCGAGGGCGCGTGCGCGGCGTACTACACGTTCGGACGGCTGCACAAGACGGCGCCGGGCCTCGCGGCCGCCTCCCGGTGATCGACTCGGAGGGACGGCAGGAGCTCGTCCTCGAGCGAATCGAGGCCTTCCGCAGGCGTCGGCCGCGTCTCACGAACAACGTCGTCACCTTGGCGCACGGCGCCGGTGGCAAGGCCTCGGCGGCGCTGATCGACGCCGTCTTCCTCGACGCCTTCCGCAACGACGCCCTCGAGCCGCTGGGTGACGGCGCCATGCTCGAGCTCCCGACGGGCGAGCGGCTGGCGTTCTCCACCGACTCCTACGTCGTGCGCCCGCGCCGATTTCCGGGCGGGTCAATCGGCCATCTCGCCGTGCACGGAACGGTGAACGACCTGGCGATGTGCGGCGCGGTGCCGCAGTGGCTGTCTGCTGCGTTCGTTATCGAGGAGGGGTTCTCGGTCGAGGAGCTGACCGGCATAGTCGCGGACATGGCGGCCGCCGCGGCAGAGGCCGGCGTCACCATCGTCACCGGCGACACCAAGGTCGTCGACAGCGGCGCCGCTGACGGGCTGTACATCACGACGGCCGGCGTCGGGCTGGTGCCCGTCGGTCGCCGACTCGGCGCCGAGCTGGTGCAGCCCGGCGACGTCGTACTCGTCAGCGGCACGATCGGCGACCACGGCACGGCCGTGATGCTGGCCCGCGGCGACCTCGACCTCGAGGCCGACATCTCCTCCGACACCGCCCCGCTCGGGGAGCTCGTCGAAGTGCTGCTGGCCGCCGCCCCAGCGACCCGATGGCTGCGCGACCCGACCCGTGGAGGTCTCGGCACGGTGTGCAACGAGCTCGCCGCCGATGCCGACGTCGCCGTGGTGCTGCAAGAGGCGGCGCTGCCGGTGCAGCGCGCCGTGGTGGGGGCCTGCGACCTGCTCGGGATCGACCCGTTGTACGTCGCCAACGAGGGCAAGCTCGTCGCCGTCGTACCTCCCGAGCATTCTGACGCGGCGCTGGCCGCGCTGAGAGGTCACCGGCTCGGTCGCGACGCCGCCGTCATCGGACACGTCGCTGCCGAGCCCCAGCGCATCGTGCTGCTCGAGACGTCTTTCGGTGGCAGCCGCATCGTCGACATGCTGGTCGGCGACCCGCTGCCGCGGATCTGCTGACCTGTGC
Organism: Mycobacteriales bacterium; assembly: GCA_046262175.1. Lineage (GTDB taxonomy): Bacteria > Actinomycetota > Actinomycetes > Mycobacteriales > SCTD01 > RYN-124. Next base: position 2,386 of record JBHENF010000145.1, read on the forward strand.
CAATCCGTCCCCTCGACCAAGGAGAGATGTAGTGCTGCTGGCAGCCCGCTTCGTCGTGGCCGGAACGCTTGCGGCCGTTGCTCTCTCGGCCTGCGGAGGCAGCACTAGCTCTTCCGGCTCCGCCATGAACCACTCCGGCATGAAGCACGGCATGAAGGCCCACGCGCAGACCAGCGGGTCGCACAACGACGCGGACGTGGCGTTCGCCAGCGACATGGTCCCGCACCACGCCCAGGCGGTGGAGATGGCCGACATGGCCTTGACAACGGCCAGCGACCCTGAGGTGAAAGCCCTGGCGGCCGCGATCAAGGACGCGCAGGCTCCGGAGATCACGGCCATGACGGGATGGCTGCGGGACTGGGGCAGCGCAGCCCCGGACATGCAGATGCAGCACAGCATGGGCGGGACCGGAATGATGAGCAGCGACGAGATGGCGACGCTCGGCAAGGCCAGCGGCGCGTCGTTCGACCGGCTGTGGGTCGACATGATGACGCGGCACCATCAGGGCGCCCTCACCATGGCCCGGGCCGAGCTCCTCGCGGGCAAGAGTCCCGACGCAAAAGCGCTTGCGCAACGGATCATCGCGACGCAGACCAAGGAGATCGACACCATGAAGGCCATGGCTACCCGGCTCGCCGGATGAGCATCGTCGCGAGCTGAGCGGCCTGGTGGAACGCCGACGGCTGCGGGTGCGCGGCACCGTGCAGGGCGTCGGCTTCCGGCCGTTCGTCTACCAGCAGGCAATGGCTCTGGGACTGACCGGCTGGGTGGGCAACGACGGCGAGGGAGTGCTCGCCGAAATAGAGGGGGACTCGCAGGCGCTGGATCGGCTCGAAGCGGCCCTACGACTACGGCCTCCGCCCCTTGCCCTGATCGAGAGCATCCAGACCGCGCAGCTTCCGCCGACCGGCGTCGCCGGTTTCGTCATCGCGGCGAGCCGCAGCGACGGCAGCACCGACGTCCCGGTCAGCGCCGACGTCGCACCCTGCTCGCTCTGCCTTGCCGAGATGCGGGACGTCGACAACCGCCGCTTCGGCTACCCGTTCATCAACTGCACCGACTGCGGACCGCGCTTCACGATCGTGCGCGGCGTGCCCTACGACCGGGGGGCCACGACGATGGCGACCTTCACGATGTGCCCGCTGTGCCAGAGCGAGTACGACGACCCAGCGGACCGTCGCTTCCACGCGCAGCCGAACGCCTGCCCGGACTGCGGGCCGCAGCTCCGCTGGTCCTCGGACGAGGAAGAGGCGCAAGGGCCGGCGTCGCTCGCGGCCGCAGCGCACTGCCTACTTAGCGGCGGGATCGTCGCCGTCAAGGGCATCGGCGGCTACCACCTGGCATGTGACGCCACCAACGCCGAAGCTGTTCGCGAGCTTCGAAGACGCAAGCGCCGCGACGCCAAGCCCTTTGCTGTCATGGTCGGCGACCTCGCCGCAGCCGAGCAGTTGGTTGTCCTCTCCACGACGACGGCTGCAGCCCTGTCCTCCCCGCGGCGTCCAGTGGTTCTCGCGCCAGACCGCGGCAGCGCGATGGTCGTCCCGGATGTGGCGCCGCACCTGACCGATCTCGGCGTGATGCTGCCGTCTAGTCCGCTGCACGAATTGCTGCTCGACGCCGTCCCCCAGCCGCTTGTGATGACCAGCGGCAACGTCGTGGACCATCCGGTCGCCTTTGAGGACGACGATGCCTGGGCCCGACTGTCGCCGTTGGTGGACGGCATCCTGCTGCACGATCGGCCCATCCAGGTGCAGGCTGACGACTCGGTCCTGCGCGCGGCGCCGCATGGCCGGTTGCAGATGCTCCGCCGGGCCCGTGGATGGGCTCCCCAGCCGGTCAGACTCCCCGTCGGCACCGACCAGCCGGTGCTGGCAGTGGGGGCGCAGCTCAAGAGCACGGTCGCCATCGCGCGCGGGAAGTCGGTCATCCTCAGCCAGCACCTGGGTGACCTCGACCAGTGGTCGACGTACCGCGCCTTCGTCAACGCGGTCCGGCACCTGACTTCGCTTACTGGCGCTGCCCCAGCGCTGATCGCGCATGACCTGCACCCGGACTACCGCTCCACTGCTTGGGCGCAGGAAACGGGGCTACCGCTGCTTCCCGTACAGCACCACCATGCTCACATCGCCTCGTGCCTCCTCGAGCACGGCCGGACCGCGCCGGTCCTGGGCATCGCCTTCGATGGAACCGGCCTCGGGCCCGAGGGCAGCCTCTGGGGCGGTGAACTTCTGGTGGCTGACCTGACGGACTTCCAACGCGTCGGTCATCTGCTGGCAGTGCCCCTGCCAGGCGGGGACGCCGCCGTGCGCGAGCCGTGGCGGATGGCCATGTCCTGGCTCGAGGCCGCGGAGGGCGCCACGGCGGCAGAGAGCTGGGGTGCGCAGGTCGACCCGCGGGCGCCGGCCGTGCAGAGTCTGCTCCGGACCGGCCGGCAGCCGCTGACCTCGAGCGTGGGCCGCCTCTTCGACGCGGTGGCGGCCCTGCTGGGAGTGCGCAGCACGGTGTCGTACGAAGGGCAGGCCGCCATGGAGCTGGAGGCCCTCGCGCGCAGCGGCCTGCCTGGCACCGGCTGCGACCCACTCCCGGCCGAGGGTGGCGTCCTGGATGCCCGACCACTCATCCGCAGCCTCCGCGAGAGCCAGCGCCGCGGTGATCCCATCGATCGGATCGCGGCCGCGTTCCACGTGGGCGTCGCCGAAGCCGCGGCCGCTCTTGCGATCCAGCTCGCAGCGGATGAGGGCCTCGACACGATCGCCCTCAGCGGCGGCGTTTTCCAGAACGTGCTGTTGTCCGATCTGCTGTCGGCGGCACTCCGGCGCGCCGGGCTGCACGTGCTAGTGCACAAGCAGCTGCCGGCGAACGACGGCGGCATCAGCGCGGGGCAGGCCGCGATCGCCGCCGCCACGTCGCAGCAGTGACGCAAGCTATGCAGCACAGCCGCTCCGATCCAGGAGCTGTCTGGCCTGCGCTGCCAGCGACCACAGAAGCGGCCGCGGCCACCGCTGCCGCTGCGGGCACAACCACAGCAAGCCCGCCTGTAGCGGGCAGCTGCTGGACACCCGGCGCGGGCGGACCCGCGGTGGGCCGCGGTGGGCCGCGGTGGGCCGCGGCGACGGCGATGTCCCCGAGCCGGCGCACTTCACCGAGGCGCCGCACCGGCGCGAGGGTCGCCCGACGTACCTGCGCTCTGAGGCTGCCTGGAGGCATCCGTAGTGGCACAGATAGTGGCACGCGACCTATCTTGATCTTGCTTGTGTAGGCTCTGACCTGCGGTTTTGCGGGGTGGGCGTAACAGGACTCGAACCTGTGACCTCACGCGTGTGAAGCGTGCGCTCTAACCAACTGAGCTATACGCCCCGCAGTACCTCGAACAGCGCGGCGAACCCTACCCGAACGAGCCCGTCACACGGTCCACGACGTCGTACCTGCGGATGGCCACCAGCGCCGCCGCGACCAGCAGCAGGCCGCCGCCCGTGACGACCGCCGAGCTGACCGGTCGCAGGCGGGCCTTGCGCCACGCTTCGCGTGCGCTGGCGGTCACCCGCTCCCGTAGCCGCTCCGCCCAGGCGAACTCGGTGGACCAGATGTAGACGCCCAGCAGCACCGGCGGGATCGTCAGCGGCCCGGGCAGCACGATGAGCACGATGCCCAGCGCGACGAACAGCCCGCCGAGGACCAGCACCGCCACCTTGAGCAGCAGCGCGCCCCCGGGCGTGCGCCGCAGGCCCGCCCGAAAGCCGGTCTGCGAGGGGCTCATGCCGACGATCCTGCCGGATCGTCAGGCGGACAGGGGGCCGTTCGCGACCGGCAGGCCGCCGGGCGCCTTCGGCGCGATGCGGCCGGGCTCCTTCGTGACCGCGAGCGCCTTCCACCCCTTGAGCGAGGTGACCAGCGGCAGGTCGCGTACGACGTCGATGCCGTTGCCGCGGACGTCGAACGCGGCCACGGGGCGCGTGCCGGTGTCGCCGGTCTGCCAGAGCACGTAGGTCGACGCGCGCACGTCGTTCGGCGCGAGCCCGTCGACGACCAGCGACACCGTCCGGCCGTCGTGAACGACCGCGTACGCGACCGGGCGACCGGAGTCGTCGGTGAGCGGCACCCGCTGGCCCTGCTCGAGGGCGTCCACCGCGTTCCGCAGCGCAACCGCGCGGGCCTGCGTCGAAGACTGGTCGGACCGGAGCTGCGCGTTCCACACGCCGAGGGACAGCACCATGGCGGCCGCGGCGGCAACGGCCGCCCACGTCCGCGGCAACGTGCCGCGGCGGCGGGTGCGCTCGGCGTCGAGGGAGACCGGCTGCTCGGCCGGCAGCTCGAAGCCGCGTCCGGACGAGGCGACGCCGGCACGGATGCCGGCGAGCAGGCTGTCCGGCAGCGCGACCGGGTCGGCGGCGTACGCGAGGTGCGCGGCAGTCTCGCGGTGCGCGGCCACGGCGCGCTGGCAGGCGGCGCAGCTGGACAGGTGACCGAGGAAGACAGCCTCGTCGCCCGGCTCGAGTGCGGCCAGGGCGTGGCCGGCGGCCAGCTCCTCGTACCGCTCGTGGGCCTGGCTCATGACGATGTCCTCGGATCAGGGGTGGTCGGGGGGTCGTACGACGTGGCGGCGTCGGAGATGCCGTCGAGCGAGTCACGCAGCTTCTTCATGCCGGCGAGCATGCGGGTCTTCACCGTGCCTAGCGGGGTGCCCGTCAGACCTGCGATCTCGCGCTGGGTGTAGCCGCCGAAGTACGCGAGCGTGAGCGCCTCCCGCTGGGGGTCCGGCAGGGTCTGCAACGCGTCCCGGACGCGGGAGCGGCGCAGCAGCGACCACACCTCCTCGACCACCTCCGGCGCCTCGGAGGCGCGCAGGTCCAAGCCGTCGGCGTTCGTGCGGCGCTTGCGGAGGTTCTCCTCGCGACGTACGGCGTCCACGGCCTTGTGGTGCGTCATCGACAGCAGCCACGACGAGAACCCGCCGCGCGCGGCGTCGAACCGGGAGGCGTCGCGCCAGACGGTGAGGAAGACCTCCTGCACGACGTCCTGCGCGAACTGGTCGTCGGCCAGGATCCGGCGGGCGAGGCCGTAGCAGGGACGCCCGTAGCGCCGGTACAGCGCCTCCAGCGCGCCGCCGTCGCCCTCGCTCACCCGGGCCACCAGGCCCCTGTCGTCGAGGCCGTCGTACCGCGGGTCGAGGCCGGGTGGCGACGTGCCGGGGCGCTGGCCGGCGGGGCCACCCCTCGGCAGCGTCACGGTTGTCCTCACGTCAAGGCGTTCGCGGCAGAGCGGCCAGCGGATGGGTGGGCCGACCGTACGCGACCGCCTTCCCCTCCCTGACCGGTCCGAACGGGTGACCCGGGATTAGGAAGCGCCGCGGACGGGGACTTCTGTTGACGCAGGCGCCGCCCGGCTCCGCAGCCCGTCCAGGAGGTCGGCCATGACTCCCCGCACCACCTCCGTCAGCACCGACCTCCAGCTTCGGCTGGTGGTCCCCGGTGCGGCGTCGCTGCCTGTCCGGGCCGGCTTGCGCTACGACGCCGCCGACCCGTACGCGGTCCAGGTCGCCTTCCACACCGGTGGTGCGGACGGCGAGTCGGTCGAGTGGACGTTCGCCCGCCAGCTGCTCACGGACGGCGTGACGGCGCCGGTCGGCGAGGGTGACGTGCAGGTCTGGCCGTCCGCCAGCGCCGGCGCGCCCGTCGTCTGCCTGTCGCTGTCCTCCCCCTCCGGCAAGGCGCTGTTCGAGGTGCCGCTCCCCGAGCTGGTGGACTTCCTCGGACAGACGTACGCGACCGTCCCGACGGGCTCCGAGAGCCAGTACGTGGACGTCGACGCCGAGCTCGCCCTGCTGCTCTGGGCCGAGCCCGGCCTCTGACGCTCTGCTAGGGTTCCGACTCGTTGCGAGGCCGGTTTCTGGCCTCCGACACGCGGACGTGGCTCAGTTGGTAGAGCACAACCTTGCCAAGGTTGGGGTCGCGGGTTCGAATCCCGTCGTCCGCTCGGACGGCGCCCTCGGGCGCCTGCTGCTGGTACCGGTACGCCGGTCCCGGCCGGGTGGCCGAGTGGCTTAGGCAAGGGCCTGCAAAGCCCTGTACGCGGGTTCGATTCCCGCCCCGGCCTCACGCTGCTCCCTCCCACAACTGCACACGCACGGGCGATTGGCGCAGTCTGGTAGCGCGCTTCCCTGACACGGAAGAGGTCACAGGTTCAAGTCCTGTATCGCCCACACGTCATGAGCGCCCGGCGCGGTCGCTGCCGCGGGTACGCGAGAGCCCCGGCACCGCCGAGGGCAGTGCCGGGGCTCTCCTAGCTCACGACGCGTCGATCATGCGCCGGTCGCGCTTAGCGGCGCGCGCCGTCGCCCGTCGCGCTGTGGTCGGCGGTCTCCTTGCGGCGGGCGAGGCCGGCGAGGCCGAGCAGGCCGAGCAGGCCCCACAGTCCGGTCTTGTCGCTGTTGTCGTCGCTCTCGGTGGTGTCGTCGGCCGTCACCTGGGCGCGCGGCTGCGCGTGCGGGGCGGCGTTCGCGGCAGTCGCCGAGGCGACGCCGGTGAAGCTGAGGGCCGCGGTGACGGCGACGACGGCGAGGGTCTTGCGCATGGGTCCTCCTGAGGACGTAGGTGGTGCGAAAGCAGGGTGGGCGGGTCTCAGACGCGGGTGCTGCCGGAGCCGTCGGTGTCGACGCCGCCGACGCGGTTGTTGGTGGTGGTGCGGTGGTCCTTGTACTTCTTGTAGCCGAACAGGCCGACGAGCCCGGCGAGGCCCGCGAGGCCCCACTTGCCGGTGTCGTCACCGCTGTTCTCGCTGCTGGTATCCGCCGCGATCACGGCGGAGCCTGCCGGCGGCGGCGCTGCCGACGCAGGCGCGGCGAGGGCCACGGGGGCGAGGACGAGACCGCCGGCGAGGGCGGTGCTGGCGAGGGCTCTGCGCATGCTGTCTCCGCACGTACGGCGCGGCGGGCCGTTCGGGCCGGGGTCGACCCTGGCCGCCGCGCGGGGCGGCCTTGGACTACCCGCGCAGCGCGGACGAAACCAAGATCCGTCCGACTGGCGGTCATCCGGCGCACGCGACACCGACCGGTGCCGGTGGCGAGGGCGATGTCGCCTGCACCCGGCTTGCCTGGGAACAGGCCGGGTACAGGCCGCTGCACATCCGCACCCGGCCACACAGGAGACGAGCCAACGTGACAGCACCGCAGCAGGTGGCGGGCACCGCCAAGGACGAAGCGGCGCACGTCGCCGGCACCACCGCAGAGCAGGCGTCACACGTCGCCGGAGCCGCGGGGACCGCCGCTGCCGACGTCGCCGGAACCGCGAAGCAGGAGGCGGCCAACGTCATCGGCGAGAGCCTGGACCAGGCGAAGGACCTCGCCGAGTCGGTGCGCGCGCAGGTGGCCGACCAACTCGGCAACCAGAGCGAGCGCCTGACCGAGACGCTGCGCAGCCTCAGCACGCAGCTGAGCGACGGCGACACCTCCGGCGTCCTCGGGCAGGTCCTCAGGGAGGCCGGCCAGCGGGTCCAGTCGTTCGCCGACTACGCCGAGCGCACCGGGCCGCAGGGCCTGGTGACCGAGCTGCGCCAGTACGCCAAGCGCAACCCCGGCACGTTCCTGCTCGGCGCCGCCCTCACGGGGCTCGTCGCCGGCCGCGTCGTCAAGGGCGTCAGCGCCAACAAGGCCCAGACGCCGCCGCCGGCCTTGCCGGAGACTCCGGCGTACGCCGCTCCGATCGGCGGGACTGCGACCGGGAACCCGCTGGCGGGCGTCACAGCGCCCGCCGGAACCGGCGCCTACGCCGGGTACCTCGCGTCGCCCGACCCGGCCAGCACGTACGCGCCGGAGCCTGTCATCGAGGCGTACCCGCCAGCACCGCTGCCCGCGACGACCCAGTCGTACGAGACGCAGTCGTACGAGACGCCGTCCTCCAGCCAGCCGTACGTCCAGCCGGGAGGCCCGGCGTGACCTCGCCGAACCCGTACCCGTCCGCCACGACCCCTGTCGGCGACGCGTCGGTCGGCGAGCTCATCGGCAACGTTGCCGCCGACCTGTCCAAGCTGATGCGCCAGGAGCTCGAGCTCGCCAAGGCCGAGACCAAGGGCGAGCTCGCCAAGGCCGGCAAGGGCGCCGGGCTGCTCGGCGGCGCCGGCTACGCCGGCGTGATGCTGGGGATCTTCGCGTCGCTCACGCTCGTGTTCCTGCTCGACCTCGCCATGCCGCTGTGGGTCGCGGCGCTTCTCGTGACGCTCCTGTGGGGCGCCGCCGCCGCTGTGCTGTTCAGCAAGGGCCGCGCGCAGATGAAGACCGTGAACCCGACCCCGACCCAGACCGTGAACAGCCTGAAGGAGACCTTCTGATGCCCAAGGACCCCGCAGAGATCCGGGCGGAGATCGACCGGACGCGCGCCGAGCTCGCCACGGACGCGAACCGCCTCACCGAGAAGGTGACTCCGTCGAAAGTGGTCGAGCGCAAGGTGGAGGGCGTCAAGGA
>JBHENF010000146.1:0-8929 GCA_046262175.1 Mycobacteriales bacterium
CGCCGCAAGGCGATGCTGCAGGACATGGCCGTCCTCACCGGCGCGCAGGTGATCAGCGCCGAGGTCGGTCTCAAGCTCGACCAGGTGGGCCTGGAGGTGCTGGGCAAGGCCCGCACCGTCACGGTCACCAAGGAGCTGACGACGATCGTCGACGGCGGGGGCGAGGCCTCCGAGGTCGCCGGCCGCGTCGCGCAGATCAAGCAGGAGATCGAGAACAGCGACAGCGACTGGGACAAGGAGAAGCTCCAGGAGCGGCTCGCCAAGCTCGCGGGCGGTGTCGGCGTCATCCAGGTCGGCGCGCACACCGAGACCGAGCTGAAGGAGCTCAAGCACCGCCTCGAGGACGCCATCTCGGCGACCCGCGCGGCGGTCGAGGAGGGCATCGTCCCCGGCGGTGGCGCGGCACTCATCCACGCCGCGGCCGTGCTCGAGGGCGGGCTGGGCAAGAGCGGCGACGAGCTGCTCGGCGTCCAGGTCGTGCGCAAGGCGCTGGACGAGCCGGCGTACTGGATCGCTGCCAACGCCGGCATGGAGGGTCGTGTCGCGGTCAACCGCGCCCGCGAGGCCGGGGCCGGTCAGGGCCTCAACGCCGCGACCGGTGAGTACGGCGACCTGGTCAAGCAGGGGATCGTCGACCCCGTGAAGGTGACGCGCTCGGCGGTGCGGAACGCCGCGTCGATCGCGTCGATGCTCCTCACGACGGAGACCATCGTGGCCGACAAGCCCGAGGCCCAGCAGGAGGACGCCGGACACGGCGGCCACGGGCACTCGCACTAGCTCGTGCGAGAACGGGTCCGGCAGCTTCGGCTGCCGGGCCCGTTCTGCTGTCCGGGCTCGGCCGCGCGGTCCCCGTGGATCAGGTCGGGTTGCCGGCAGTGCGTGGCTGTGTACGTATGCAACCCGACCTGATCGCCGACGAGTCGGGAGCCGGCGAGGGAGCCGCTTGTGACACGGTGACCGCGTGACGGTCGACGCGGTGGTCATCGGCGCCGGCCCCAATGGCCTCACCGCCGCCACCGCCCTCGCCCGGGCCGGCTGGAGCGTCGAGGTGCTCGAGCGCCGGGCGGTCGCCGGCGGCGCGGTCGGCAGCGTCCGCACGGACCGCGGGTACGTGCACGACTGGGGCTCGGCGTTCTACGGCGTGCTGCACACCAGCCCCGTGCTCACGGAGCTCGGCCTCGACCGGCGCGTCCCGTGGGCGCACACGTCCAGCCCTGTCGGAGCGAGCTGGCGGACCGGGGAACCCGGTGTCGTCATGCGCCGTACGGCGACCGGCACGGCCGAGGAGCTCGGCGAGGACGCGGCCGCCTGGCTCGCGACCGTCGCCTGGTGGGAGCGGGTCGGCGTCCCGCTCTTCAGCGCGATGATGGGGCCGATCGGCGCGCCGTTCCCGCTGGCCAAGCTGCTGACGAGAGTTCCCCCCCGGGAGCTCGTCGCCACCGCGCGCACGCTGCTCGAGCCGGTCGAGGACTGGACGCGCAGCCGGTACGCCACGGAGGCGGCCCGGATGCTCTTCGCCGGTAACGCCACGCACGCCGACATCGGCGTCGACGTCGCCGGCTCGACGCCCGCGGCGATGCTGCTCGCGATGGCTGCCCAGCAGCACGGAATGCCCGTCCCCGTGGGCGGCGCCGAGCTCCTCGCCCAGGCAATGGTCGAGGCGGCCGAGGAGGCCGGCGTCGTGGTGCGCACCGGCGTCGACGTCACCGAGGTGGTCGTACGGGGGAACCGCGCCGTCGGCGTGCGGACCGGCGACGGCGGCGGCGTCGGCGCCCGGCGCGCGGTTGTCGCGGACGTCGCCCCCACCGTGCTCGCCCGCGACCTCGTCGGCGAGCAGCACCTGCCCGGGCCGTGGCTCGAGCAGCTGCGCCGGCACCGGTACACCAGCGGCTACTTCCGGCTCGACCTCGACCTCGACCGCCCCGCGCCGTGGACGGACGAGCGGCTGCGCGACTCGATGGTCGTGCACGTGACGGGCGACCTCGACGAGCTGGCGCTGAGCCAGGCGCAGGTCCGCCGCGGCCGGCTGCCGGACGACCCGCAGCTCATCGTCGGGCAGCAGGACCGGGCCGACCCGACGCGCGTGCCGGCCGGGGCGGCCGGCTTGTGGGTCGAGTGCCACTGCCCGGCCGCCCCGCCGGACACCGACTGGACCGAGCGGTTCGCCGACCGCCTGACCGAGCGGCTCGAGGCGCATGCGCCCGGCCTGACGTCGAGCATCGTCGAGCGGACGGTGACCTCGCCGTACGACCTGCAGGGCCTGGACCCGAACCTCGTGGGCGGCGACGTCGGGGGCGGCTCGGCCACCGTCGACCAGATGGTGGTGTTCCGGCCGGTGGCCGGCTGGTCGTCGTACGCGCTGCCGGTCGCGGGCCTCTACATGTGCGGTGCGGCCAGCCACCCGGGCGGCGGCGTGCACGGGCTGTGCGGCCGCAACGCGGCCAGGACGGTGCTGCGGGACGCGCGCCTCGGGATCCCGAGGCTGCGCAGCCTTACTTGATCAGGGCGCCGAGCTCGAAGTGCATCGGGTCGGTGTACTGCCAGTCGCCGCCCCAGCGGAAGCCCCACCGCTTGAAGATCTCGACGATCTTCGGGTCCATCGTGCCGGCGATGCCGCGGTAGTTGGTCGACGCGTCCATGTCGATCGCGATGCCCCAGGTGTGCAGGGAGATCGATCGGTCCGGGTTGCGTTCGATGAAGCGCGGGACGTAGCAGCCGTCGTACGTGTGCAGCGAGCCCGCGAGGCCGGCGGCCTGCACCTCGGCCAGCGCGCCGCGCAGCTGCGGGACCATCAGCCGGTGGCAGGTGACCCGGCCGAAGATCGGGACGCTGGCGCTCACCACGTTCTCGTTGACCCACCGCGCGTCGGGCTGGATGGTGCCGTCCGGGAAGTAGCGGTACGAGAAGGCGCCGAACGCGCGGGCGGCGCGGCTGCCGGTCAGGAACGCGACGGGGTTGGCGGCCGGCGGCGTGAGCAGGTCGACGTCGCCGCCCTTGCCGGTGATGGCGCGTACTCGGCCGGCCAGCGCGACGGGGTCGACGTCCTTGCCGGCGGTGAGCAGCATCCCGGTCGCCTTCGGCAGCCCGAGCGCCGCGCCCTGCTCGTCGTTGACGATCAGGTCGGTGTCGGTCACGCCGGTCGTCGCGAACGCCCCGACCCGCAGGGAGAAGGGCTTGCCGCTCGTCAGGGGCGCGACGGGCGCGTTGCCACCGAGGGTCAGCTGCAGGCCCTTGGCGAGGGAGTGCGACACGACGGCCTCGCCGCGCGCGACGCTCAGCCAGACGGCCGTCGCCTCGGCTGTGCCCGCCGCGGCGAACCCACGGAAGGCGGACGGGTCGACGGCGACGGCATGCACGACGTGGCCGGCGACCTTCACGGTGCCGGCGCGGAAGACGACGGTGCCGCCGTCGGGCGAGAGCGCCGCCAGCCGCTTCAGGCCCGCCGGGGAGAACGTGCGCGCGCTGGTGACGAGGACGTCGGGGCGCAGGCGGGCAGTCAGCGGCGCCACCGCGCTGGTGCCGTTGGCCTTCACCGCGGGGGCAGCGGCGACCGGCTCCGGCGACGGGCTGCTGGGCGTCGACACCTTCGCGGTCAGCTGCTTGGTCGCGGCGGCTGCGTCGTCCGAGCCGCCGGCACCGCAGCCCGTGAGGGCAGCGCTGAGCGCAAGGCAGCCGAGCAGCGCTGCGCCGTTCGCAGCTGGGCGCCGAAGCACGGAGGAACTCCTGGGGGGAAGTGGCTGGGTGTGCCGTCTGCGTACCCAACGAGGGCGGTCCGTCAAAGGTAACCGAGGGTCGCAGATCCGCCACTTACGCCCAGGTCTGCCCTGGTACGGCCCGTCAGCTGGCGACGGCGTGCTCGGCGACCGGGCCGAGCAGGGCCTCGCGCTCGTGCTCGGACAGGCCGCCCCAGACGCCGTACGGCTCGCGGGCGTCGAGCGCCGCGGCCCGGCAGAGCTGCAGCACGGGGCACATCGCGCAGATGGCCTTGGCCGCCGCCTCGCGGTTGCTCCGGCTCGGGCCGCGCTCGCCCTCGGGGTGGAAGAACAGCTCGGTGTCGGCGCCGCGGCAGGCGCCGAGCAGCTGCCAGTCCCACTTCTCCGCCTGGGGTCCGGGCAGACGCGAGATGTCGGTCATGAGGAGGTGCCTCCGGTTCGCGGGTCAGGGCGAGGGAACCAGCGTACAACCGATTCACAGGTTGTTCAAGTGCCGACGGCGTACGGCAGTCTCCGCAGAGCGTTCGCGCCAGGACCGCTGCGAGTTCGAGTTGTGCGCGGTCTCGCTCGGCCGCATCCTCCCGATCATGGGCGGGGCAGAGCACCGGACGGCGCCAGGGCTGCCGGTCGCCTCCGTCGCCCGTCGGCTCGGCGTAGCGCCGGCCACCCTGCGGACGTGGGCGCGCCGCTACGGCCTCGGCCCCTCCGAGCACGCCGCCGGAGCCCACCGCCGGTACGCCGCGGCTGACCTGGCGCGGCTCGAGGTCATGCGCCGACTCACGCTCGAAGGCGTGCCGCCCTCCGACGCCGCCCGCGCCGCGCTCGCGGCCGACGTCGGCGCGCCGCGCGGCAGCGGGTCGCTGCCCGACCGTCACGGCCGGATCCGGTCGCGCCCCGGCGGACCGGGCGGGCGCGTGCTCGCCCTCCCGGGTGCGGACGACGTGGCGCGAGGCCTGGGCCGGGCGGCGATGGCGCTGGACAGCCGAGCGGTCACCGAGATGCTGCGGGCGCAGCTCGCCGCCCACGGCGTCGTCGCCACGTGGGAGGGCGTGCTGCGCCCGGTGCTCGGCTCGGTCGGCGACCGCTGGGCGGCCACCGGCGAAGGCGTCGAGGTCGAGCACCTGCTGGCCGACTGCGCGTTCCTCGCGCTGCGCGAGGTCGCCGAGCGGGCGCACGAGCCGCTCGGCGGACGCCCCGTGCTGCTGGCCGGCGCGCCGGGGGAGCAGCACTCGCTGCCGCTGCACGTGCTGTCCGCCGGGCTGGCCGAGCGGGGGCTGGGCACCCGCACGCTCGGCCCGGCGCTGCCCGCGGACGCGCTGCAGGCCGCGGTCCGCCGTACGGGGCCTGCCCTGCTGTTCCTCTGGTCGCAGCTGTCCGGCACCGCCGACGTCTCGGTGCTCACCGGCCTGCCGGCGATGAAGCCGCCCACCGCACTCGTCGTCGGGGGTCCCGGGTGGTCGCGGCGCGAGCTGCCTGCGCACGTCAACGTCACGACGGGGCTCGCCGACGCGCTGGACCTGGTGCAGCAGGCGGTCGGCGCCTGACCCGGCCGGTACGGTGCGGCCCGTGACGGCACCCGCAGACCTCGGCAGCCTGCTGGCCAGCGGCGAGCACGCCGCCTTCCACGGCAAGCCCGGCGCGGCCGTGAGCGTTCTGGAGCAGGCCGTCGTGCTGGCCCGGTCGCAGGACCGACCCGCCGAGATGGCGGCGGCGGCCTGGCTGCTCGGCGTCGCCCTCACCGCCGGCGGCCGGTACGGCGGCGGCCTGACGGTCCTCTCGCCGCTGGTCGATGCCGCCCGGCTGCCCCGCGCTCCGCCCGAGCAGCGGCTGTTCGGCGCGCTGTCGAGCGCCACCATCGCGAGCGTCCACCGCCAGCTCGGCCGGCACGCCGTGGCCCGGGACGCCGACGCGGCCGCCCTCGCCCTGACCGACGGTACCGGCGAGGCGGCCTTCGACGCGCAGGTCGGGCTCGCCGCCGACGCCGTCGGGCTCGAGGACCTCGACGAGGCCATCGAGCGCGCGACCGCCGCCGCGGCGCTGGTGCCGGAGCGCTCGGACGAGTGGTGGCGACAGCGGGTCCGGCTGGGCTGGGTGCAGGCCGACATCGCGCTGCTCGAGGGGCGCGCGCCGGAGGCGGCCGAGGCGGCGCAGCAGGCTGTGGACCGGGCGGAGAGCGCGCGGGCTCCCCGGCACGTCGCGAAGGGGCTGCTGTACCTCGGCATCGCCCAGGTCAGCGGCGACAGCATGGAGCAGGCGGCCCTGACGCTGCGACGGGCCGCCACCCTCGCCGAATCGCTGGGGACCGTCCCGCTGGTCTGGCCGGCGCGCGCGCTGCTCGGGGCGCTGCTCGCGGAGGCGGACCCGGCGGAGAGCGACCGCAGCCTGTCCGCGGCGCGGTCGGCGGTGCTCACCATCGCCGGGGACCTGCCGCCCGGGGTGCGCGCGGAGTGGCTCGCGCGCGGGGACGTCACGGCCTTGCTGGGCGGCTGACGACCGTCACCCGCCCGGGTGAGCACGTCCACCCACCCGGATGAACCACTCGCGCCTGGTTCGGCCGGGCCAGAAGGTGCCGTTCGGCTCACGTACGCGCCTCGGGGTGCCGATGGTGTCTGCATCAGGACGCCAGAGGTGTGTCCGCGGCCGGGAGGAGGCGTCGGTGGTACGTACGGCACCTCCGGACGTGGCTGACCTCGTCCTGCCCGGCCGCATCGCCGAACTGCTCGCCGACCACGGCGAGGTGGGGCTGACCGAGGCGCTGGACGTCCTCGTGGTCGAGCTGGGCCTGCGCAGCGCCGTGGTCCGCGGCAGCGACGGGCTGCGTGCCGTCGCCGGCGAGGCCACGCACGCCGTCCCCGCCATGCGCGTGGTCCCGGCCAGCCCGCGGGGCACGGTCGAGCTGCCGCTGCGGGCGTCCGGCCGTGACGCGGGCACGCTGACCGTCGTCGGCGCCCGCCCCTCCCAGCTGGCCGCGCTCCGGGCGACCGCCGCCGTGATCGGGCTCGCGCTCTCCCGACCGGTGGCCGGCGGCCAGAGCGACGTGCTGGACGCCGCCGAGGGCGACGCCGACGACACAGCCGACCGGCTGCACGACGGGGTGGTCCAGGCGCTCGTCGTGGCCAGGTACGCCGCCGACGCGGCCGTCCGCGGTGGTAGCGCTTGTGCTGCCCGCGACGCCGTCCAGAGCGCGCTGGTCGAGCTCCGTCGCACGGTCTGGCACCTCCGCCCGCGCGGGTCGGCAGGCCTGCTGCCCGCCCTGGGCCAGCTGTCGCAGCGGTTGCAAGAGGTGGGCGCGCCCCCGCTCGGGCTGCTCCTCGACGAGCCCGTGGCGGGGGCGCTGTCTGCGCCCGCGGCCGCCCTCGCGTACCGCCTCGTGCAGGCGGTCGCGGTCCCGGACGGAGCCGGCGCCGTACGGGTGTCGGTGCGGCGCGAAGGGCGTAGCGCTGTGCTCGACCTCGACGGTGGCGCACCGCTCACCACCCCCGCCCGCTGGGCGACCAAGGCCCGTGCCCTCGAGGGCACCCTGACCGTCTCGGACGGGCGCGTGCGCCTGTCCGTACCGCTCGACAGGACGAAGGCGAACCCGTGACCACCACCGTTCTCATCTGCGACGACCACCGGATCGTGCGGGAGGGCCTGCGGCAGTTCGTCGCCGGCGTGCCCGGCGTCGACCGCGTCGACACCGCCGCCAGCGGCGAGGAGGTGCTCGCCCGGTACCCGCACGAGAAGCCCGACCTCGTGCTCATGGACGTGCGCATGCCGGGACTGGGTGGCCTCGAGGCGACCCGCCGGCTCGTTGCGGAGCACCCCGGCGCGCGGGTGATCATGCTGACGGCCGCCGACGACCGGGACCAGGTCGCCGCCGCCGTGTCGCACGGCGCGCGCGGCTACCTGCTCAAGGACGTCAGCCACGAGGAGCTGTGCGCCGCGGTCGCGCACGCGCTGCAGGGCGAGGACCTCGTCGAGCCGTCGCTTCGGCGCGCTCTCGCTGGGCAGAACGCGTTGCGCAGCGTCCCACCGGGTACGCAGCTGACGGAGCGCGAGCTCCAGGTGCTGACCGGCATGAGCCAGGGCAAGAGCAACAACCAGATCGGCAAGGACCTGTACCTGTCCGAGGACACGGTGAAGACGCACGCGCGCCGGCTGTTCCGCAAGCTCGGGGTCAACGACCGGGCGCAGGCCGTCGCGCTGGGCTTCCGCCGGGGCCTCGTCACCTGAACGTGGGCCTCGGCCTTGTAACGGAGAAGGGGTCGGCGACGATGACCCCTGTGACGGACGAGCTGGCCCCGCTCGTCGTCCGCGCCCGCGAGGGTGACCGGACGGCGCTCGAGGATCTGCTCGCCGCGGTCCGACCGGGGATCGTGCGGTACTGCCGCGCGAGGCTCGGCCGCAGGGGCGGCTCCTACGGGTCGTCCGACGACGTGGCCCAGGAGGTGTGTGCAGCCGTGCTGACAGCGCTTCCCCGCTACGTCGACCAGGGCCGGCCGTTCGCTGCCTTCGTCTACGGCATCGCCGGGCACAAGGTCGCCGACGCCCAGCGCGCGGTGTTCCGCGACCGCAGCGACGCTACGGACCTGCTGCCCGAGCGCGCGGACGACGCCCCCACTCCCGAGGACGTCGCCGTCGCCGCCGCCGAGGGCGAGACCGCGCGCGCGCTGCTCGACCAGCTCCCCGACGCGCAGCGTGAGCTGCTGCTTCTGCGCGTCGTCGCCGGGCTCTCCGCCGAGGAGACCGGCGCCGCTCTCGACATGACGCCGGGTGCTGTACGTGTGGCGCAGCACCGAGCCCTCGCCCGCCTGCGCGCCCTGGCCGCAGAGGCAGTGACCGCATGAACGACGACCTCGACCCGATCAACGCCGACGACGCCCTCGTCGAGCGGCTTCGCCGTGCGCTCAGCCCCGACGACGCGATCGTCTGGGGCGACGACGACGAGGACGCCGACGACGCCGGCTACGCGCTGCTCAGGGCGCTGCAGCACGACGTCTCCACGGAGCCCGTCCTGGCGCCGCTGGCGCAGGTCGTCCCGCTCCGCCGCACGCACCGGCTCGGCCGCGGCGCGGCTGTCGCCGCCGTGACCGCGGGCGTGCTGTCGCTGGCCGGCGTCGCCGCTGCCGCGACGACGCCGCCGCTCGCCGGCGTCCGCTCGGCTGTCGCCGACGCCGTGCACCAGGTCGTCGACGCGGTGACCCCTGCGCAACCGACCGCTCCGGTCGTCGCAG
>JBHENF010000147.1:0-7807 GCA_046262175.1 Mycobacteriales bacterium
CAGGTCCGCGGGCAGGTACGGGGAGCTCCGTACCTTCTGCACGTCCCTGCGGAGCTCCTCGATCTGGTTGCTGACGGTGCGGAACTCGAGGCTGCGGGTGTCGATCCCGCGCCCGAGCAGCTCGTCGTGGACCTGCTCGTCGGTCACCTTCGTCATCCGGCAGTCCGTGTGCGGCATGACCATCACGCGGGACACCTCCAGCAGGTGGACGGCGAGCACCAGGGTGCGCAGCACGTCGTCGGTGACGCGGGCGCCGGCGTTGCGCAGGATCTTCGCGTCACCCGGCTGCAGGCCGAGCAGGTCCAGCGGGCTGATGCGCGAGTCCATGCAGGTCACGACGGCGAGGCCCTTCGCGGCCTTGCCGGGGATGCCGGCGTCGGAGAACGTCTGCGCGTACGCGGAGTTGGCGGTGAGCACGTCGTCGAACGGGTCCATGACCTCAGGATCCCAGGGCGGTCACGGTGCCAGGATCCGGGGGTGCCCCTGCCCCCCGCGACGCTCGCCTGGGTGGCCGCCGCCACCGGCGCGGAGCGGGTGCTGCGGACCCGCCGTCTCGTGGGCGGCATCACGTCCGCCGTCGACGCCTGCTGGACGGCGGCCGGGCAGGTCGTGCTGCGCCGGTACCCGGAGGGGAGTGACCGGGTGGAGCACGAGGCGGCAACGCTTCAGGCGCTGGTCCGCACGGATGTCCCAGCCCCCGAGCTGGTGGCCGCCGACCCGACCGGGGCGGCCAACGACGGCGTGCCGTCCCTGCTGATGACGCGGCTCCCCGGGGCGCCGCTGCTGCAGCCCGCGGACATGGACGACTGGCTCCGCCGGCTCGCCGAGGTGCTGCCGGTCGTGCACGCAGCGCCGGTCGCTACGCGCCGGTTCGAGCGCTGGACCGACCCGCAGGAGTGCGAGCCGCCGACGTGGTCGGCGCACCCGCGGCTGTGGCAGGAGGCGATCGACGTCGCTCGCAGTGACGAGCCGCCGTACGCGTCGACGTTCCTGCACGGCGACTTCCAGCACTTCAACGTCCTGTGGCGGCGGCAGCGGGTCACCGGCGTCGTCGACTGGGTCGAGGCCAGCACGGGGCCGCCGGATGTGGACGTCGGGCACTGCCGGCTCAACCTGGCCGTGCTGTTCTCGGCCGATCGCGCAGAGCAGTTCCGGTCGCTGTACGAGGCAGCCGGCGGCCGCACGGTCGAGCCTTACTGGGACCTGGTGGCGCTGCTGAACTACCTGCCGGGCTGGGACGGCTTCGTCCAGGTGCAGGCGGGCTCGCGCGCGACGGTGGACGTCCAAGGGATGCACGGGCGCGTCGACGAGCTCCTGGCGCGGACAGTGCGGCGGCTCTAGCGGACGCTGACGTACACGGTGTTGGTGGACTCGCCGCCCGTGAACGGGTTCGCGAACGGCACGACGTGCGCGGCGGTGCTGGCGAAGACACTGCCGAGCAGCGGCATGAACTCCTCGTCCGGCGGGTCGTCGGACCAGAGCGCGAAGACGCCGCCGGGGTGCAGCCGCTCGGCCAGCCGGCGCAGCCCCGGCTCGGTGTAGAAGGACGCGTGGCTCGGGTGCAGGACGTGGCGCGGTGAGTGGTCGACGTCCAGCAGCACGGCGTGCACCGGGTCGGGGACACGTGCGCCGAACCCGCCGGCCGCGGCCAGCGCGAAGAAGTCGCCCGTCAGCAGCGTGCTGCGCGGGTCGCTGACCAGGTCGGCGGCGTACGGGAGCAGCCGCCTGCGGTGCCAGTCGACGACCGCCGGCAGCGCCTCGACCACCGTGCTCGACCGCACCCGCGGGTCGGCCAGCGCCGCGCGAGCGGTGCAACCGAGGCCGAGGCCACCCACCACCACGTCCAGCTCGTCCGCCTGCACCGCGGCGAGCCCGAGGTCGGCCAGCGCGATCTCCGCGACCGTGAACAGGCTCGACATGAGGAACTCGTCGCCGAGCTTCACCTCGTACACGTCGACGTCCAGCGCCGGGTCGCGCCGTCGCCGCAGGCTGATCTCGCCCATCGGCGTGACAGACCAGTCGAGCTCCTCGAAGCGCGCGCTCATACGTCCGCCGGAGGGGTCATGGCGACAGGCTCCGCCGGCGGGCGGCCGACTCCGGCGCTCTCAGGCGCTGACGAGCTGGCAGAGGTCGTGGACGACGTCGGCCGGCGGCACCCGCCGCGTCCAGGCCGTACGCGCTCCGGCGTCCAGCAGCGCGGCGATCCCGTCCTCGGCAGCCGCCTGCGCGGTGACGACCGTGCGCGGCGCGAACGGGAGCACCTGGCCGATGACGTCGAGTCCGCTGAGCATGGGCAGCTTGTCCTCGACCAGCAGCAGGTCCGGCTGCTCGGCGACGGTGACGCCGACGGCATCGGCGCCGTTCTCCAGCTGCGCGACGACGGTGATGCCGCGGGCGTCCAGGCCGACCGCGATCTTGTCCCGGAACCAGTCGTTGCGATGCACCACGACGGCGCGCGGCGCTAGCCCCGAGCGGAGGGCGTGCGCGCTGTCGTCGAGCTGCTTCGCGGTGCGTTCCAGGAGCGCCGCGTGCTGCCGGCGGACGACGTCCATGCGGCGGGACAGGTCCAGGCGCATCTCGCGGGTACGGGCGACCGCCGCCGCCGCGTCCTCGCCAGATCGACGCGAGCGCTGCGCGCCGTTCCACGCGTCGATGGCACGAAGTTGGTCGACGAGGATGTCGACCTCGGCCCGCGGGCGCCAGGTCTCGGGAGCGGTTTTGTCGTGCTGCAGAACGGACATGGCGGCCACCTCGGCTTCCGGAGCGCGGGGAGCGGCCACTGGCCGCAGGACGGGGTCACTGGACCCGTCGGCTGCTGGCTCAACCACGAGAAATGTACGTGATGCCGTCAAGTCGAGCCCTGGGCAGTCCTCGCCTGCTCGACGGTCGCTTCGCCGCGCCTCCGGGTGCCTCAGGACGACGACAGGACTGCGGCAATGCCGAGCGCAGGGCACGTCGGCCGCGGTCGGCCGCAGGGCCAGGACGATTGACAGGAGGCGTACCGTTCGTGCTGGTTGAGCTCGCAGCCGCCCGGGTCTGTGTCCGGCGTTGGTTCGCTCCCGCGTCCGCCGCACAGACACCTCACGACAGGTGCCCCGCTGTGACGATCGCTGACCGTTCCGACCTCCGGGCCGTGTCCGTCCGCACCGACACCGAACGGCTGATCGACCAGCTGTCCGGCATCGCCGGTTGGAACCAGACGCGGCGGGAGGTCGAGCTGTGGGCCACCGAGAGCAACAGCCGGGAGATGCGGATGGACCGCTCGCGTCGGCTGGACGTCATCCGCCGGCAGCACCGAGCCCTGGTGGAGGCGACCGACCGGCAGCTGCGGGACAGCGGCGACCTGCTGAGGTCGAGCGCTGCGCCCCGCGCCGTCGTGGCGCATCGCAACGACTGGTTCAAAGGCAAGGTCGGCAACGATCTGCGCGCCAGCGGGATCTGCATCGTCGGCGAGCTGTCGAACGGCGCAGACGCCATCGGGCGCGTGGTCGCGGAGCAGCCCGACCTGCTTCTCGTCGAGGACAAGCTGCCACTCGTCGGAGGTGCCGAAGTGGTCCGGGACGTCCGCCGGTACGCCCCCGGCACCCTGATCGTCGTCCAGGTCGAGAACGACGACGACATCGGGCAGTTCCTCGAAGCCGGAGCGCGCGCCGCGTTCAGCCGGCGAGTGCCGCCCGCTGACGTCGCCGCGCGCATCTGCGAGCTGTTGATCGGCTGACCTCTGCCCCCTCGGCGCCGCGTTCGACGGTGTTTCCTGCTCACGTAGGAGGGCAGTGCCCGCCGTGTGAACGTTGCCGACCGGGCCGGGGCGGCGCCACCGGCCAGGGCGCCCGGTCTCCTGCTCGGCCTCGGGTTCGGCGGCTTCCTCGACGGCATTGTTCTCCACCAGCTGTTGCAGTGGCACCACATGATCAGTGACACCGGGAACGACCCGGGCACGCTGGCTGGGCTGGAAGCGAACACCGTCGCGGACGGGATTTTCCATCTCGGTACGTGGCTGCTGGTGCTCCTCGGGGTTGTCACCTTGCACGGCGCCTGGCGGCGCGGGCGCGTGGCAGGCAGCTGGCGGTCGCAGATCGGGCTGGTGATCGCCGGGTGGGGAGTCTTCAACCTCGTCGAGGGCGTGATCGACCATCAGATCCTCGGCGTCCACCACGTACGGGACGATCTCGGCGGGCCGTTGTCATGGGACCTCGGCTTCCTTGCCGTCGGGCTCGGGCTGGTCGTCGGAGGCTGGGTCTTGTACCGCGTCGGGCGCGCTGCGGACGTCGCTTCCTAGGCGCTGTGCAGCCTCCTCCGACCGATCACCTGTCCGCGTGGCTCGGCGGCTGGCCGCCGTCGCTGCCGGTCCGAGTGGTCGCCGACCCCGAACCGGACGCACCGGGCTGGGACGGCAGAGCGCGCGGCGTGACCGGCGCCGTCGACCCCGACGGCCGCTGCGTCGTCCGCGTGCCGCCGGCGGTGGCGGCGCGGCTCGAGCGGCCGCTGCCCGACCTGGCCGCCCTGCTGGCGGCGCTTCCGACCGCAGTGGGAAGCCCGGGAACGGCCGGTGCAGGGGTGCTGCGCTGGGCGCAGGACGTACCGAGCAGCGACGTGCTCCCCGACGTCGGTGTCTGGCTGCCGGCCGCGCTCGCAGACGAAGGCGACCCGCGCGTACCGCCATGGCTTCGGCCCTTCGGCGGGAACGTCCTGGTGGCGCTTGACGACGAGGGCCGCTACCTCGGCGGGGTCGGCCTCAAGGAGCACCACGAAACGGGGCGGGAGATCGCCGTGGTCACGGACGAACGAGCCCGCGGCCAGGGGACGGCCCGCCGGCTGGTGGCGCAGGCAGCCCGTGCCGTCCTCGCGGAAGGCCGGGCTGTGATCTACCTGCACGCGCCGGACAACGAGGCGTCCGCCAGGGTCGCGCGCGCAAGCGGCTTCCCGGACACGGGTTGGCAGGTTGTCGGCTTCTGGAGCGGCCGGCCCTGACAGGGTTGTTCTGCAGCGGCAAGCACCGTCAGGCCTCAGCGCAGCAGCCAGCGCACCTGGACAGCGGGGTCCGGCTCGTACGCGCAGCGCGAGCCGGTGCGCACGGAGGCGCGCAGGTGGGCGGCGAACGACGGGTCGTGCTCGGCCAGCCGCGTCAGCGCGGCCGTGACCGCCTTGCGCACCGCGACCCGCGCGCGCTCGGCATCATCGGGCGCATGCCGGTCACGCCCGCCGAGCCCGACAGCACGGCGGAGCTCGCCCAGCAGTGTCTCCAGCTCGCTTGCGGCCTGCGCCGCGGTCTCGACGTCACCGTCCTCCTCCGCCTCGGCCACCTGCGCCTGCAGCTCGGAGATCCGCCGCCGGTAGGCGACCTTCGCCGTTCCGTCGAGCAGGGCCTGGCGGGCGTGCGACGTGACGAGCGCGGACGCGCCCGGCGTGACGAGGTCGACCGCGTGCACCTCCCGGCCCGCGGCGGAGACCAGCGCGTGCAGGTGGTGCAGGCCGCGCGCGTCGGGCAGGCGGTGGGCGGTGCCGCTCCAGCCGGCCTCCCAACCGCCATCGACCTCGCGCAGCAAGGCCTCCCGCAGCCCGCCGGCCACGGCGGGCGGTGCGGCCCGCGCCAGCGCCTGCTCGACCTCCCGCACGAACCACGTCGCGCCCATCCGCCGGTACCGCGCCAGCGCGTCAGCGAGCAGCGCCCGCGCCTCGTCCTGCCGGCCCTGCACCTGGGCAAGCAGCCCGAGCCAGTGCTCGACGGCGCCGCAGAAGGTCACGGCGCCCGCGTTGACGACCAGCCTCCCGCGGTACGGCGTCAACGCAGCCTCGACGCGCGCGGCGAGCGGCGGGTCTTCCGTGGCGACGGCGGTGAGCGCCATCAGCACGCCCCACGACAGGTCGGAGGCGGCGAGGGTGTCGGCGGCGTCGAACTCGTCCAGGTGCGCAGCGAGCAGCCGCGCCGCCTCCGGCAGCTCCCCAGCCGCCGCGCGCAGGTTGGCCTCGACGACGGCGACCCGTGGCTCGGCGGTCCGGTACTGCGCCAGGACCTCCGCCATCTCCAGGAGGTCCTCCGCCGGGTTGAGCTCGGCGAGGACGAGGAACTGGGCGCCCCACGACACCTGCAGCGCGTCCGGCTCCTCGATCGACAGACCTATCTCGTACGCGCGTCGCACGAGCTGGCCGGCTTCGGCGAGACGGCCGGCCACCAGCAAACGGGTGGCCCGCCGGGTCAGCACGAAGTAGCGGTGCCGCGGTGACCGGGTGCGGTCGGCGACGGCGGTGGCGCGCGCGAGCGCGTCGTCGTACGCGATCAGGTCGCCGGTCCGCAGCGCGTCGACCATGCGGGCCACCTCCGCCTCCACGATCAGGTCGCCGTCGCCGCTCGCGGCCGCCACCCCGACGAGCTCCGCGCTGACCCGAGCGGGCCGCTCCTCGCCGCCGGGCCCCCAGCAGCACACGTGCACAGCGTTGAGAGCCACCGCGAGCAGCCGCGGGTCGCCCAGCGGGCGGGCCAGCTCGACCGCCTCCTGCGCCTCGTCGACAGGCCCGCGGAGGTCGGCGTGCGCGGCGCGCAAGGTGGCGCGGCGGGCGAGGAGGCGGACGAGCAGCGGCAGGGCACCGGCGACCCGCGCTGCCCGCGCCGCCTCGCCGAGCGCGGGCAGGTGGTCGACGACCCCTAGGCCCGTCTCGACCCGTTCGGCGCGACCGAGCAGCGCGATCCCGCGGCGGGGCTCGTCACCGATCCGGGCAGCCAGCGCGGCTGCCTCGTCGTACGCGGAGACCGCCCCGCCGACGGCACCCGCCGACGTACGTGCGGCGCCCAGCTCGAGCAGCAGGTCCAGGCGCGCGTCCTCGTCGACCACCAGCTGCAGCGCCCGCGCGAGGAGCGCCGCCCGCTCGCCGTGCGCGCCGATGGCGCCCGCCTCGGCAGCCGCGACGCGTGCGGCGGCCACGGCCTCCGCAGCCGGCACCGCAGGCACCGCAGCGAGCAGGTGGCCGGCCACCACCGCGTTGCTGCCCGCAAGTACCGCCGCCGCATCCCGGTGAGCCGCGAGCCGGACGTCCTCCGCCAGCGCGTCGTGCACGACGTCGCGGACGACCTGGTGGCTGAACGACCAGCTCGGGCCGCTGCCGTCGACGACCCCGAGCCGGCGCAGCGGGTCAAGGGTCGCCACCACCTCCTCCTCGGTCCGCTGCGCCAGCCGCGCCAGTGCCGCGACGTCGAACCTTCGACCGAGCACCGCGGCCAGATCGACCAGGCGTCGCGTCGGCGGGTCGAGCGGCGCGAGGCGCTGGACGACCGCGACCCGCACCTCGCGGGGCAGCCGCCCGGCCCCTGCCGCGCGGGCGAGCTCGCGCAGCACCAACGGGTTGCCTTCGGCCACCTCGTGAATCGCGCGCCGCGCCTCGTCGGCGAGCGCCCCCGGCGCGTGCTGGTCGATGAGCTGCTCGGCGGCCGCGCGGTCGAGCGGGCCGAGCTGCAGCGGGTCGGACGCGCGGGCGACCGCGGCCAGCCGCTCGTCGGGTCGGGCGCCGGCGACCAGCGCGACCGGAGCGTCGACGAGCGCACGAGCGAGGTACGCCGTCATGCGCAGCGTGTCGTCGTCGGCCGCGTGCAGGTCGTCGAGGAGCAGCAAGAGGGGCATCTCGCGTGCGGCCGCGTGGGCGGCAGCGGCGACCTTCGCGGACATCGCCCACGCGTCGGCTCCGGTCCACGACACGTCCCACCCGCCGGCCGCGGCGATCTCCCGCCAAGGCCAGTACGCCGGTGCGCCGCCCTCCTCGGGGGCTCGTCCCCAGAGGACCTGCAGACCCTCGGCCTGCCCGACCAGGGACCGCA
>JBHENF010000148.1:0-5724 GCA_046262175.1 Mycobacteriales bacterium
CTCGACAGCAGCGAGGGTCGACAGGAAGCGCGCGTCGTCCCCCGGCAGGAATCCCACCGACGGCATCACGAGCACGGACGCGTCGAGCTCGCTGCCGCCGTAGTACTGCGTGAACGCGCCGACCTCGTCGTTCCAGCCGCGCTCGCAGATCTCCGCGTGCACCTGGTCGCGCAGCCGGCGCCAGTGGTCGGCGTCGCCCCGCGCGCCCAGCTCCTCCACGGCGCGCACGGCCCGGTCGAAGGCTACCCACACCATCATCTTGCTGAACGTGAAGTGCCGCTCCTCGCCGCGGACCTCCCACAACCCGGAGTCCGGCTTGTCCATGACGCTCTCGAGGTGGGCCAGCGAGGCCCGGGTGACGTCCCAGGCCATGTCGTCGGGAGCCAGGCCTGCCTGTGTGGCCGAGTAAAGGGCGGCCGCGACCTCCCCGTACACGTCGAGCTGGAACTGCTCGGACGCCGCGTTGCCGATCCGGACCGGCCCGCTGCCCTCGTAACCCGGCAGCCACGACAGCTCGAGCTCGGGCAGCTGCCGCTCGCCGTGCAAGCCGTACATGATCTGCATCTGCTCGGGCGAGCCGGCGATCGCACGCAGCAGCCACGAGCGCCACGCGGCGGCCTCCTCCGTGTAGCCCGCGTCCAGCAGCGCGCTGAGGACGAGGGTCGCGTCGCGCAGCCAGCAGAACCGGTAATCCCAGTTCCGCGGGCCACCGATCTGCTCCGGCAGCGACGTCGTCGGCGCCGCGACGATGCCGCCGGTCGGTTCGTACGTCATCGCCTTGAGCGTGAGCAGGGAGCGGTCGACGGCTTCGCGGTACGGGCCGTCGTACGTGGACCTGTCGCTCCACTCCCGCCAGAACCGCTCGGTCTTGTCGAGCCCGTCGCCGACGTCGTGGCAGTGCGGCATCGGCTCGTGGCTCGCGTACCAGGACATGGTCAGGTCCACCGTGTCGCCGGCCTTCACCGTGAAGTGCGTGTGGTGGGCCCGGTGCCCCTCACTCCTGTCCGGCTCGGGCAGGACGTGCCCGCGCAGCAGCACGGCGTCCGGTCCGGCGACGGCGCTCACCGCCTTGTTCCCGTCCTCGTCCTGGATCCGGCGCATCCACGGGACCGCGTCGCCGTACGCGAAGCGCACGACCCACCGCATCGCCATCTCGACCTCGCCGTCCAGACCCTCGATCCGCCGGATCAGGTCGGCGTGCCGATCGCGCGGCGGCATCGCGTCGGTCACGCGCACCCGGCCGGTCTCTGTCTCGTACGTCGTCTCCAGGATCATGGTGCCGGGCCGGTAGCGGCGCGACAGGTTCCTGACGGCGCCCTTCGACCAGTGCCGCGGCACGACCTGCCAGCGGCCGTTGCTCTCGTCGCCCAGGAGCTTCGCGAAGCAGGCGGAGCTGTCGAAGCGCGGCAGGCACAGCCAGTCCACCGAGCCGTCCTTGCCGATCAGCGCCATGGTGCTGGTGTCCCCGACCACGGCGTAGTCCTCGATGAGGAGGCGGGCCTCCGGTTCGCGTGCCACGCGCGCATCCTGCCGCGTCGGCGCGATCTCCGCTCAGGCCCCGAGTCCACGGCCGACGAGGAGCATGCAGCCGAACACGATGCTCCAGAGGCCCGTGAGCGCGGCGAGGACGGCGAACACCTTCGGCGAGCGGCCCTCGCCACCGATGCCCAGCCCCGCCACGAGCGCAATGCCGGTGTTGCTGATGACGAGCCCGACGAGGAAGACGAGCAGCAGAAGCAGTCCGACCCCCGTCCCGCCGACGCCTGCGACCGTGATGAACAGCAGGACCTGCGTCGGCGTCTCGCCGCCGACCCCGTGCAGCGCACCGATGCCCAGAGCCGCCCGACGGGAGGTGGTGTCCTGGCTGATGTGCACGTGGTCGTGCTCGTGCACGTCGAGGGGCTGGTCCGCCAGCGCGGTGGCAGCCCCGACGCGGACGCGTGCGGCGACGTCGGCGTGGTGTCCGGTGTCGTGCGGGTGGCGGTGCGAGCGGAGTCGGCGCGCGCCGGTGCGGGCAGCTCGGCCGGTGGCGCGGGCAGCGTCACCGAGCAGCATCCAGCGACTGCGCAGCCGGACCTCGGTGCCGTTGCGGATCAAGCCGATCCCGACGTAGACGCCGAGGAGGACCAAGGTCGCGCCGACGACCCGACCCATCACGGCGTCCACGCCGGCGGGCAGGCTGGCGCCGAACAGGATCGCCACCGTGCCCAGCGTCGTCAGCACGGCGGCGTGGCCCGCGACGTAGCAGGCGGACAGGACGGCCGACCGGCGCCGGTCGCGACTTGTGGACGCCATGTCGGTGAGCGCGGCGATGTGGTCGAGGTCTGCGCCGTGCCGCAGGCCGAAGCCGAGGGTCGAGGCGGCGACGCCGAAGGTCAGCCCCGCGGCTGAGCTGGCGAGAGCGATGTCCATGCGGTGCACTCCGGGTGCTCGGGCCAAGGGTCAGCTGGCTCTTGCCACGCTAGTGCTGTTGCACATCACTCGCAACTGGGGACGTAGCCTCGTCGGATGTCTCAGAGCCCCCGCCTGTCGCCCGGCGACGTCGCCCCGCCGTTCACCCTGTCTTCGGCCGACGGGAAGACGGTCTCGCTCGCGTCGCTGCGCGGGCGCAAGGTCGTGCTGTACGTCTACCCGGCGGCCTCCACCCCCGGCTGCACGACCCAGGCCTGCGACTTCCGCGACAGCCTCGCGTCGCTGCAGGCGGCGGCGTACGAGGTGGTCGGCCTGTCTCCCGATCCCGTCGCGAAGCTGGCGACGTTCAGGGACGCAGAGGGGCTGACGTTCCCGCTGCTGTCCGACCCGACCAAGGACGTGCTGACCGCGTACGGGGCGTACGGCGAGAAGTCGCTGTACGGCAAGACGGTCGTCGGGGTGATCCGGTCGACGTTCGTGCTGGACGAGCAGGGCGTGGTCGAGCGGGCGTCCTACGGCGTCAAGGCGAAGGGCCACGTCGCGAAGCTGCGGCGCGACCTCGGCCTCGACTGAAGGATCGGTCGGCGTAGCCTCGGCCGAACGCGCGCCTGGCGGAATCGGCATACGCGCGGCGCTTAGGTCGCCGTGCCTTCGGGCGTGGGGGTTCGAGTCCCCCGGCGCGCACTCACCTAGGTTCTTCTTCATGACGACGCGCGTGGTGGTGACCGGCGGGGCGGGCTTCCTGGGCTCGCACCTGTGCGAGCGGCTGCTCGCCGACGGCTGCGAGGTGCTCGCCCTCGACAACTTCCTGACCGGCAGCCCGACCAACGTCGAGCACCTGATGGAGCGCGACGGCTTCCGGCTGCGCAAGGCCGACATCACCGACCACATCCACGTCCCCGGACCGGTCGACCAGATCCTGCACTTCGCCAGCCCGGCCAGCCCCATCGACTACCTGCAGCTGCCCATCGAGACCCTGAAGGTCGGCTCCATCGGAACCCTGCACGCACTCGGCCTGGCGAAGGAGAAGGGCGCGCGCTTCCTGCTCGCCAGCACGAGCGAGACGTACGGCGACCCGCAGGTGCACCCGCAGCCGGAGACGTACTGGGGCCACGTCAACCCCGTCGGCCCGCGCGGCGTCTACGACGAGGCGAAGCGCTACGCCGAGGCGCTCACCATGGCCTACCGCCGCACGCACAATGTGGACGCGGCGATCCTGCGCATCTTCAACACCTACGGCGAGCGCATGCGGCCCAACGACGGCCGGGCCATTCCGACGTTCATCCGCCAGGCCCTCCGTGGCGAGCCCATCACGGTCGCCGGTGACGGCAGCCAGACCCGCTCGGTCTGCTACGTCAGCGACCTCGTCGAGGGCATCCTGCGACTGCTGCGCAGCGACCTGCCCGGCCCGGTCAACATCGGCAACCCGTACGAGCTGACGATGCTCGAGCTGGCCGAGCGCATCAAGGAGCTGAGCAAGTCCGAGAGCGAGATCGTGTTCATCCCGCGCCCCGAGGACGACCCCTCGGTCCGCCAGCCCGACATCGCGCTCGCCAAGCGCGAGCTGGACTGGGAGCCCCAGGTGGAGCTCGCGGAGGGGCTCGGCCGCACCATCGACTGGTTCCGCGGCCATCCGGAGCTGGTCGGCTAGCGTTTGGGATCGTGAAGCTGTCCGTCCTCGTACCCGTCTACGACGAGGCGGCAACGGTGGTCGCAGCGCTCAAGCGGATCCTCGACGTGGACTACCCGTGCGAGGTCGAGGTCGTGATCGTCAACGACGGCAGCACCGACGCGACCGGGGACCTGCTGGCCGGGCTGACCGACCCGCGGACGACCGTGGTGCACCACCCCGCCAACCGGGGCAAGGGCGCGGCGATCCGGACGGCGGCGCAGCACGCGACCGGCGACTACATGATCATCTGCGACGCCGACCTCGAGTACGCGCCGGAGGAGATCCCGGTCCTGCTCGCCCCCGTCCTCAGCGGCGAGGCGGCGGTCGTCTACGGCACACGCAGCTTCGGGTCGCACACCGCGTACAGCTTCTGGTACGTCGTGGGCAACAAGGCGGTCACCATGTTCGCGAACATCGCGTACGACTGCTGGATCAGCGATCTCGAGACCTGCTTCAAGCTCATGCCGCTGCCGCTGTACCGCGAGCTGTCCGTCCGCAGCGACGGCTTCGGCATGGAGGCCGAGGTCACCGGCAAGCTGCTGCGCAAGGGCTACCGCCCGTACGAGGTGCCGATCAGCTACAAGGCGCGCACCCGCGAGGAGGGCAAGAAGCTCACCTGGAAGGACGGCGCCGAAGCCGTCTGGATCCTGGCGCGCGAACGCGTCCGGTCCCGCCCGGCGTGACGCACGCGGTCTCTCGGGCAGCGCCACGGCGCGCGCCGAGGCCGGTCGTGGACGCCCGGCACCGAGCGCCGGCGTCACCGGTTCCGGACCTGGTGCGGACGATCTGGGTCAGCTGGGTCCCGTTCGTCGCCATCGGTCTCGGCGCCCTCGCGCGGCTGCGCCAGTGGGCCGGCGGTCGGTCGCTGTGGCTCGACGAGGTGCTCATCGCGGACAACCTCGTGCACCGGGGCTTCGGGCAGCTGCTGACCGACCCGCTCGCGCACAGCCAGACGGCGCCGCTGCTGTGGCTGTGGATCGAGCGGCTCGCCGTCGACGTGTTCGGCAGCAGCGAGCGGGCCCTGCGCCTGCTCCCCCTGCTCGCCGGGCTCGGCGTCCTGTGGCTGACCCTGCTGCTCGCCCGGCAGGTGCTGCCCCGCGTCCTCGTCCCTGTGCCCGTGCTGCTGGTTGCTCTGCACCCGGGGCTCGTCTACTACGCCAACGAGGTCAAGCAGTACTCCACGGACGTCCTCGTCGTCCTCGTCCTGCTGCTGCTCGCCTTCAAGGTCCCGAGCCGGACCGCGGACGGCACGCCGCTGCGGCGCTTCTCGGCGGCTGCCGCCGTCGCCGTGTGGGCGAGCCACCCGTCCGTGTTCGTCCTCGCCGCCCTCAGCCTGGTGCTGGTGCTCCGGCCGCTCATCGCCGGCGACAACAGGCGCGCGCTGCGCGTCGGGCTGGTCCTGTCGCCGTGGTTGGTCAGCCTGCTCGTGTCGTACCTGCTCGTCCTGCGGGCCACGACCGAGAACGCGGCGCTGTTCGCGTACTGGGGCTACAGCTTCCCGCACGGCTTCCTCGACCTGCCGGCGTGGTTCGGGCGTCGCTGGTACGACCTGGCCCGGGTCCCGCTGCAGATGACCGTCCGTCCGCTCGGCCTGGCTCTGCTGGCCTTCGGGCTGTACCGGCTGTGCAAGCACGGCGGTC
>JBHENF010000149.1:0-4027 GCA_046262175.1 Mycobacteriales bacterium
CGTGCCCCCGGTTCGCCGCACCCGCGCCGACGGCGTCGAGGTGGTGCGCAGCGACCGGCGGCGCCGGACGATCTCGGCCTACCGCCAGGACGGGCGCACCGTGGTCCTGCTGCCGGCCCGGATGTCGAAGGCGGACGAGGAACGCTGGGTGGTCGAGATGCTGGCCCGGCTGGAGCGTCAGGAGGCCCGCCGGCGGCCGGCCGTGGACGCGCTCGAGCAGCGGGCCGCCGACCTCAGCGAGCGCTACCTGGACGGGCGCGCCGTGCCGACCAGCGTCACCTGGTCTCGCCGGCAGAACGGCCGCTGGGGCTCCTGCACCCCGGCCGACGGGACGATCCGGCTGTCCAGCCGGCTGCAGGGCCTGCCGGACTGGGTCGTGGACTACGTGCTGGTGCACGAGCTGGCGCACCTGCTTCAGCCCGGGCACGACCCGGCGTTCTGGGCGCTCGTCGGGCGGTACCCGAAGGCCGAGCGCGCCCGCGGCTACCTCGAGGGGGTCGCCGCGGCGAGTTCGCCGTGAGATCAGTCGTCGAGCCCGCGCAGCTCGGCGTCCCAGTCCGTCCCGCTGTCCGACGCGCCCCCGCTGCCGCCGGCGCCCGTGCGCGCGACGAACGCGGCGGGGTCGTCGAGGTCCGCTGCGCTCGGCAGCAGGTCCGGGTGCGTCCACAGGGCGTCTCGGCCGTCCGTACCCCGGGCGTCGGCCACGGCGGACCACAGCGCGGCGGCCTCCCGCAGCCGGCGCGGCCGCAGCTGCAGGCCGACCAGCGTCGCGAACGTCTGCTCGGCGGGGCCGCCGGAGGCGCGGCGCCGGCGCAGCGTCTCGCGCAGCGCGGCCGCCGACGGCAGCGGACCGGACGCGGCGGCGTCGACGACGGCGTCCACCCAGCCCTCCACGAGTGCGAGAGCGGTCTCGAGCCGGGCGAGGGCGAGCTGCTGGACCTCCGTCGGCTGCATCTCGAACAGCCCCTCGCCGAGCGCCCGCTGCAGGCTCTCCGGGTCCGACGGGTCGAGCGAGCCGACCGCCTCCTCGATCGCCGCCGGGTCCACCTCGATGCCCCGCGCGTACGCGTCGACGGCGTCGAACAGGTGCGCCTTGAGCCAGGGCACGTGCGCGAACAGCCGCTGGTGCGCGCACTCGCGCAACGCGAGGTACAGCCGGACCTCGTCCGCGGGCACCTCCAGTCCGTCGGCGAACGCGGCGACGTTCTGCGGGACGAGCGCCGGCCGACCGGCCTCGCCGAGCGGCAGCCCGACTTCGGTGGACGACAGCACCTCGGCCGCCAGCGCGCCGAGCGCCTGCCCCACCTGCGCGCCGAACACGAAGCCGCCGACCTGCTCCATCACGCCCTGCAGTGGGCCGGCGCCGGCGAGCATCCCGCGCATCTCCTCCGGCAGCTCGTCGAAGCCGCCTTGGAGCCCCTTCTCCATCGCGCCGCCCATGGCGGCGACCACACGGCCGGCGACCGGGTCGACGAGCTGGCGCCAGGCCGGCAGCGTGCTCTCGATCCAGCCGACGCGCGTGGCGGCCCGGCCCTCGCCGCCGCTGCCGGGCATGCTCGTGACCGGATCCAGCCAGAGGTCGGCCAGCCGGCACGCATCCGCCACCTGCCGCGACTCCTCCGCCGTCACCGCGCGGTCGCCGTCCTTCGCGGCTCCGGTCGCCATGCTCGCCGCGAGGTCCCAGTTGACCGGGCCGCCGCTCCAGGACATCAGCTGCGACAGCTGTGCGAACAGGTCGCTGCCGCCCATCCCGAGCATCTTCGCCAGCCCCAGCGGGTCGTTCGGGTCGTTCGGCTCGTCCGGCCGGTCGGAGGGCCCGAAGCCGAACGGCGGGCGGGTCAGGGCAGGCTCCGGCGCATGCGCTCCACGCTAACCCCGGAGGCGGCATGAGGCGCCGCGGCCGCATCGGCCTGACGGGTGCCTCGACCGGGCTCGGCCGGCTGCTGCTCGAGCGGCTCGACGGCGTACCCGTGGACGTCGCCGACCTGCGCGGCGTGGGCACGGTCGTGCACCTCGCGATGACGTACGACAGCGCGCTGTCAGGGCCCGAGCGCCGCGCCCTCAACGTCGGCGGCACCGCCGCGCTGCTGGAAGCGGCCCGGACCACCGGCGTGCGGCGGGTGGTCCTGACGACGTCCGCCGAGGTGTACGGGGCGGTGCCCGGGCAGCCGGTGCCGCTGCCCGACGCCGCGCCGCTGCGGGCGGAGCCGGACGACGGGCTGCTCGGCGACCACCTCGAGGTGGAGCGGCTGGCCGAGCACGCGGTCCGTACCGGCGTCGAGGTGGCGGTGCTGCGGCCGGCGGCGCTCGTCGGAGCGGGGTACGAGGGCAGGCTGCTGCGCCAGCTGGCCGCCCCGCGGCTGCTCGCCGCCCGGGGGAGCGAGCCCCTGTGGCAGCTGTGCCACGTGGACGACCTGGTGTCGGCGCTGGTGCTGGCGGCGGAGGGGCGGCTGACCGGCGCCGCCACCGTCGGCTGCGACGGCTGGCTGCCGCAGACCGAGGTCGAGCGGATCAGTGGCAGGCGCCGGGTCGAGCTGCCCGCCGGCGTCGCGCTGGCGACGGCGGAGCGTCTGCACCGGCTCGGGCTCTCCAGCGCGTCGCCGCGCGACCTGGACCACCTGCTGGCCCCGATCGTGGTGACCAGCGAGCGGCTGCGAGCGCTGGGCTGGGGGCCGTCGTGGACCAACGAGGCCGCGCTGCGGGCGCACCTCGCCGAGCGGGACGCGCACGGCAGCGGCCGCGCGGGCGCCTACACCGCCGCCGGAGCCAGCGTGGCACTGCTCGGCACGGCGGCGCTGGTACGCCAGGCGCGCCGTCGCCGCCGCCGGCTCTAGCGTGGCCCTGTGGTCATCCGCCTGCTCGCCCTGCGCGACACCGCGATCGATCCGGCCGAGGTGCTCGCCGCGGTCGCGGACGCGGGCGCCGGCGGGGTCGTCTCGTTCACCGGGCTGGTCCGCGACAGCGACGGCGGCAAGGGCGTCGCCGAGCTCGAGTACGTCGCGCATCCCGACGCCGAGGCTGCGCTGCGGCGCGTCGCCGAGGCCGTCGCCGCGGACCTGCCGGTGTGCGCGCTGGCTGCGGTGCACCGGACAGGGGTGCTGGCTGTCGGTGACGTCGCCGTCGTGGTGGCCGCCGCCGCGCCGCACCGCGCCGAGGCGTTCGAGGCGGCCCGCCGGCTCATCGACGACCTCAAGCAGACCGTGCCGGTGTGGAAGCGCCAGGTGTTCGACGACGGCGCGCAGGAATGGGTCGGAAGTCCCTAGCAAGGGCACGGTGCGGGGCTACAGTCCGGCCGTGCCCGCTTGGCTCGTCTGGCTGCTCCCCGTCCCTGTCGCCACGCTGGGCGCCATCGCCTGGACGTCCTGGACGAGCCGGTCCCGCGGACCGGTCGAGGCGGCCGACTCGGTGCAGGCGTACGAACGGTTCCGGCAGGCGATGGACGCGCCGATCCCGGCGCCGCGCACCGGCCGGTCCACGACCCCCTAGGGCTGCGACTTCTCCACCGGCACCCACACGCACACGGGCTCGGCCCCGGGGTTGTTCCGGTCGTTGGTGGTGACCAGGCAGACGGTCGTGCGACCGTCCTCGGCCAGCGCGGGAGCGGCGGTGCCGGCGAGCACGCCGAGCAGCGCGGCGCCGAGCAGGATGCGGCGGCGGGTCATCGGGTTCCTCCGGTGCTGGGGTTCGCGGAGCAGTGGGTCAGAGCCGTGTCGGGTGTGTCCTCGCAGCGGAGCTTGTCGCTGGAGATGCCGACGTCGCGGATGCCGGTCGGGTTGTCCGGGAGCGTGGGGCCGACGTACAGGCTGGTGCGCGCGTCCTTCGAGCACGCGCCGTTGCCGGCCCCGGCTCCGGCCGGCACGTCCGCGCACGGCAGCGCGTGCTCCTCGGTCACGGTTGTGCGCCTGCGCGAAGCGGGGGCGACCACGCGCGAGGTGGTACCCGCGACGCGCGCGGGTTCCGCCGCAGCAGGCACGGCGGGCCTCGCGGCGGGTCCGGCCTCGGCCGGCGCCGGCACGGACCGCTGCAC
>JBHENF010000150.1:0-7346 GCA_046262175.1 Mycobacteriales bacterium
CCCCATGCCGGCGTCGACCACGTCCACGCCCTGACCGGCCGCGCCCTCGGCGAACGCCCGGCTGAGCTCGACGCCCGACTCGCGCATGTCGCGGGCGATGACGATCTTCGGTGCCCCGGCGAAGCGGGCGAACGCGGCGCCTATGGCGCGGGCGATGTCCGCGTTGAGCTGGTCGGGGACCACGCCTCGTACGTCGTAGGCCTTGATGATCGTGGACAGGTCGCGGGGGGCAGGCACGACCCGACCCTAGCGAGCAGCCGCCGGTGCTACGGCGGCTGCCGTAGGGGAGTGCGTCAGGCGGCGACCTTGTGCTTCTTGGCCTTGCCCAGGACCGAGGTGATGTCGAGGTCCACGCCGGCCTGCTTCCAGGACTTGGTCTCGCAGGAGTGGCAGGAGACGAAGTCGACGATGGAGCCGTCCGTCAGCGTCATGGTGATCTCGGTGATGCGGGTGCTGGTGCAGGTACCGCAGGTGCCGAGCTTGCTGGCGGGGGTGGTCACGAGGGACATCGGGGGCTCCTGGGGTTCACCGGCGGGAAGAAGGTGTTGACACCCGTTCGGCGTAATCCGCGATTCGCTTGAGGGACCGGCGTGTCTAGGACAAAACGGACATCAGCCCGGCGTGGGGAGCGCGCGTAGGTGCCCGCGCCGCCCGGTGCCCGGCTCGGGGGGCGTGCTGCTCGGCCGCGGCCGGGCCGCCTCGCGCACGGCGTCGGCGAGCGCCTCGAGGTCGTCAGAGCTACGGGCGGCGACGGTGTCCGGTGACGGCTCGTGCCGGACGACCTCCCAGCCACGCGGCGCGGTGAGCCGGTCCGCGTGCGCCTCGCACAGGTCGTAGCAGTGCGGCTCGGCGTGCACCGCGAGCGGGCCGACCACCGCGGTGGAGTCTGCGTAGACATAGGTCAGCGTCGCGATGGCGGGAAGGCTGCACGCGGAGCGCGAGCAGCGCCGGACGGGGCTCACGAGCGGGACGGTAGCCGGAGCCACGACCCGTGACCACCAGGAGGGGCCTGTCCGCGGCCCGTGTCGCCTAGCCTCGCGGCTCGTGAGCAGCAACCGGCGGCGGCGCGACCGGCACGGCCGTGGCCTGCGCGGCGTCCTCGTGCCGCCGACCGTGCAGCTGGCCGGCCGGGACGTACGCGTGCCCCTGGCGCAGACGCGCGGCCAGCGGTTCGACGACCTCGTGCTGGACGCCGTCGAGCACCTCGAGGAGCGCTGGGCGAAGCAGCTGGAAGGCGTCGAGTCCGCGGTCGAGGACGTGCCGGCCGTACCCGCCGACGGCTCGCTTCTCGACTACGACGAGGACGTCGTGGCGGACGAGACGGCCGGCGGCGCCGTTCCGCTCGGACGGCTGCTGCCGGCGGCGGTCGACCAGCGCGGGGAGGCGACACCGGCGCGGGTCGTCGTCTACCGCCGGCCGCTCGAGGCGCGGGCCGTCGACCGCACCGACCTCGCCGATCTGGTGCACGACGTGGTCGTCGACCAGGTGGCGCGCCTGCTCGGGCTCGACCCGGACGAGGTCGATCCCCCTAGCGACTGACCCCGACCGCCGGGTCGCGGACCACCGCGGGCAGCGGTACGCGCTGCGCCGCTCCGCGCAGCTCGAGCAGCGTCGTGAGCGGGCCGAGCTCGCCACGCTCGCGCAGGTACCGCGACGCGTAGACGGGGGCGGCTCCCGCGGGCCGGACCTCCACCGCGAACCGGCCGCTCGCGCCCGGCGGCAGGAACGTCGACAGCCGGACAGCGACGGTCCGCCCACCGGGAACCGGCACCGTCCTGGCGGGCGGCAGCCCGCCCGGCTCGCCGAGCACAGGCACAGGCGTCACCGTGACGGCTGCATCGCCGTCGGGCGCGCTCAGCAGCAGCGTCGACTCCGTCGGGCGGTCCAGCACCAGGTCCGTCAGCAGCGCCGGCCCGCTGAGCGGCGCCGTGCTGCCGGCGTACGAGAAGTCCTTCACCGGCGACGTCCCCTGGGCGTCGTAGACGAACGCTCCGGCGAGCACCGGGCCGCCGTCGGATGTCACGCGTACGGAGGCGGGCGTCGTGTCCGTGAGCTGCGTGATGTCGGTGGCGACGGTGGTGCCGGCCGGGACCTCGACGGCGTCGAGCCCGGGCGGCACGAGCTGCCCCTCCCCCGTCGTCAGCTGCAGCTGGACGACCGTCGGGTCCAGCCCCGGGTTGGTGACGAGCACGACGCGACGGCCCGGTCCCTGCGGCAGCCCGGGTACGACGGCCGTCGCGGCCGGCGGCGCGGCCTGCGGCACCCACTCGACGCCCGTCGGGGTGCGGCCGTCGAAGCGCGCGTGCCGCAGGGCGGAGGCGACGCGGCCGCGCTCCGCGACGACGTGGACGGCGAGCAGGTCGCGGTCCGGGGCGAGCGTGTCGAGGGCGATGGCGGCGCGGGACCGGGCCGCCACCGTGATCCCGCGCCCGGGCCGGGAGTCGGCGCGGCCGGTGCCGCTCCAGATCTGCACGTCGACGACCGCCGGGGTGTCGTCGATGTTGGCAAGGACCAGCAGGGTGGCGTCGCCGACGCGGGTCGCGCCGCCGACGAACCAGGAGTCGGTGGTGGGCGGCGCGCAGCGCAGGCCGGCCAGCCCTCGACTCGGGCCGCTGCCGGCGCGGGTCACCTGCTCAGCTCGAGGCCGGCAGCCAGCGGGCCGCGCGCGGTGACGACCAGCGCGTCGCCGTCGAGCCCGCCGCCGATGTCGGGCACGACGGAGCCCGGGCTGGTCAGCGGTACGGGCATGGGCGCGCCCGCCGCGCGCAGCGGCTGCGCCGCGAGGCTGCCCTGCCCGCCGGTGCCGGAGGTGGCGCCGTACGTCACGCCGGCGCTGACGCGGGTGCGCAGCTGGTCGCCCTGCTGGCGCAGGTCAGGGCAGACGACGGAGGCGCCGGTGACGGGCACGTCGGCGGTCGCTCGTCGCGCCGGGGGTTCGTGCGGCCGCTGCTCGACGGCGACCGCGCCTGCGACGAGCACCAGCGCGACCACCAGCAGGGACAGCCGGTTCATGCCGACACCTCCTCGTCGTCGGGCTCGAGCCCGCGGCGGCGGCGGGCACCCGGAGCGGCCAGCACGACGACCAGGGCGAGGGCGGCCGCCTGAGCCGTCAGCAAGCGCCGGCGCGGGCCGCCGTTGCGGTCCAGCGTGACCAGGCCGCCGCGCGCCGGCAGGTCGAAGGCCTGCGCCCACCCCCAGGCGGTGACCGGCCTGAGCGGCTCGCCGTCGAGCTCCGCGCGCCAGCCGCCGTTCCTCGCCTCGGCGAGCACCAGCAGCCGCCCCTCGCGACCCGGACCGACGCGGGTGCGAGCGGCCTCGCGCCCGGACGGGATCGGCCGGGGCGGGTCCGTGCGCAGCAGGTCGCGGCTGGGGCCGCGCTGCCCCTTGAGCGCTGGTCCCGCGCTCGTCGGCGGCAGGACGGTCAGGCGGGAGATCGGCGCCGCGACGTCCCACAGCAGCACCCCCCCGCTGGTCCGGCGGGTGAGACCCGCCTGCAGATCCAGCGCTGCGGCGAGCGACCCGGCGCCGCGGCCGGACGGCACGGCGACGTACGCGACCGCGCGCGTCGACAGCGCCTCCGCCGCGTCGCTGCCGCGCGCCGCCAGCAGATCGGCGACCACCGCGTCCAGTTGCCGCCGCTGACTCCGGGCCGGCGGCGTGTCGGCGTCACCGAACCGCTCCCCGGCCGGCCCCGTCAGGTCGTACCGGACCGGGCTTCCAGGCCGCAGGACGAGCACCCGTAAACCGGGGCGCGCGGCGAGCTCCGCCCGGGCGAAGGCCGGCAGCACCGGGCGGATCCCGCGCTGCAACGGCCCGTCTGCCCCCACCCGGAGCCAGCTCAACCCGGTGGCTACCGGGACCAGCACGGCGGCCGCGGCCAGCAGCGCCGCGACGACCTGCCCCCACCCGAAGCTGCGCGTCGCCAAGCGCTCGCGCAGCCCGTCCGCACCCGCCAGGGCAGCGCTGATCAGGCCCAGCGCGGCGACCTGCACGCCTGGCCGTGGGTCGTCGAGGGCAACGGCGGCGGCGAACCCGGCGAGCGCCACGGCCCAGCAGACGAGGACGGTCCCGTGCCGGGTCGGCCGCAGCAGCGCGACCAGCGCCACGACCAGCAACGCAGCCGCGACGACCCGGTGCCCGTCCGGCGCCAGCAGCAGCAGGTCGGCCGCGCCCGTGTCCGCCCGTCCGCCGCGCAGCACCGACAGCCCGGTGTCCAGCAGCCACGGCAGGAGCAGCACCGCCGGTACCGCGGCCGCGATCGTGGCGGCGGCGACCCTGCGCACCGATCGCGCCAGCAGCGCGCCGAGCAGCAGCAGCCCGGCGACAACCGGCCACAGCGCCGGCGCAAACGCTGTCGTTCCGGCCAGCGTGAGGCCGAGGGCCCACGCCCGCGGCCAGGTCGGCGTGCTCAGCAGGCGGACGCCGAGCGCGAGCAGCGCCGGGAGCGCGACCTGGCCCGCTGCGAGGTCGACCCGTCCCTGCGCGACCGCTCCGGTGGCGACCGGCAGCAGCGCCCAGGTCGCTCCGGCCCAGACCCGCAGCGGCCGGCTGCCGGTGAGCCGACCCGCTGCGGCGTACGCGACCGCGCCGGCGATCGGGACGCTGCCGAGCAGCAGGACGTCGAGCGCGAGCCACGGCTTGCCCAGCAGCACGGTCGACAGCGCCGCGAGACCTGCGACCGCGGGGTGCGCGTCGACGGGGCTGCCGACGGAGACGGGGTGCCAGGAGTCGGCGTACGACGCCCAGAGGTCGCGCGCTCCGGCGGGCACGGGCAGCAGCCGGCCGCCGTGCAGCGTGCCGCCGCGCACGGACAGCACGGCCCGCTCCGCGACGAGGGCGAGCAGCAGCAGGCCGCCCGTCAGCGCGACCGCGGGCCGGGCCACCAGGCGGCGCAGCGCGCCGCCGCCGGCAGGGGCCAGCTCGATCAGCTCCTCGTCCTCGCCGGGTTGGCCCAGCGGGCTGCCGCCCGGCGCAGCCCCGCCGGACAGCCAGTCGCCCAGCGCCTCGGCGCGCGCGGACACGCGGCCGGTGCGGGAGGCCAGCAGGGGCCGTACGGACACCCGGCGAACCGGCGCCCGGTCCCGGCGGGCGCGCAGCAGCCGGGCCGGGTGCAGCAGGACCGCGCCGAGCGCCGCGAGCTCGTCCCGGGCAGCGCCGACCCGGCGGGTCAGCAGGAAGCCGGCCGCCCGCAAGAGGCAGGCGAGCAGCAACTCCGGCACGGTGACCAGCAGCCGCAGCCGGGTGGCGTTGGCCAGCAGGACGAGCAGGGCGTGCCGCCGGTCGATGCCGGCCGGCCGGCCGCTCACCGCGCCGAGTGCGCGGCGCCCGGTGGTGGCGGCGCGGACATGCCGGATCCGGGCTGTCGGGACGACGACGACACGGTGCCCTGCCGCGTTCACGCGCCAGCCGAGGTCGAGGTCGTCGCGGTACACCGGCAGCAGCGGGTCGAGGCCGCCGACCTCGTCCCAGACGTCGCGCCGGACGAGCGCGGCGGCCGTACCGACGGCGAGGACGTCCCGTACGGCGTCGTGCTGACCCTGGTCGTACTCCCGGCGCTCGAGCCCGGTGTGCCGCTGCCCGGAGGTGTCTGTGCTGATGCCGACCTCGACGAGCACCCGCGGATCGGCCCAGTCGCGGACCTTGGGGCCGAGGACGGCGGCGGACGGGCTGTCGGCGGCGTGCGCCAGCAGCGCCTCGAGGGTATCCGGCTCGACGGCCGCGTCGTCGTGGAGGAGCCAGAGCCAACGGGTCGACGGAACGGTGGCGAGCGCGGCCGCGACGGCGGCTCCGTAGCCCGTGCCGGCCGGGAGGACGAGGACCTCGCAGCCGGCGGCGCGGAGCAGGTCGCCGCTGCCGTCGGTGCTGCCGGTGTCGACGCAGAGGAACGTGCCCGGGTGGACGGTCGACGCCGCCAGCGCGCCCAGGACGTCGGGCAGCCAGGCAGCACCGTCGTGGGCGACGAGGACAGCCGTCACGTCGGGATCGGCTAGAGGCATGGGAGGACCGGGGGTCGTCGTACGGCCGGGTCGCCGTACTAGCGACGCTGGTGCTGCGTCAGCCCGCTTCCCGCTTGAGGCGGCGGCGCTCCCGCTCCGACAGCCCGCCCCAGATTCCGAAGCGCTCGTCGTGCATCAGCGCGTACGTCAGGCAGTCTGCCTTGACCTCGCACCCGACGCAGATGCGCTTGGCCTCCCGCGTCGAGCCGCCCTTCTCCGGGAAGAACGCCTCCGGGTCTGTCTGCGCGCAGAGGGCTTCCTCCTGCCAGGCCAGCTCGGTGTCGTCATCCCCCACAGCGGTCAGGTAGAGCGGCTCGCTCATCGGATCTCCTCGACCAGATCCCCGCCGGCGCCTGCCGGCTGGTGCATGTCTCCGAGTTCGCAGGTCGTCTGCGACACCGGGGGGAACGACACGCATGGAATTACACGCGTGTCGCCCCGGAACGTCAAGGGGTTCGATGGTATTCGGCTGTCGTACCCGCGTGATACGGCCCGTGCCGTGCCGCCTACGCCGTGCGATGACGCCCGGTGCTACGGGCGGCGGCGGCGGAAGAACCGGAGCGGCCGGTCGTCCTCGTCCTCGTCCGGCTCCGGCCGGGCCGCCCAGGAGGTGCTCTCGCTGACGGCTGGCGGCGCCGGACGCGCGGGAGCCGGCGGCGGCGTCTGTGGCCGGGCCGCGGGCGCTGAGGGCAGCGGACGGGAGGGCAGCGCGGGCGCCTTGGTGGGAGTCGGTGCCGCAGTCGGGGCCGGTGCCGCAGTCGGGGCCGGTGCCGCGGCCGGCGGCGGGGTGGCGGCCGACGCCGCGGGCAGCGGTGGCGTACGTGGGGGCGTCGCGATCGG
The DNA here is from genome assembly GCA_046262175.1 of Mycobacteriales bacterium. Lineage (GTDB taxonomy): Bacteria > Actinomycetota > Actinomycetes > Mycobacteriales > SCTD01 > RYN-124. The sequence goes on from JBHENF010000150.1 coordinate 6,837, forward strand.
CGCCTCGGCGGGGGCGGCCTTGGCCGGCTCGGCAGCCTTGGCCGGCTCGGCAGCCTTGGCCGGCTCCGCAGCCTTGCCCGGCTCGGCAGCCTTGCCCGGCTCGGCAGCCCTGGCCGGTACGGGCTTCTCCGGCGTGTCCACGGCGGCGTCGAGGGCCACCTGGGGGCTCGGGACCTCCGGCATCGCGTCCAGGCGCCCCCGTCGGTCCGGCGCCTTGCGCAGCGGCGTCTTCGTGACCTCGGACGTCGTCGCATCGGCCTTCGTCGCGTCGGCCTTCGCGGGTGGGGCCGTCGTCCCCGCAGCCTCCTTCGCCGGAGCCTTCTTCGGCGCGGTCTTGTTCGCCGGAGCCTTCTTCGCCGCAGCCTTCTTCGCCGCCGCCTTCTTCGCCGCCGCCTTCTTCGCCGCGGTCTTCTCTGCCGGGGCCTTCTTCGCCGCAGCCGTCTTGGTCGGAGCCGTCTTCGCAGCCGGCGCCCTGCTGGCCGCTGCCGTCGTGACCGGCGACTCCTCATC
>JBHENF010000151.1:0-12030 GCA_046262175.1 Mycobacteriales bacterium
GCTCGACGCGGCCGACCGGATCGTCCAGCGCGACGGCCCGGCGGTGTCGATGGAGTCGATCGCGGCGGAGGCCGGCATCACCAAGCCGATCCTGTACCGGCACTTCGGCGACAAGGGCGGGCTGTACGCCGCGCTCGCGGAGCGGCACACCGACCGGCTGCTGACCGTCCTGCGCGAGGAGCTGAGCGCGCCGGGCACCCCCCGGTCGCGCGTCGAGCGGACCGTTGACGCGTACCTCGCCGCGATCGAGACCGAGCCGCAGGTCTACCGGTTCCTGGTGCACTCGGACGAGGCGCACGGGCAGGTGCAGTCGTTCCTCACGGGGCTGTCCGCGCTGCTCGCCGCGGGGGTCGCGACCGAGCTGGGGCTGCCCAGGGGCTCGCTGCGGGCGGAGGTCTGGGCCCGCGGCATCGTCGGGATGGTCCAGCGCGCCGGCGACTGGTGGATCGAGACGCCGGGTGCGACGCGGGCCGAGGTGGGCGCCGAGCTCACCGCGCTGCTCTGGGGTGCGTACGCCGCGGCGGCGGGTGCGCAAGACTGAGGCATGCGCTGGACTCGACGGCGGGTGGTGCTCGCCTCGCTCGCGGGGCTCGTCGCCGTCGCTGCCGTCGCCGCGCCGCTGGCGGAGGCGATCGCCCCGGTACCCCGCGGGACGGACACCCGGGTGGTGCTGCCCTCGGGTCGTGCGTACGTCCTGCACATCCCTCCGCAGCTGCGCAGCTCCCCGGCGCTGGCGGAGGGGCGGCCGGTGCTGCTGTTCCTGGCCGGCCTCGGCGTCGGCCCCGCCGAGTCGGCCCGCACCACCGGGTTCAACCGGCTGAGTGACCGGGACGGCGCGATGGTCGCCTACGCGGAGGGCGTGCGCGGCTCGTTCAACGCCGGACTCTGCTGCGGGGACGCGGTGCCCGGTCAGGTGGACGACGTCGCGTTCCTCTCGTCGGTGATCACCGACCTGAAGCGGCGCGGCGCCGGACGCGTGGCCGCCGTCGGGTTCTCCAACGGCGCGATGATGGCGTTCCGGCTCGCGTGCGAGCGGCCCGAGCTGGTCGACACCGTGGGGTCCATGAGCGGCACGCTCGAGATCCCCCGCTGCGAGGGCCCGATCCGCGCACTGGTGCTGACCGGTGCGCTCGACAAGGTCGTGCCGGTCGCGGGCATGCGCTACTCCGGCCGGCTGCGCTGCTTCCTGCGCGACGTACGGACGATCCCCGGGGCCGCGCCGGGCAGCGCGATCACGCTGCGCCAGCTGCCCGGCGTGCCGCACCGGTGGAGCGAGCCCCAGGACGCGGTGGACATCAGTGCGGAGTTCTGGCGGTTCGCCCGGATGAGCGGCTAGAGGTCCTTCAGCGCGTCCCGCAGCTCGGTGTCCCAGAAGCGGAAGAACCCCTCCTGGTCCGGGCCGATCTGCGACAGGAAGATCTCGTCGAAGCCGGCGTCGACGTACTGCTTCACGCTCTCGACGTACGCGCCGACGTCCGGACCATGCGCGAGCCCCTCGACAGCGGCCTCGGGCGTGACGAGCTCGCTGACCTGCATGAAGTGCTTAGGGCTCGGCAGCACCTGCGCGGCCTCGCCCGGGATGGCCTGGTTCGGCCACAGCCGGTGGACGGTCTTCTTCGCGTCCTCGGCGTCGGCCGCCCAGCAGACCTTGACGCCGGCCTGGGTGGGGCCCGTGCCGCCGCTGGACCGGTACAGCTGGACCATGTCCTTGGCCGGGGCGGTGTTCATGTAGCCGTCGCCGATCCGCGCCGCCAGCTCGGTCGCCTTCTGCCCGAACGCCGACACCAGCACCGGCACACCCTGCTCCGGCCGCGTGTAGATCCGCGCCGTGTCGACCGTGTAGTGCCGGCCGCGGTGCCGGACGACGTTCCCCGACCACAGCGCTCGCAGAACCTGGACGGCCTCCTCCAACATCTCCAGCCGGACCTCGGCGGACGGCCACGCGTCGCCGAAGATGTGCTCGTTGAGGGCCTCGCCCGTACCGACGCCGAGCCCGAACCGGCCGTCGAACATCACCTGCACGGTGGCCGCGGCCTGTGCGATCACGGCCGGGTGGATGCGTACGGTCGGCGCCGTCACTGCTGTGTAGCAGCGGACCCGCTCGGTCCGTGCGGCGATCGCGCCGAGGACCGTCCACACGAACGGCGACTGCCCCTGCTCGTCGTTCCACGGGTGGTAGTGGTCGGAGATCCACAGCGCCTCGAACCCGGACTGCTCCGCGCGGACCGCCTGGTCCACCAGCCCGAAGGGCGCGTGCTCCTCGCTGGACAGGAAGTACCCGTACGTCGGCATCGTCGGCGGGTACCCCGGCAGGCGCGGCTGACGCACTCCGCTAGCCTTCGGCGCTTCCCCGCGCCCCCGGCGGCGTAGGTCACACGACCCGGGGGCACAGAACGGCGACGCCGCGCGTTGTCCCCGCGCCGGACACGACAAGAGAGGCCCAAGACCATGGCCACCGACTACGACCAGCCCCGCCGTTCCGATGCGGACGAGAGCGCCGAGGACAGCCTCGAGGAGCTGAAGGCGCGCCGCGCGGAGGCGCAGTCCAGCAGCGTCGACGTCGACGAGGCCGACCTGAACGAGGCGCTCGAGCTCCCCGGCGCCGACCTGTCGGGTGAGGAGCTCACCGTTCGCGTGCTGCCCAAGCAGAGCGACGAGTTCACCTGCTCCAGCTGCTTCCTCGTGCACCACCGCAGCCAGCTCGCCTCCGACAAGGGCGGCCGGCTCACCTGCAAAGAGTGCGCGTAGGCCTGCCGCCATGAGCGGTGAGGTCGCCCGGCGGGACGAGGTCGGCGAGGTCGTGTCGCGGTTGTCCGCGGACGACCTCGACCGCCGCGAGCGCGGGCGCCTGCTCGCGCGGCTGACCGCCCTGCTGGCCGGCGGCCTGCGGGCCGCGGGCAGCCGGTCCGCCTTCAGCGGCCGGTGGCTCGGGGACCTCGTCGCCGACTACGCACCGCATCTGCCGGTCCGCGACCTGCTGACGCTGCGCGAGCACCACGGGGGCCTGTCGGGCGACGACCTGGCCGAGGCGCTGGTGTCGACCGCGGCCCGTACGACCGCCGGCATCGGCGCAGCCGGTGGCGCGCTCGCCGCCGTGGAGGTGGCCGCGCCGCCGACGCTGCTCGCGGCGCCGGTGCAGCTGGCGGCCGAGACGCTCGCCGTCGTGGCGGTAGAGCTGAAGCTGGTGGCCGAGCTGCACGTCGTCTACCGCCGCTCGCCGGTCGGCTCGCGGAGCCAGGTCGCCGGTGCGTACCTCATCTCCTGGTCCGGCAAGCGCGGGATCGACCTCAGCAGCGGGCCGCCGTCGCTGTCCGCGGTGCTGGGCACCGCTGCCCGACAGCAGCTGCGCAGCCGGGTCCTGCGCCGGCTCGGGCGCAACGTGACGACGATGGCGCCCTTTCTCGCCGGCGCCGTCGCGGGCGCCGAGCTCAACCGGCGCGAGACGCGCAAGCTCGGCGACGCGCTGATCAAGGACCTGCGCTCAGGCCGCTGACTCCGGGGCCGGCGCTCGGCGTGCGAGGTCCACGGCCGGCAGCAGTCGTACGAGCATCAGCGCGGTCAGGAAGACGCCGACCTCGAACAGCAGCGTCCGCTCAATCGCGTGCAGGAAGTTGTCCGCGTTGGCGGCCGAGCCGGCCTTCGCGAACGCTGCCGAGACAGGGCTGTCCGGCGGGGTCTCGCAGCCGGCCGGCCGCCGGGACGGGTCCTTCGCGTGCGACTGCCGGTCGAAGCAGTCCTCGAAACGGGCAACGGCCTGCTGCACCGCCGGAGCCGGTACGCCGGCGGCCGCGAGGTCGCGCCGTAGGTCGCCGGACGCGTCGCGGGCCGCAGAGCCGGCGTGCCCGCCGAGCAGCCCGAACAGGATCAGCCCGATCACCGCGACGCCGAGTGCGCCGCCGACCTGCTGGACGCTCGACAGCACCCCCGACGCCGAGCCCGCCTCCCGGCCGGAGACGCCGGCCAGCACGATGTTGCTGATCGGGGCGACGAACAGCCCCAGCCCGAGGCCGCAGACGACCAGGATCGGCGCCACCTCCCAGCCGTGCAGGTCCGTCCCGATCCCGTGCAGGGCCGCGATGAGCACGATCATCCCGACCACCAGCAGCAGGCAGCCCAGGGCCAGCACGTTCTTGCCCAGCCGCTTCGCCACCGCGTCCGAGCGGGACGAGGCGAGCCCCGAACCGATGGCGAACGGGAACGTCGTCAGCCCGGCGTGCAGGGCCGTGAAGCCGAGCCCCACCTGCAGGTACAGCGAGAAGGAGAAGAAGAACGGCGGCACGCCCAGCAGGAACACCGCCGAGAGCAGCGCGCCGGTCCAGTACGCCCGGTTGGAGAACAGCGTCATGAGCACGAGTGGGCCGCTGTCCGTGCGGGTCTTGCGGCGCTGCAGGAGCACGAACGCAGCGAGCACGGGCACCGCCGACACCAGCATCAGGTAGATCCACCACGGCCAGCCCCGCTCGCGGCCCTCGGTCAGCGGGAAGACCACGAGGAACAGCCCGACGGTGACCAGCGCGGCGCCCGGCAGGTCCAGCCGTACGCGATCCGGCGACGTCGACTCCGGCAGCTCGCGGAACGCCAGCACCAGGGCGGTCACACCGACCGGGATGTTGACCAGGAAGATCGCGCGCCAGTCCGTGCCGAACACGTCGGCCTTGATCAGCAGGCCGCCCACGAGCGGGCCCAGGATCGTCGCGATCCCGATGGTGGCGCCGAAGAAGCCGAACGCCCGGCCGCGCTCGCGGGGCGGGAACGTCACCTGGATCACGGCCAGCACCTGCGGGAACATCAGCCCGCTGCCGAGGCCCTGCAGGATGCGCGCCAGCACCAGGGTCAGCGCGGTCGGCGCGAGGCCGCAGGCCAGCGAGGCGACCGTGAACACGGTCATGCCGGTCATGAACAGCCGCCGCCGGCCGAAGATGTCACCCAGCCGCGCGCCCGTGATGAGGATGCACGCGAAGGCCAGCTGGTAGCCGGCGAGGACCAGCTGGATCGACGAGTACGACGCGTCGAGGTCCCGCTGGATGGACGGCACCGCGACGTTCACGATGGACACGTCCAGCAGCTGCACGAACACGGCGGTCAGGACGATCAGCAGCACCAGCGTGGGGTGCACCGGCCGGCCGGAGCGGGCGAGGACGGGGCTCTCGGTCGTCACGTGCGCCGACGCTAGCCGGACGCGAAGAGGCGGGCACCCGGGAGCGGATGCCGGCCTCTCGAGCGGGGATCAGGCGGTACGGGACCGCCGGGTCGCGGTGAGCCAACCGCCGCCGGTGAGCATCAGCAGGGCGATCGCCACGGCGACCGCGACGTCCTGGCCGGTGCGTGGCAGACCGGCGCGCCGCGTCGGCGCGCCTGAGGCGGTTCCGCCGCCGGACTCCTCGCCGTCCGCGTTGCCGCTGTTGTTCTGCCCGTTGCCCTGGCCGTTGCCCGTCTCGCTGCCGCTCGGGGTCGACGGCACCGTGGTCGTCGGCTTCCGCACGGCGGCGGCGGTGAGCCCGTAGTTGAACGGTGCGCAACCCGCCTTGGTCACGAACGTGGCGTCGCCGACCAGGTCGTACTTGTCGGCCGCGTTGCCGGTGTCGCCGGCGAGCCTGGTCACGTCGAAGCTCAGGCAGTTGTAGTCGAACGTCCACGGCTGGGCACCGTCGCCGTCCGGGTCCAGCTCGGCGTTGCGCGCCGGCTCGCTGTAGTTGTCGACGTGCGCGCCCTTGCCGCGCTGGTCGCTGAACCGGCTGCGCCCCGACGCCGTCGTGAACGTCGCGTCGTTGAGGTTGGGCGAGTCGTTCTCGGGCTGGGGCTTCGCGTCCAGCGGCGACTGCGCCGGTGGGTTGTCGGTGCCGACGTTGCCGTAGCCGTGCGCCTCATCGGTGTAGGTGAGCAGCACGCCCGGCTCGAAGGCGATGGGCGCGCGGTTGTTCTCGCCCCGCCCGTCGAAGTCGAAGCCCGAGCGGTCGCGCATCTCGAGCAGGTACGCGTGCTCCAGCTCGGAGGGGGTGCCGGCCGCGATGTACTTCCAGCCCTCGGTGCAGACGCCGCCAGAGACCGAGAGGTCCTCCTTGCAGCCGCCCGGGTAGACGCGCGGGTCGTTGACGCCGCCGTCCCCCTTCTCGAAGTCGCTGCTGAACAGCACCTTGTCGCCCGCCTTCACGACCAGGTCGTCCATGATCCAGCCGAGGCGCGCGAGGCCGGGGTCCGAGGAGTAGGTGAAGCGCAGGGTGCCGCCCTTGACGCCCGCCAGGTCCGAGATGTCGTAGCTGTCCTTCACGAACGGGCTGTCGGGGTAGTTGCCCGCGACGCGGTCGACCGGGGCGGTGCCGGCGTCGTACGAGGCCGGGGTGCCCGTGATGCCGTTCCCGTACTTGCTCTGGCAGGTGTTCTGGTTCGGGTTGGTGGCCGCGGGCGTGGTGTAGCCGTTGTCCGAGGGGTGCGACGTGTAGCTGTACGCCCCCTTGTCGCCAGGCTTGCCGGTGAGCAGGAAGGCGTAGTCGTAGTCCCACTCGATGTCGAAGAAGCTCTTGAACGACACGGTGACCTTGGTGCCGGCCGGCACCTTGTCCAGGCCCGGGACCACGAAGTCGAGGTTGTGGCCGCCGTTGACCGGGCAGCCGAAGTCGTTGCCCTGCCCCGAGTACCAGACCTGCTTGCCCGACGCGCCCTGCGCGATCTTCTTCGGGTCGAGCAGCTGGCGACCCGGGAGCGACGCGACGTACGCCTCGCCGTTGTGGATGCCGTAGTCACCGGCCGCGGCGGACAGCGTGTACGGCGTGCCGCTCGGCGTCACCCAGTGGATGGCGCCGGTGTCGATCTTGCTGTCCTGCCAGTCCTTGACGGCCTTCGTCTTCGACGGCGCGAGGACGTCCGGCACGATCCAGCCGAGCTCCTTCTTGCCGATGACGTCCATGTTGTGGCTCTTGTCGGTGGCCATCAGCGTGAAGTCGCCGTACGTGTCGCGACTGCCGGTGGAGTAGTAGTCCGGCAGGCCGAGCGAGTGGCCGTACTCGTGCGAGATGACGCTGGCGAACGCGATCGCCGTCTCCGGGTTGACGTTGTACGGGCCGACGCGGACGAAGACCTTCAGGGCGTCGCCGAGGTTCTTCGTCGTCTTGGTCGTGTAGCTCTTGTCGGTGTACCAGAGCGGCTGGCCCTCGAGGTTCTTGAGCTGGTCATGGCTGATGTAGCCGGTCAGCCCGGTCGCGGGATCGGTGTACGAGAACTCGAGCGACGAGCTGTGCGGCCAGATGTTGTCGTTCGGCGCCTCGTTGCAGTCGGCCGCCGCGGAGAGCTGGGACTCGCCGTTGCCGCCGCAGCCCTGGAAGATGACCTCGAAGAAGTCGACGACGCCGTCCTTGTCGGTGTCGAAGTCGCTGTAGTCGATGTCGGGGTCGGCAACGACGGCCGCGTCGTACGCCGCCTTGGCGGTCGGGCCGCAGCCGCTGTCGATCGCCTGCAGCGCGCCGACGCCGGCGATGGCGCCCACGAGGGCCGAGCCATTGGCGTCGGAGCCGTAGTAGCCGCGCATCCCGGGCAGCTGGTACCAGCCGTCGCTGATGCGCTCGGAGTACATCGCGGTGGGCCTGCCGTCGGCGGGGTTGACCGTCGTCGTGCCGGTGCAGGTGTTGGTCTGCGTGGGCTCAGGCTTGGAGAAGCGGAGCCGGTCGGTGTCCTTGACCGGGCGGCTGGCAACGCCGGCGGAGCCGATCGTGCCGTGCGGGTAGAGCTGGCCGAAGCTCATCTCCTGGTACAGGTTGAACGTCGAGCTCGGGTTCTTCGGGTCGTTGATGACCTTGTCCAGCTCGCCGGCCGACGCCGTGTGCTTGAAGTCGATGTAGTCGACGGGGACGACGGGGAACGGCCGGTCGCCGTAGCGGGCGCTCTCGAAGCCGCCGCTCGCCGGGATGACCTTGGGGCCGCGGCTGGCGATCTTCTTCGTGACCCCGCCAGCGGTGACGCTGGCGGTGCTGGAGATGTCGCGCCAGACGACGGTCGGCTCCTGCGCGGTCGTCTTCGCGCGGCCCTCGAGGATCAGCGCGAGCGTCGAGCCGGCCGGCACCGACGGCACCTTCCAGGTGACGGTGCCGCCGGAGAGCGCGGCCACGCCGGTGGCGGCACGGGCCGCCGTCCACGTCATGCCCTTGCGGGCCGGAATGCTCACCGACACCGCGCCCGCAGCCGTCTTGGCGGCGTTGGTCAGCAGGATCCGCGAGGGGTAGGCGTCGCCCGGCTTGACCCAGCCGGTGCTCGAGACGAACGAGTTCTCGATCCTCAGCCCGGGCACCGGCGTCACCGTGCTGGGCAGGATCGCTGTGCGCCCGGGTGCCTGCGCGACGGCCGCGGGGGAGGGCGCTGCCTGCGCCGCGACGGCGGCCAACGGCAGGGCGAGGACAGCGGCGGCCAGGACGGCGGTACGGCGTGGTGCGGGTCGCATGCGTTCTCCAGGAGCGGGGTCGCAGGGTCGCGACCCGACCACCTTCGTCGCGGTTGTCCGGTCTCCTGCCGGAATGCGCGGTGAGGTTTACCTCGCGCAGACCTCGCACCGGCCGCAGGGGACGGGCACCGGCTCGCCGTACCGCTCGATCAGACCCGCTCGGCGGCAGCCGTCCGAGCGGGCGTAGGCGGCGGTCTCCTCGTCGGCCTCCGGACCGGTGAGCAGCACGGCCGCGGCCGGCTGCAGCGCGGCCACCAGGTCGCGCCAGGCGTCCAGGTCGAGCGCGTCGGCGGCGAGGAGGAGCGGCAGCGGCCGGCGGCCGAGCGGCGGCGCGGTCCCCGCCGGCACGACCAGCGCGTCGAGCCGCTTGGTCCGCCAGGCGCCGATCGCCTCGGTGGCGCGGGAGGCGCGCATGCCGGGCGCCCACCCTGCCGCGCGGAGCCCGGCGACGACGAGCTGCCCGGTCAGCCGATCGACCCGCTCCTGGCCGGCGACCACGACGAGCGCCGGGCCGCTCTCCCGCACGGCCGCCGCGACGGCGCCGGCCCGGCTGCGGGCGGTGACGGGTCGAGCGGCGAGGTGCGCTCCAACGTCCCAGCCGCCGCCGGCGAGCAACGGGTCGCGCAGCCCCAGGTCCCGAACCAGCTCCGCCCGCCGTTCCGGACCCGCCCGGTCCACGAGAGCGAGGACGGGCGCGTCCACCGGCCGCTGCCACGGTCCGGTCACGCCGTCAGCGACGACGAGCCCGTACGCCCCGGCGACGGCCCCGCCGGGGCGGATGAACGTCCACGCGCTCGGCCGGTGCTCGTCGGCCATCGCCAGCTGGTCGGCCGGCCCCGGCGGACGGGCCAGCGGCGGCGCGTCGGTCTTCGCCGTGTCGACCTGCCGCCACGGCGGCTCGTCCACCTCCGGCACGGGATCCGAGAGCGGTCCTGTGGGCGGGGCGACCCAGACCGTGCGACCAGCCGTGCACAGCCCGGCGAGCAGTCCGGCGGTGGACCGCCCGGTGCGGGCGGCGAGCAGGACGTCGCGGCCTGTCCGTACGCCGTCGACGGCCTCGCCCTGGCCCGGCCACGGCTCGTCGTACCCGAGCAGGCGCAGCGCCTCGCCCAGCTCCACCGGCCCGTCCGCGCGCACTGGCCAGCGCGGGAAGACCGGTGCCGGCCAGAAGTAGGGCAGGTCGTCCGGCGCGTCCGGGAAGAGCGGCCGGTAGTACGCCGGGTCCTTGCGGACGAGCGCGCTGCGGTGCGACAGGTGCAGGGCCTCGAGCCCGAACCACGGGGGCAGCTGCTCGTACGACCCGTCGCCCCAGGCCAGCAGTTGCGGCGCCACGGAGTCGCTGTAGCCGCGGCGGGTCCACTCGCGGCAGTTCTCCAGCCCGTACGCGACCAGGCCGGGGACAAAGCCGCGCCACATCGTGACGGCGGGGTGGCTCTTCCAGGCGTACGTCGGCCAGGTCAGCGCGCGCAGGATCTGGAACGTCTCGACCCGCTGCTTGCCGAGCCGCCGGTCGTCGAGGGCGACGCAGCTGGCCCGCAGGTCCGGGTACGGGACGAAGGTCTGCACCCGTCAGATCTGCTCCAGGAAGCCCCGGATCATGCTCATCGTGTCCTCCGGGTGCTCGAACTGCGGCACGTGCCCGCAGTCCTCGAGCACGACCTGCCCGGCGCTGGGCAGCGCGTCGGCGACGTGCCGCGCGAACGACGACGGGACGAGCCGGTCGCGGTCGCCCCAGATGAACAGCGCCGGCGGCGTCAGGCCGGGCAGCCGCTGCCAGAAGCCGTTCTTCCCGTACGCGTCCTCGAGGTAGATCTGCCGGGCGCAGCTGAAGAACGCAACGCGGTGCTTGGGCTTGCGCAGCACCCGGCGTGCCTCGTCGGCGGCCGCGTCGTACCAGGCGCGGGGGAGCCGGTCGGGCTCGCTGAACATCGCGCGGATGCCCTCGACGATCATCCGGTGCGTCATCTGCGGCATCGGCAGGCGCGCGAGGTCGGGGGTGGCGAAGCGGACGAGCGGCACCCACTGGCGCAGCCGCCGGAACGCGGGCGACGGGGTCAGCAGCACCAGCGCCGTGACCGACTTCGGGTGCATCAGGCCCGCCTCGAGCGCGATCCGGCCGCCGAGCGAGTTGCCGATGAGGACCGCGCCGCGGCTCTTCGTCGCAGTCTGGAACGCTTCGACCCAGGCGGCGAACCAGGCGGGGTTGTAGGGCGAGCTCGGCGCCTCGGTCGCGCCGAAGCCGGGCAGGTCCGGGGCGATCACGCGATGGTCGACGGCGAGGTCCGCGAGCACGGGCAGCAGTGACGCGTTGGTGGCGCCGAGCCCGTGCAGCAGCAGGACCGGCGGCGCGTCTGGCGGCCCGGCCTCGAGGTAGAGCGTGCGGACGTTCATGGCGCGCACCTCCAGGGCGCGCGGGTGGGTGTGCGGCCGCTCCTCGTCGCCGGCGAACAGCCCGTCCAGCTGGAGCGCGAGTGCGAGGTCGCCGCGGACGGTGAGCCGGCCCTGCAGGAACGCGTCGACGCCCGAGGTGCGGGCGCGCACGACGTCGGCCAGGACGTCCGGCGCGGCCGTCACGGTGAGCGTCGGCTTCTTGGCGGCGCCGCGACGGGCCCGGCCGCGGCCGTGCGACAGGGACACCGTCCAGGTGCCGGCGCCGCCGGCGTCGAGGACCACGGTCGCCTCGCGGAACGCGAGCACGGTCCCCTCGAGGCCGCGCCGCAGGTGGCTGGAGAGCAGGGAGTCGAGGTCGACACCCTGCGTGATCACGGCTTCACGCTAGCGACGTCAGGTTCGGCCGCCGGTCAGGCCAGCGGAGCGTGTCCTCGAGTCGCGCGGCCAGGCGCAGCAGCAGCGCGTCCTCGCCCGGGCGGGCCACGAGCTGCACCGCGAGCGGTAGGCCGTCGGCGGTCAGCCCGGCGGGGATGCTCATCGCGGGCTGGCCCGTGACGTTCCAGGGCGCGGTGAACGGTGTGACACGGCCGGCCATCGCGAGCGTCCGCATCCCGGTCAGGGCGCCGACCGGCATCGGCGGGTGCGGGATCGTCGGCAGGACGAGGACGTCCGCGCCGCCCGGCAGCACGGACAGTCGGGTCGCCGCCTCCTCCCCGAGCCGCCGGGCGCGGGCGAGCAGCGCGTCCGGCATCCGAGCGCCCATGGCCGCGACGGCGCGGGTCCGCGGCTCGACAGCGGACGGGTCCACCAGGCGGACCAGGTCGTCGCGGGTGCCGCGGGCGTACCGCGTCAGGAAGGACTCCCCGACGCCGCTGTACGAGGGGATCGCCTCGAACACCTCGTGCCCCAGGCGCCTGAGCACGTCCAGCACCTCGTCCAGCCCGCGTCGCACCTCCGCGTCGACCGGCGTCGGGGCACCGCCCTTGACGGTCCAGCCGATGCGCAGCGGCCCGGGGTCGCTGAGGTCTAGGGGGAGCGCGCCGTCGGTCAGGACGTCGAGCACCAGGGCGGAGTCCTCGACGCTGCGGGTGAGACAGCCGAAGGAGGACAGTCCGTGCCAGTGCTCGGCGTCGTCGGCTGTGAGGCCCACCCGAACCCGCCCCCGATGCGGCTTGAGGCCCACCAACCCGCAGCAGGCGGCCGGGATGCGG
>JBHENF010000152.1:0-15117 GCA_046262175.1 Mycobacteriales bacterium
GCTGCCACCGCGCCGATGCACGTCTTCCGCATCCGGGAACTGTGCGGCACCGGGGCAGCGGCATCGGATCGCCGGCCGATGACCATCCGGTGACGTCGACCAGGAGGTCGGCCGCGCGGGCTCAGCGACCGCTCTACGGTGCGCGCATGAGCGACGACGACATCGTCATGTACGGCACCGCGTGGTGTGGCGACTGCAAGCGCGCCAAGCAGTTCCTCTCGCGAGCGGGCTGCGCCCCGCGGAGGTCGCGGTCCGCTGACGTTCGCGGGCCGTAAGGCTCCGAGCGGTCCGGCGCCGCCGACTGCTGCCTACCGTCGTCGCATGAGCCTGCTGGACATCTCGCCGCAGCCGCGCCTGGGCGGCGTCGAGCTGTACGCGGACGCGCTCGCGGGCCGCCCGACCGTCGTCCGGCACGCGGACGGGACGGCAGAACGGCTGCCGAGCGCGCGGTGGACCGGCCCGGCTCGAGGTGCCGACCTGCCGTTGCTGGACCGGGCGGCCGGTCCGGTGCTCGACGTGGGCTGCGGCCCGGGACGCCTCGTCGCCGCCCTGGCCGAGCGCGGGGTGCTGACGCTCGGCGTCGACCCCGCGCCGGCCGCCGTGGCGCTCACCCGCCGTGCGGGGGGCCTCGCGCTCTGCCGGTCGGTCTTCGACCCGCTGCCGGGGACGGGTCGCTGGGCGGCGGTACTGCTCGCCGACGGCAACATCGGCATCGGCGGCGACCCGCTGCGGCTGCTCCGACGCTGCCGCGACCTCCTGCGGCCGACCGGCCGCGTGCTCGTGGAGGTGGCGCCGCCCGGGGCGGGCGCGACAAGCGCTGCGATCCGGCTCGAGTCGCACGACGGCGCGCGGTGCGGCGCGTGGTTCCCGTGGGCGCGGGTCGCTGCCGACATGGCACCGCGGCTGCTGACCGCGGCCGGCCTGCAGGTCGAGGAGCAGTGGTCCGCACCCGACGCCGACCGGCAGCGTCACTTCGTCGCCGGGCGGCGGGCATGACCGCTAGCGTCCGGCCCGTGGCCGCCCAGCGGGTTCTCGTCGTGGACGACGACCCGACCGTGAGCGAGGTCGTCGCCCGCTACCTCGGCCGCGCGGGCTACCACGTCGACGTGGTCGCCGACGGCAGCGCCGCACTCGCGGCCGGGCTGCGCGGCGAGCACGACCTGGTGGTGCTCGACCTGATGCTCCCGCACGTCAGCGGCCTGGAGGTCTTCCGGCAGCTGCGCGCCAGCACCCCCGTACCCGTCATCATGTTGACCGCTCTCGGCAGCGAGGACGACCGGCTGGCCGGGCTGGAGGTCGGCGCGGACGACTACGTGACGAAGCCGTTTTCGCCACGGGAGCTCGTGCTGCGGGTCCAGTCCGTGCTCAGGCGCGTCACGGGGCCGCAGGGGGGCGAGCCCGCCGGACCGGCTGTCGTGCACGACGCCGACCTGCGCGTCGACCTGCGGGCGCACGCGGCCTGGCGCGACGACGTACCGCTGAGCCTGACGACGCGCGAGTACGACCTGCTCGTGTTCTTCCTGCAGAACCCCGGTGAGGCCTTCAGCCGCGAGCAGCTCCTCCAGCGCGTCTGGGGCTGGCAGTACGCCGACCAGTCGACGGTCACGGTGCACGTCCGCCGACTGCGCGAGAAGATCGAGCCCGATCCCGGTACACCGAAACGGGTGGTCACCGTCTTCGGCGTCGGCTACCGGTACGAGCTGGCGTCGTGATCGGCGCACACGACCTGGTCGTCGTCCTCGCCCTCGCCGCAGGCGCCGGTCTCGCCGTCACGGCCGGTGGCCTGTACGTCCTGCGCCGGATGCGCGGCCGGAGCCTGCGGCTGCTCGTCGTCCTGGTGGCCATCATCTCCGTGGGCGCGGTGGCCGCGGGCTCGCTGGCCGTCGCGAGCGCGATGTTCCTGTCGCCGCACGACCTGCGGGTCCTGCTCGCGGTCACCGCCGTGGCGGCCGGCCTCGCCACGGTCACCGCGGTCGTGCTCGGTCGCGACGTGGCGGCCGGCAGCCGGGCGCTGAGTGCCGCGGCAGCAGGCCTGTCCGACGGCACCTACCGCTCACCGGCCGTACGGCTGCCGGCCGAGCTGGCCGCGCTCGATCGAGCGCTGTCGGAGATGAGCATCCGGCTCGCGGGCGCGTGGGAGCGCGAGCGCACGATGGAGGCCAGCCGGCGCGAGCTGGTCTCCTGGATGAGCCACGACCTGCGTACGCCGCTGGCGGGGATCCGCGCCATGGCCGAAGCGCTCGAGGACGCCGTTGTCGATGACCCGGTCACGATCGACCGCTACCACCGGAAGATCCGCAGCGAGGCCGACCGCCTCGCGCAGATGGTCGATGACCTGTTCGAGCTGTCCCGCATCAACGCGAGCGCGCTGCACCTCGACCTGCAGGTGCTCGAGCTCGACGACCTGCTGAGCGACGCGGTCGCCAGCGTGCAGCCCGTCGCCGACCGCGCCGGCGTCACCGTGCACGCGGAGGCGCCGGTGGACGTGCCGGCGGTGCGCGGCAGCGTGCCGGAGCTGGCCCGGGTCATGAACAACCTGCTGGCCAACGCGGTACGCCATACGCCTGCCGGCGGCAGCATCCGCGTCTGCGCCCGGCGGGACGGGACGACAGCCGTCGTGACCGTGGACGACGAGTGCGGGGGCATCCCGGCCGACGACCTGCCGCGCCTGTTCGACGTGTCCTTCCGCGGGACGGCGGCGCGCACGCCCGACGGCGACGGCGGAGCCGGACTGGGGCTGGCGATCGTGCGCGGCTTCGTGGAGGCGCACCGGGGGACCGTCGCCATCGAGAACCGCGGCTCGGGCTGCCGTGCAGAGGTGCGCCTCGAGGCAGCGGGCCCGTCCGAGGAGGCCGAGGCCGTGCCGCAGTCGTCGCCGGAGCCGGTGCAGCTACCGCACGTCTGACCTGCTGCTGGGCGGAATGATCCGTTATTCGCCCATCTGCGAACGACCTCTGTACGCGCTCTGCCGCCGTCCGGCGTCAGCGCCCGACCGAGGAGGACCATGAACCGTCCGAAGCTCCGAAAGGCCGGGGCGGCTCTGACCGCCGTCGGCGTCGCCGTCACCGGCAGCGCACTCGCGCTTGCCCCGGGCACCAGTGGTGCGTCCAGCCACCGCGAGGCACCGCTCACCAGTGCGAACCCGCTCATCGACAACACCGACACGTACGCGTTCGTCAGCCCCGACAATCCCGATATGACGACGCTGATCGCGAACTGGATCCCGTTCGAGGACCCGTCCGGCGGCCCGAACTTCTACCCGTTCGGCGCGGACGGCTACCGCTACAACATCAAGGTCGACAACAACGGTGACGCCAAGCCCGACATCACCTACCAGTGGACGTTCGCCAACCAGGACGCGCGGGCCGGCAACACGTTCCTCTACGCCAACGGCCCGGTGAACTCCCTCGACGACGCCACCCTGCTGTTCAAGCAGACGTACAAGCTCGACAAGATCGACGCCAGCGGCAAGGCGACGACCATCGTTGAGTCGGGGAAGGTCGCGCCGTCCAACGTCGGCGAGGCGACGATGCCCAATTACGCGACGCTGCGCGACGAGGCGATCAACGACACCACCGACGGCGGCAAGAGCTTCACCGGCCAGGCCGACGACCCGTTCTTCCTCGACCTGCGGGTGTTCGACCTGCTGTACGGGACGAACCTGAAGGAGGCCGGCAACGACACCCTCACCGGCTACAACGTCAACACGATCGCGCTGCAGGTGCCGACGACCAACCTCACCGAGGGTGGCGACGGCAGTGGCGTCATCGGCGTGTGGAGCACCACCGACCAGCAGACGCTGACGCTGTCGGCGGGCAAGGCGACACCGGGCGGCGAGTTCGTCCAGGTGTCCCGCCTCGGTTCGCCGCTGGTCAACGAGGTCGTCCTCCCCGCCAACCTCAAGGACGCGTTCAACTCCCTGACGCCCGACAAGGACGCGACCGTCATGGCCGCCGTCGACAAGGTGAAGGACCCCGAGGTCCCCAAGCTGATCGCGAAGATCTACGGCATCGAGGCTCCGGCCGCCCCGCGCGACGACCTGGTCGCGGCGTTCCTCACCGGCATCAAGGGCCTGAACCAGCCGCCGAAGGTGACGCCGTCCGAGCAGCTGCGGCTGAACACGAAGATCAAGCCGGCGGCCAGCCCCAATCGGCTCGGCGTGCTCGCCAAGGACACGGCCGGCTTCCCGAACGGCCGTCGCCTGGCAGACGACGTTCTCGACATCGAGGTGCAAGCGCTCGAGGGCGCCATCACCAAGGGCATCATCAAGCCGCTCGCGACCGGTGACGGCGTGAACGCCAACGACGAGGAGTTCGGCGACTCTTTCCCGTACGTCGCGCTGCCGCACTCCGGCTCGAGCACGGCGGCGCGCGGCACGAGCAGTGGTGCCAGCACGAGCAGTGGTTCCAGCAGCAACGGCTCCAGCAATGGCTCCAGCAACGGGTCGGCGACGGCACCCACGGGTGGCGTCTCCACCGGCTTCGGTGGGACGCGCGGCGGCCTGCCCGTCGTGCCGACGACGGCTGCGCTGCTGGGGCTCGCCGTGGCCGGTGCCGGCCTGGTCCTGCGCGCGCGGGCTCGCTAGTCCGTTGAGATCCGCTCCCGCGTTGCAGCCGGCCGCACCTGCGGCCGGCTGCCACGCGGGGCGACGCTGGCTCGCCCCGCTCGTCCAGGCGGTGGTGCTGCTGGTGGTCCTGTCCGTGGGCACCGGCCAGGTGCTCACCGCCCGCGCTGACGTGGCTGCGGACTCAGGCTTCGCCCCGGTGGTCTCCATCGCACGGGTGCAGCAGCGCGTCGCGCCGCCTGTGGTCCTGGGCATCGCCCGCCTGCACCTGACCAAGCGCCTCATCGGGCTGCGCCGGGACCGGCGCGGCCAGCTGCAGGTCCCCGCCGACCCGCGCCAGGTGGGCTGGTACAGCGAGGGCGCCGCCCCCGGGGATGCAGGTGCGGCCGTGATCGTCGGGCACGTCGACAGCTACACCGGGCCGGGCGTCTTCAGCCGGCTGGGCACGATGCGTCGAGGCGACCTCATCCGGGTGCGCCGCGCCGACGGCTCGCGCGTCGCGTTCCGGGTCGACCAGGTCAAGACGTACGGCAAGCGGAACTTCCCGACCGCTGCGGTGTACGGATCCACCGGCCGGCCGGTGCTGCGACTCGTCACCTGTGGCGGCGCCTTCGACCCGATCACGCGGCACTACCTGTCCAACACGATCGTGTTCGCGTCGCTGGTGGCTCCGGCCAAGGCCAAGCCCGTCAAGGCCAAGCCGGTCAAGCCCCCGGTCGCACCCCGCCTACGCGACTCCGTGGACGACCAGCGCCTTCCACGGGGACCTGCGCACCGCACTCCGGCGGCGGTGGCTCGGTAGCCGCTCAGTGCGAGGCGCGCAGCACGAACAGCCCGCCCGTGAAGGCTGCGCCACCGACCCACAGCTGCACGAGCCCAGCCCGGTGGGCTGGGCGGATGAGGAGCGCGAACACCGCCGCCACGACAACGGCCTGCGCGACCACACCGGCGTCCGTGCTCGGCAGCAGGAGGTCGACGAGCCAGCCGCCGTTCCCGACCCACCTCTCCAGCCTCGTCGGCTGCGGGAGCTGGTCCTGCGCGTACAGCGCCCAGCCGCCCCCGATCACAGGACGCCGAGGGCGCCGGCGGTGCTGCGGACGAGCGCGTCGTCCTGCCCCACAACGAGCAACGCGTGCGGTTCGCGCGCGCACAGGACGACCACGTCGCCGCGCCGCGCGACCCACGGCCCGTCCCTGCCCGCCAGTCGCTCGGCGCCGGGCGCCAGCGGGAACGGCTTGTCGGACAGGTACAGCACGACGCGACGTCCGGCAGGGTCGCGGTAGGCGTAGCCGTCGACGTCGAGCCCGGCATAGCTGCCACCACCCGCGCCGACGGGCTGCAGCCGCAGCTGCGACAGATCCGGCGCCCGCTGCTCGGGCAGCTGAGCGCCCGGCAGGCGCTGCGCCGTAAAGTCGGCGACCGCAGCCCGCAGCGACGGCGGATCGTTGGTGCTGCCGCCGAGGGTGAGGATCAGGGCGATCACGGCAGCTGCCGCCACCGGCACACCCGCGAGAACCCACCGTCGGCGGCGGTCCCGCGTCGGCGCGCCCTGCACGGCGTCGGCCTCGACGAGCCCGCGGACGCGGTCCCGCAGTGCGGGCGGCGCCGCGGTACGCGTCGCCTCCGCCAGTCGGCGCCCGCGCCGGGCCTGCTCGACCTCGGCCCAGCACTGGGCGCACTCCAGCAGGTGCGACGAGAACTGGTCCCGGTCGCTCGACGTCATGTCACCCGCCAGGAACCGGGCCGCGTCCCGCTCCGCGTCGTGCCTCATCGGCCGCGCCCTTCCCACTCCGCCAGCGAGCGCGCCAGCACCTTGCGGCCGCGGTGCACGCGGGACAGAACGGTCCCCCGCGGCGCGCCCACGATCTGCGCAGTCTGCGCAGCCGTGTAGCCGCCGAGGTCCATCAGCGTGATCGCCTCGAGCTGCGGCGCCGGCAGCTGGGCGAGCGCCTGGCGCACTCTGCCCGCCTCCACGGCGGCAAGTGCGGAGCCCGCGGTGTCCGCTGCGTCATCGGGCTGCACGTGCAACCACGCGTCAGCGGCCACCTCCACCGGCCGGACGGCCCGCCGCCGGTACGACGACCGGGCAGCGTTCAGGCAGATCGTGGCGAACCAGGCGGCCGGGTCGTCCGGCCGGCCGCGACGCCACCCGCGCAGCGCCAGCACGCAGGTCTCCGACACGAGGTCCTCGGCGTCCTCGGGCGACCTCGTCAGGCCCCGCGCCAGGTTGTGCAGCCGGTCGAGGTGCTCGGTGAAGCAGTCGAGGAAGTCCTGGTCGTCCACTGCACCTCCTCGCGCCGGATCCGTCTCCTACTGGGAAGGACGCCGTCCCGCCGCACCTGATTGCACGTCCGGCAGACATCGTGGGCCACTGGCGCAATCACGCTGCCCCCCGGCGCGTCCTGCACAGTGAGGGCCGTGTCGACGAGGGGACGCAGATGAGCCAGGCACAGCGGAGCGGAGCCCGATCCCGCGGCAAGGCGCGCGCCAAGAAGCGCTCGCCCGGGGTGGTCGTGGCCGTGACCCTGGCGGTGGTGGCTGCCACGGTGGCAGCGGTCGTCACCTCGACAGGCCGGTCGCACGGTGGCGACCTGACCGTGGCGTACGACCGGGGTACGCAGGTCCTGGATTTCCGCGGGGAGAGCTTCGCCGGCAAGCCCCTGGACACCGCCGCGCTGCGCGGGAAGCCCGTCGTGCTCAACTTCTACGCCTCCTGGTGCACCGTGTGCGACCGCGAGCTGCCGGACTTCCAGCGCGTGTCCGAACGCCTCGCGGGGCGGGTGCAGTTCGTCGGCGCGAACCCGCAGAGCAACGACACCACCGCGGCCTCGCAGAAGATGCTCAAGCGGTCCGGCGTCACGTACCCGACGCTGCCCGACCCGCAGGACGAGCTGCTGCGGCAGTTCAACACGACCGGCGGTCTGCCGACCACGGTGTTCATCGACGGCAACGGCGTGGTGCGCAAGGTCCACAACGGGCTGCTGACCGAGCAGCTGCTGCTGGACGAGATCGCTGCCCTGGGCGTCCAGGCCTGACATGGTCGACGCCGCCGCCGCCCCGCTGACGGTCGCCCTCGCCGTCAGCGCTGCGGCGGGGGCCGTGAGCTTCGCCTCCCCCTGCGTGCTGCCCTTGGTGCCCGGGTACCTCGCGTTCGCCTCCGGGCTGTCCGGCTCGGGCGACGAACGTCACGGCCGCGGCCGGAGCACCGTCCTGCTCGCGAGCGTGCTGTTCGTGCTCGGCTTCGCCGTCTTCTTCACGCTGCTCGGCGGCGCGTTCGGCGGGCTTGGCGGTGCGCTGGCCGAGCACCGCGAGCTCGTCGGCGCGCTGGGTGGCGTGCTGGTCATCGCCATGGGCCTGTTCCTGCTCGGCGTCCTTCGCCCGGCGCTGCTGGAACAGGAGGCGCGCGCCCTGTCCCGCGTGCGGCGGGGCGGCCTGCTCGGCGCATTCCCCCTCGGCCTCGTCTTCGCCGCGGGGTGGACGCCCTGCATCGGGCCGACCCTCGCCGCGATCCTGACGCTGACGGCCGCGGACGGCTCCGCGTCCCCGGCGCGCGGCGCCACGCTCGCCTTCGCGTACGCCCTCGGCCTGGGCCTGCCGTTCATCGTCATCGGGCTGCTGCTCGACCGCGGCGTCGGAGCGATCGCGCGGCTGCGCAAGCACAGCCTGCGGCTGGAGCGCGCCGGCGGGGCCGTGCTCGTGCTGATCGGCGTCCTGCTCGTCACGGGCCTGTGGGACCGGGTTCTGACCTCCCTGCAACCGGCGATCGCCGGCTTCACGCCGAGCCTGTGATGAGACGGCGCCTGGTCGCGCTCGGTCTCGTCGTCATCGCGGGCGTGAGTGCGTGCGCCGACGCGCCGGCTCCGCGCGCCGACCCGGGTGGAGCTTCCCCGGCCGGCGACCTCAGGGAGCGCAGCGACCTCAACCCGCTCTCGCGCTCTGCCCTGCTGGCCACCAAGGGCACGCCGCTGATCGACCCGACGGAACTCGTCGTCGGAGCGGACTTCGACGTCATCCCGTCGGTCGACCAGCCGGTCACCGTGTCGCGGGCGCGAGCCGACACGAGGCTGAGCGGAACCGAGCAGGTGCTGCTCGTGACGCACGGCGGGCAGGCTCGCGCCTACCCCGTGCGCTCGCTGATTCGGCACGAGATCGTCAACGACGTCATCGCGGGCCTTCCCGTCGCGGTCACCTGGTGCCCGCTGTGCAACACCGGCATCGCCTTCGACCGCCGGGTCAACGGCAAGCCGGAGGTCTTCGGCGTCAGCGGCGGGCTGTACCGGTCGGCGCTGGTCATGTTCGACCGGCGCACCACCTCGCTGTGGCCGCAGCCCCTCGGGAAGGCAGTGCTCGGGCCGCTGCTCGGCAGCGAGCTCGAGGTGCTGGCCTCGTCGCTGCTGCCGTGGAGCGAGATCCGCGCCGCGCACCCGGACGTCACCGTCGCGCTCGGCTCGCAGGACGAGCTCGCCAGCTCGACGAACCCGTACGAGGGCTACGACACGTCCGCCAAGCCGTTCCTGTTCCGGGGCGACGTGGACGGACGGCTGCCCGCCTTCACCCGCGTGGCGGGCGTCACGTTCGGCAGTCGCTCCACGGCGTGGTCGTACGACCTGCTGCGCCGACGTCGGGTCGTCCAGGCCACCGTCGGCGGGCAGCAGCTGGTGGTGCTGTGGGCTCCGGGGACCGCCTCACCGCTGGAGGGCGACGACGTACGCGCAGGGCGGGACGTGGGGAGCACGGCCGTGTACGACCCGCGCGTCTCCGGGCGCAGCCTGACCTTCTCGCCTACGGGACGGGCCGGCTTCCGCGACCGCGAGACGGGCAGCCGCTGGACCCTCACCGGGATGGCCACCGACGGCGCGCTGAAGGGGACCCAGCTGGCGCCGCTGGCGCACCAGGACGCCTTCTGGTTCGCGTGGGCCGCCTTCCAGCCGCAGACGGCCTTGGTCACGCAGTAGCCGTCTGGTGCAATCACCGCGCCGACCTGCGCGTCCGGACGGACAACCGCCATGCGCGGACCGCAACGAAAGGGATCCCATGACGAACCGCACCACCGCCAGGGACGCGACGTCCGGCACCGCCGACAGCTCGCTCAGCGACAACGACACCAGCGCCCGACGGGCCCGCGGGATCGCCCTCATCGTGGGCGCCGTGGTCATCGTCGCGCTCATCGAGACGAAGACGATCCCCTTCTACTGGTTCCCGGCCCTGACCGGCCTGACCTACCTGGCGGCAGCCGCGGCGGGCCGCAGCCGCGGCACGCTGTGGGCCCCGGGGTTCATCATCACCAGCGTCGGCCTGGCGGCGGCGCTGTGGCTGCGCGACGGCCGGATGCCCGACAGCTTCCAGTTCCTGGCGCTCGCCGTCATGGCGCTCGGTCTCGGCGGCGTCCTCGCGGGGCTGCTCGCCCAGCAGCGCGGGTTCGCCATCAGCGCGATGAGCGTCTCCCTGTCGGTGCTGCTGTTCGGCGTGTTCGCCCTGCTCGAGCAGCAGGGCGTCAAGCCGTTCGCCGGGCACACGTGGGTCTACGCGGCGCTGCTCGCCGCGTGGGGGGCGTACGAGCTGCTGCGCCCCGCCGGCAGGCGGTAGCCGAACGTCCGGCCCCTTCGCACGGCCTGGCTACCGGCGGCTGTGGCTGGCCCGGACGGTCAGCCAGCTCGGCGACGTCGCGCAGTTCACCACCCTGGCGCTGCTGCTGTTCTCCCTCACCGGCTCCGGGCTCGGCGTCTCGGGGGCGGTGGTCGCGGAGATCCTGCCCGTCCTGCTGCTCGCGCCGCTGGCCGGGAGCCTGGTGGACCGGCTGCCGCGGGTGCGGGTCATGGTCTCGGCCGACCTGGCCCGGGTGCTCCTGGCGTCGGCACTGGCGGTGTGGCACGACCACGTGGGCGTCGCGTACGCCGTCGCCGTCGGGCTGTCGGCGGGGCAGGTGTTCTTCAGTCCCGCGGCGCAGTCGCTGCTCCCCGCGCTCGTCGACGACGACGAGCTCGTGGCGGCCAACAGCGGCATCTGGACCGCGGCCGTGCTGGCGCAGATCGTCGTTGCGCCGGTGGCGGCTCTGCTCGCCGTCGAGGTCGGGTTCGGCCCCGCGTTCGCGGTCAACGCGGGCAGCTTCCTGCTCTCGGCTGCCGTGCTGCGCGGCCTGCGGGAGCCGCCGCGCCGGCGCCCGGTCGAGGTACGCAGCCCCTTCAGTCATGCCCGCGACGGCCTCACCGCCCTGGCCCAGATCCCGCTGCTCAAGGCGCTCGCCGCAGGGCAGCTCCTCGGCGCACTGTCGGCAGGCGCCACAAGTGCGCTCCTCGTCGTCCTCGCGCAGGAACGGCTCGACGCCGGCGTGGGGTTCGGCGTCCTCGTCGCGGCCATCGGCGCAGGAGCAGCGTCGGGGCCGCTGCTGCTGCGGCGGGTCAAGGATCCCCTCCGGCCGCTGTTCGTGTTCGGCCCGTACGTCGTCCGCGGCCTGGTGGACCTCGTACTGGCGACGGTCACCACCGTTCCGCTCGCCGCCGCGGCGCTGGTGCTCTACGGGATGTCGACCTCGATCGGCTCCGTCAGCTTCACCAGCCTCGTACAGACCCGCGTGCCGGACGACCTGCGCGGTCGCGCGTTCGCCGGCTGCGACGTTCTGTGGCAGAGCGGCCGTCTGCTGAGCCTCGTCGGGGGCGGGCTGCTCGCGGACGCGGTCGGTATCCGAGCCGTCTACCTGCTCGGTGGGCTGCTCCTGCTCGCTGCTGCCGCTGCCGGCGGCTCCGCAGCCCGTCGAGAGTTTGCCGGGTCGGGCGAACGGCGAGGTGCAGAGCACCAGCCCTAGGAGCCTCGATGCCGAAGCGCCCGACCGTCGTCGTCTTCGACGTCAACGAGACCCTGTCCGACCTCTCACCGATGGCGGAGCGGTTCGCCCAGGTGGGGGCACCGGCCTCGATGGCGAAGCTGTGGTTCGCCTCGCTGCTGCGCGACGGCTTCGCGCTCACGGCTGCCGGCGCCTCCCGGCCGTTCGCCGAGGTGGGCGAGGGAGCACTGCGCACGCTGCTCGCACAGGTGCAGCTCGACCGGGACGTGGATGACGCCGTCACGCACGTCATGAGCGGCTTCTCCACACTGTCGGTTCATCCCGACGTGCCGGAGGGCGTACGGGCGCTGCAGACCGCCGGGCTGCGCCTGGTCACGCTCACGAACGGCGCGACGGCCGTGGGCGAGCAGCTGCTCGAGCGGGCCGGCGTCGTCGACGCGTTCGAGACACTGCTGTCGGTGGAGGCCGCGGGCGCGTGGAAGCCGTCCCCGATCGCGTACGCGTACGCCGTGCAGCGCTGTGGCGTGCCTGCGGAGGAGATGCTCCTGGTGGCGGTGCATCCGTGGGACATCGACGGAGCGGCGCGGGCCGGCCTGACGACGGCATGGCTGTCCCGGGACGGCGGCGACTACCCGGACCACTTCCGGCCGCCGACGTACACGATCAGCGCACTGCCGGAGCTGGCCCGGCAGATGCCCGGCTGAAACGCCCGTTTGGCGGAGTGTGAACACGTCCGCGACGTGATGTGCTTTCGGTACGCGGTTCCGAACCGCGTGGCAGTGATGATCCGGGCTGCTCCCACCGGCGCCGTAGGCGCGCGGAGAGATGCGGTCGCCTAAGCGGCCCGGGGAGCGAGTGGCGAGCCCGGCCTGTGATTGCTGCCGGGGGGCACCGTGCTCGTGCGTGGGAACTGGCGTGTCGTCACGGGGGTGATGACCCCGCTGGCCGCCCTGGCCGTGCTGGGGCCGCTGACCCCGACCCGGCCCGCGACGGCGACCGCGGTCACCGTGTCAGAGACGACGGCAGAGACGACGGCAGGGCAGACGGCACCGACGTCAGCAGTGACGACGGCCGAGACGGCGGCTGCGGCGCACACCGTGGTGCCCGCACCCCCGACGACGGCGGCGTCGCCGGGCACGCGCGCAGGCCGTTCCCGGGTCGCTCGGCCCGAGGCGCGATCGGTGGAGCTTCCGTCCGCGACGACGTACGAGGAACGGCGCGGGCGGGCCGCTCTCGCGGCGCTGCACTACCCGTGGGCCCAGCTCGGCTACGCGGTCACCTTCCGCCCCGGCCGGGCCGGGATGCTCGGGGGGACCAACAGCCGCCAGCGGCTCGTGACCATCTTCGTGCGCCGGAGCGAGAGCGAGGTGCAGCTTCGCGCCACGATCGGGCACGAGCTCGGGCACGTCCTGGACTTCACCCACGGGTCAGGACCGCGGCGTACGCACTACCGCCACATCCGCGGCATCGGCGCGCGCAGCTGGTACCCGTGCGATCGGTGCAACGACCTCGCCAGTCCTGCGGGTGACTTCGCGGAGGTCTTCGCGTACTGGCTCACCGGCGGCGACTTCCAGAGCCGGCTGCGGGCTGCGCCGACGGCGGCGGAGCTGCGGCGGCTGCAGCCGCTGTTCACCGACGTCGGCGCGGACGCCGCCGGGCCGGCCACCGAGGCCGCACCCTCGCCGTCACCCTCCTGCACGGTCACCGAGGTTCCGGGGGCGACGCTGACACGTTGCGGCTGACGTACGGCGACTGCGTGCTGGACCGGGTCCTCTGCCGTCACCTGCCCAGGTACCCGCACCATCCCCGTGGCAGGTTGTCGTGTTGGTGTGCCGCCGTTCGTAGGAGTGGTGGAGGACGGTCACCGGGACCGTCCGGATCCGAGGAGATGGCGATGACGCAGTACCTGCTGACCGTGCACGGTCCCGCCGAGATGGGCGAGTTCGGCAACTACGGCTCGAAGGAGGCGATGGAGGCGGCCTTCGCCGCGACCGGCGCCTTCAACGACAAGCTCCAGGCCGACGGCTACTGGGTCTTCGCGGGCGGGCTCGAGGCGGCGTCCACCGCGACCGTCGTGGACGGGCAGGGCGAGGCGCCGTTGATCACCGACGGCCCGTACCTCGAGAGCAAGGAGCTCATCGGCGGGTTCTGGATCATCGACGCGCCCGATCTCGACGTGGCGCTCGAGCTTGCCGCGGAAGGGTCGAAGGCGTGCCGCGGCAAGGTCGAGGTCCGTCCCTTCGCAGGCGACGGCTGAGCTGCTCGATGCAGCCCGAGAAGGTGGCCGTCGAGCGGGTCTTCCGTGCGGAGTACGGCCGCCTGATCGCGGCGCTCGTCCGCCGCTTCGGCGACATCGGCCTCGCTGAGGAGGCGGCAGGCGAGGCGCTGGTGGCCGCACTGGAGAAGTGGCCGGAGTCCGGAGTGCCGCCGAACCCCGGCGGCTGGCTCAGCACCACCGCGAGCAACCGCGCTATCGACCGGATCCGGCGCGAGAGCTCGCGCCACGCCAGGCACCAGGCGGCCCTCATGCTGTACGACGACGCGCCCCCCGAGGCGACCGGACCGGTCGAGGACGACCGGCTCCGTCTGCTGTTCACCTGCTGTCACCCAGCACTCGCACCGGAGGCGCGGGTCGCGCTGACGCTCCGCCTGCTCGGCGGACTGACCGTGGCCGAGATCGCCCGGGCGTTCCTGCTGGCCGAGACCACGATGGCCCAGCGGATCACCCGGGCGAAGAAGAAAATCGCCGCGGCTCGGGTGCCGTACCGAGTGCCTGAGGCCGCCGATCTGCCCGCGCGGCTGGATGCCGTGCTCGCGGTGCTGTTCCTCGTCTTCAACGAGGGCTACCTCGCCACGGGCGACGGCGACCCGATCCGCGCCGAGCTGACGGGCGAGGCGATCCGGCTGACGCGCGTCCTGCGCGAGCTGCTGCCCGAGGAGCCGGAGGTGGCCGGTCTGCTCGGGCTGCTGGTGCTCATCGAGGCCCGCCGCGAGGCGCGCCTACGGAACGGCCAGCTGGTCCCGCTTCACGAGCAGGACCGCGCCGGCTGGGACCGCGCGCTGATCGGCGAGGGCCACGCCCTGGTCTGCGAGTGCCTGGCGATCAACCGGCCGGGGAGGTACCAGATCCTCGCCGCGATCAACGCCGTCCACACCGACGCCCGCACGGCGGCGGACACCGACTGGCCGCAAGTTCTCGCTCTGTACGACCAGCTGATCCAGCTCGACCCGTCGCCGATCGTCGCCCTGAACCGCGCGGTCGCGGTCGCGGAGCTCGACGGGCCAGACGTCGCGCTCGCGCTCGTGAACCGGCTGCCGCTCGACGGCTACCACGCGTGGCACGCCGTCCGCGCCGACCTGCTCCGCCGGCTGGGCCGCAGCGCGGACGCGAAGCACGCGTACGACGCCGCGGTCGCGTCCACCCGGAACTCGGCGGAGCGCGCCTACCTGAGCAGGAAGCGCGGCGAACTGGTCTGACCTCAGACGGCGCGGCATGCTGCGCCTCGTGGCGGGACCCTCGGACGAGCAGCTGACGACGTCGTGGACGACGCGCCCGCTCGACGCCTCGACGTGGGACGCGTTCGCGGAGCTGGTGGAGCGCAACAACGGGGTCTACGGCGGCTGCTGGTGCATCCCCCACCACCCGGAGTACGTGCGGCGCGTCAGCGACCCGCGCACGCTGAAGCACCAGCTGGTGCTGGCGGGAAAGGCACACGCGGCGCTGGTCTTCGACGACGCCGGCCATGCCCAAGGGTGGTGTCAGTACGGCAGG
>JBHENF010000153.1:0-20515 GCA_046262175.1 Mycobacteriales bacterium
GCCGGACCAGTCGTCGTAGGAGGTGGCCACGCCGTGCGCGGCGGCGAGCTCGGCGAGGTTGGCGTCCACGGGGCGTCACTGCCCCTGGACGCCGGGCTCACGCGTCTGTGCGGAGTCGCGCGTACGACACCAGGTCGTGCCACTCCCCCTGGCGCCACTGCGCCCCGCGGATCAGTCCCTCCCTCGTGAAGCCGGCCCGCTCCAGCGCCCCTTGCTCCGCGGCGTTCGTCACATCGGTGGACGCCTGCACCCGGTGCACCGCGAAGGTCGCGAACAGGTAGTCCGCGAGCATCCGCTGCGCGCGGCTGCCGTGCCCGTGGCCGCGCGCCTCCGGCCGCAGCGAGATCCCGATGTCGAGCGCGATCGACCCGGCGCCCGGTCCGTGCAGGACCTGGTGCCAGCCGACCGTCCCGATCGGCGTGTCGGCGCCGTCGGTGATCAGCAGCTCGCCCATCCCGCACGGCTTCGGCCACGGCGCGTCCGGCGGCAGCCCCGGCGGCGGGTCGCCCCATTCCTCGTACTCCGTCTGCGGGTCCGCCCGCCAGCCGTCGACCTGCGCGGTCTCCTCCGCGCGGGCCGGCCGAAGCGCCGTCACCACATGGCCGGGTGGCGTTGCCGCCACGGACGCGCCTCCTCGAGCTGCGCGGACAGCGAGATGAGCGTGCCTTCGTCCGCAGGCCGGCCAACCAGCATCACGCCGATCGGCAGGCCGTCGGGCGACCAGTGCAGCGGCACGCTGGCCGCCGGCTGGCCGGTCATGTTGAACACCGCCGTCCACGGCGTGAACCGCGTCATCCGGTCGAACTCCTCGGCCGGGTCGCCCCCCTCGCTGAAGTACCCGACCGGCACGGGCGGCAGCGCCACCGTCGGCGTCAGGAGCACGTCGTACTGCGCCGTGGCCGCGATGCCGTTGCGGGTGGCCGCCTGCAGGGTCGCCATCGCCGACGTGAAGTCGTTGGCGCTCGCGGAGTTGCCGAGGTCGCGCAAGTAGCGCGTCAGCGGCAGGAGCAGCTCCTCGCGCTCCGGCGGGACCGGCACGCCGGACGCGCTCGTCCCCCACAGCACCTTGAACGGCGCGAGCAGCTGGGCGGCGTCGTACGGCGGGGGGATGTCCACCACCTCGTGCCCGAGGCTCTCCAGCAGCTCGCTCACCGCGTCGTACGCCTCCACGACGTGCGGGTGGACCTCGGCGCCGGGGACGGAGGGCTCGCGAGACCGGGCGATGCGCAGCCGGCCGGGTGCCTGCTCGGCGTACGACAAGAACGACTGCGACGGCGGCGGCGCCCAGTGCGGGTCGCCCGGCATCGGGCCGGCCATGGCGTCCAGCAGCGCGGCAGCGTCGCGGACGGTGCGCGCCAGCGGCCCGTCCCAGGACAGGCCGGTGATGTCGCCCTGCAGCGGTCCCCGACTGATCCGGCCGCGGCTGACCTTGATGCCGAACAGGCCGCAGACGCTCGCCGGGATCCGCACCGAGCCGCCGCCGTCGCTGCCCTGCGCGAACGGCAGGAAGCCGGCCGCGACCGCCGCGCCGGCACCGCCGCTCGACCCGCCGGCGGAGCGGGAGAGGTCCCAGGGGGTGCGCGCGGGCGGCGCGACCTCGGTCTCGCTGTAGCAGGGCAGCCCGAACTCGGGGGTGTTTGTCTTGCCGAGGCTGATCGTCCCGGCGGCGCGCAGCTTGTCGACGACGAAGTCGCTGAAGGGCGGCACGAAGTCCTCGAACGCCTTGGAGCCCAGCTTCGTGGGCACCCCGTCGGTCATGTTGAGGTCCTTGATGGCGATTGGCACGCCGTGCAGCGGGGGCAGCTCCTCCCCGGCCGCCACGGCGCGGTCGGCTTCGGCAGCCTGCTGCCGTGCCTGGTCGAACGTCAGCGTCACGAAGGCCCCGACGTCGCCGTCGTGCTTCTCGATCCGCGCCGCGTAGTGCTCCACCAGCTCGCCGGACGAGGTCTTCCCGGCCCGTACGGCTGCGGCCTGCTCGAGCGCGGTCAGGTCATGCAGCTGCGTCATCGGCGAAACGTATCCTCCGTAGATGACGCTGCGTCCACTGCTCGCCGCCGCCGTGGTGGTCACCTCGCTCGCTGCGGTCGCGCCCCCGGCCGTTGCGGCGACCGCCCCGCCGCCCACCCCGCGCGCGACCTGCGGCCCGGGCTCGGTCCCCGAGACCAGCATCCAAGGGCGGGTCCCCGCGGCCGACGTCGCAGCCGGGAAGGTGGCCAAGGGCTTCCGCTGCAACATCGAGGAGATCAGCCACTCCGGGATCTCCGGCGGGTACAAGGTCGAGCGGTACGTGGACAGGGCCGGCCACGAATGCGCCTTCTACGACACGACGCTGCTGTTCCCGGGCAACGCGGTCAACATCGCGCAGAAGGGGACCGGCGTCGCGGTCCTGGACATGAGCAATCCCAAGAAGCCGGTCATCACCGACAACCTGCTGACGCCGGCGATGGACAGCCCGCACGAGTCGCTGCTGCTCAACCAGAAGCGCGGCCTGCTCGTGGCGGTCGCCGGCAACCCCATCTTCGCGCCGGGGCAGGTGGACGTCTACGACGTGACCGCCGACTGCCGGCACCCCGCGTTCCAGTCCTCCACCCCGACCGGCGTGCTGGGTCACGAGGCCGGCTTCTCCCCCGACGGCAAGACCTACTACGCCGCGTCGCTCGGCGGCGGCACCATCACCGCCGTCGACCTGACGAACCCGAAGGTCCCGAGCATCGCGGCCGTGCTCAACTTCGACACCCACTCGCTGTCGATCAGCGACGACGGCAACCGGGCCTACCTCGCTGCCGGCGCCGGCTTCCCGCGCAACGAGATCGGCCTGCCGGCGGAGGTCTCGGGGCTGCGGATCCTCGACGTCAGCGACATCCAGAAGCGCGCCCTGAACCCGCAGGTGAAGACGATCAGCACGCTGACCTGGCCGGAGGTGACGATCCCGCAGGCCGAGCTGCCGATCACGATCGGCGGCCACCCCTACCTGGTCGACATCGACGAGTTCGCGACCAACGACCAGGGCGGCATCCAGGGCAACGGCCCACGCGTCGGAGCCGCCCGCATCATCGACATCGCCGACGAGAAGAAGCCGCGCATCGTCTCGAACATGCGCCTCGCCGTGAACCAGCCGGCGGTGCGAGCGTCGCTGCTCGGCGACCCCGGCACGACCGGCTCGCTCGCCTCCACCAGCGGCTACGCCGGCCACTACTGCGCGGTGCCGCAGCGCAAGGACCCGGGCATCGTCGCGTGCTCGTTCCTGGCCTCCGGGCTGCGCGTGTTCGACATCCGGGACCCGCTGAAGCCGAAGGAGATCGCGTACTTCGTGGCGCCGGTACCGCCGGGGAGCGGTCCCAACGGCGCGTACTCCAGCGCGACGTTCGTGCCGGAGCGCAACGAGATCTGGTACTCCGACGGCGGCCGCGGCTTCTACGCGCTGCGCGTCACGAACGGCGTCTGGAACAAGGGGGCGGCGCCGGTCGCCAAGCCCCCGGTCGCCAAGCCCCCGACGCGTCCCGCGCCGGCTCCCGCCCCCGGGCGGCTGCCGGCGACCGGCCTGGAGCTGCCGGTGGCGCTGGCCGCGCTGCTGCTCGGCGCGGGCCTGCTCGTACGCAGAACCCGCCGCGCCTGATCAGGCCGGCTCCTCCAGCACGTCCGGCTCGGCCCACGGCAGGTCGCCCAGCCACGGCCGCCAGCGTGGGTCGACCCGGCGCGCGCCCACGATCCGCCAGGCGGCGCCGGTCGGCGCGACCGGCTTGTGGCGCAGCCGCCAGCCGAGCTCGGCGATGCCGCGGTCGGCCTTCACGTGGTTGCAGCGGCCGCACGCGGACACGACGTTGTCCCAGCTGTGCGCGCCGCCGCGGCTCTTCGGCACCACGTGGTCGAGGCTGGTCGCGGCCGCGCCGCAGTAGACGCAGCGGCCGCCGTCCCGGGCGAACACCGCCTTGCGGGTCAGCGGCACCGTCGCGCGGAACGGCACCTTCACGAACCGGGTGAGCCGTACGACCGACGGCACCGTCACGTCGGCGCGCTCGCTGTGCAGGACGCCGTCGCCTTCTGCCATCGAGACGCCCTTGCCGGTGAGCACCAGCACCACCGCGCGGCGTCCCGGCACGACGCACAGCGGCTCGTAGCTGGCGTTGAGCACCAGCGCTGCCGCGCTGTCGGGACTGGCCATGCGACCTCCTGCGGCCAGTCTCCCCGACGCGGGCCGGATCCGCCATGCTCTTAGGGTCGACCGGTGACCGAGCCCCTGTCCCGCCGCACGCTCGAGCTCGCCACGACGCCGGCGCGGATCCTGCTCATCGTCGTGCTGGGCGTGGTCCTGCGCGCACTGCTGCACCGCGCGATCCGCAAGCTCGTCTCCGGCGCCGCCGACGGCTCCGTGCCCGTCGTCCTGCGCCCGCTGCACGACCGGACGAAGGCCCGGCTGCTCGAGGTGTCCCCGCTGACGTCCGAGCGCCGCCGGCAGCGGGCCGAGACGATCGGGTCGGTCCTGCGCAGCAGCACGTCGATCCTCGTGTTCGGCGTCGCGACTGCCATGGTGTTGTCCGAGCTGAGATTCGACCTCGGGCCTGTTCTCGCCAGCGCCGGGATCGTCGGCGTCGCCGTCGGCTTCGGTGCGCAGAACCTCATCAAGGACTTCCTCAACGGGATGTTCATGATCCTCGAGGACCAGTACGGCGTCGGCGACGTCATCGACGCGGGTGAGGCGACCGGCACGGTCGAGGCGGTCGGGCTGCGGACAACCCGGCTGCGGGACGTGTACGGCACGGTGTGGCACATCCGCAACGGCGAGGTCATCCGGGTCGGCAACAAGAGCCAGGGGTGGGCCCGGGCGCTGCTGGACATCCCGGTCAGCTGGGACAGCGACGTGCCGCGGGTGCGCGAGGTCGTGAAGGCGGCCGCTGACACCGTGTGGCAGGACGAGGCGTGGGCGGACAAGGTCGTCGAGGAGCCCGAGGTGTGGGGCGTCGAGGACATGGGCTCGGCCGGGCTGCTCATCCGGCTGGTCGTGAAGACCGCGCCGCTCGAGCAGTGGGAGGTGGCGCGCGAGCTGCGCCAGCGGGTGAAGGAGGCGTTCGACCGCGAGGGCATCCGCGTCGGCGTCCCGCTGACCGACATCCGCAGCGCGCCGCCGGCCAGCAGCACGACCCCGAAGCCGCGCAAGCCTCGGTGAGCGACTTCTTAGACTGGCTGGCGTGACCTCGTTCTACGAGACCGTCGGCGGTGAGCCGCTCTTCAGGGAGCTCGTCGACCACTTCTACAGCGCGGTCGAGGACGATGCCGTGCTGCGGCCGCTGTACCTGGACGAGGACCTCGGTCCCGGCGGTGCGGCGCGCGACCGGCTGACGATGTTCCTCATCCAGTACTGGGGCGGCCCGACGACGTACTCCGACCTGCGTGGCCATCCCCGGCTGCGGATGCGGCACGGCGGGTGGCGCATCACGACCCGCGAGCGGGACGCCTGGCTGTCGCACATGATGGCCGCGCTCGCCCAGGTGGACGTGCCGGAGCCCGAGCGGTCGGAGCTGCGTGAGTACCTGGAGCACGCCGCGCACGCGCTGGTCAACGCGCCCGACTGAGAACCCTCCGCGCGAGCAGCCAGCCGAGCAAGGCGCCGACTGCGTCGGCGGCGAAGTCCCTGATGTCGCCGTCGCGCTGGGCCAGCCAGTGCTGCTGCACCAGCTCGGAGGCCGCCGCGTAGGCGAGCACGGCGACGAGCCCCGCAAGGCGCGGCCCGAACCGCCAGCGCGTCGTCACCGCGAGCGCCAGGAACAGCGTGCCGTGCACGAGCTTGTCGATGTGCGGGATGCCCTGCTCGCTGGGCGTGCGCGGGGCGAACAGCACGACGAGGCTGATCAGCACGACGGCCGTGAACGCCGCCGTGCGCCGGTCGGTCAGCAGCACCTCAGTCGCGGGTGAGCTTGCGGTAGGTCACGCGGTGCGGTCGGGCCGCGTCCTGGCCCATGCGCTCGATCTTGTTCTTCTCGTACGACTCGAAGTTGCCCTCGTACCAGTACCACTGGCCCGAGCTCTCCTCCGTGCCCTCCCACGCCAGGATGTGCGTGGCGACCCGGTCGAGGAACCAGCGGTCGTGGCTGATGACGACGGCGCAGCCGGGGAACTCCAGCAGCGCGTTCTCCAGGGAGCCGAGCGTCTCGACGTCGAGGTCGTTCGTCGGCTCGTCGAGCAGCAGGACGTTGCCGCCCTCCTTCAGCGTCATCGCCAGGTTGAGCCGGTTGCGCTCGCCACCGGACAGCACCCCGGTCGGCTTCTGCTGGTCCGGGCCCTTGAACCCGAAGGCGCCGATGTACGCGCGGCTCGGCATCTCCTGCTGACCGACCTGGATGTAGTCGAGGCCGTCGCTGACCGTCTCCCACACCGACTTGGCCGGGTCGAGCCCGGCCCGGTTCTGGTCGACGTACGACAGCTTGACGGTCTCTCCGACGCGGACCTCGCCGGCGTCGGCGTTCTCGATCCCGACGATGGTCTTGAACAGCGTCGTCTTGCCGACGCCGTTCGGGCCGATGATCCCGACGATGCCGCCGCGGGGCATGTCGAACGACAGCCCGTCGATGAGCACCCTGTCGCCGAAGCCCTTGACCAGGCTCTTGGCCTCGATGACGACACTGCCCAGCCGCGGGCCGGTCGGGATCTGGATCTCCTCGAAGTCGAGCTTGCGGGTCTTCTCGGCCTCGGCCGCCATCTCCTCGTACCGCGCCAGCCGGCTCTTGCTCTTGGTCTGCCGGCCCTTGGCGTTCATGCGGACCCACTCGAGCTCGTCCTTGAGCCGCTTGGAGAGCTTGGCGTCCTTCTTGCCCTGGACGGCCAGCCGCTCCTGCTTCTTCTCCAGGTAGGTCGAGTAGTTGCCCTCGTACGGATAGGCGCGGCCGCGGTCGAGCTCGAGGATCCACTGGGCGACGTTGTCGAGGAAGTACCGGTCGTGCGTGACGGCCAGCACGGCGCCGGCGTAGCGGGACAGGTGGTTCTCGAGCCACTCGACGGACTCGGCGTCGAGGTGGTTGGTGGGCTCGTCGAGCAGCAGCAGGTCGGGCGCCTCGAGCAGGAGCTTGCACAGCGCGACGCGCCGTCGCTCGCCACCGGACAGGTGCACGACAGGCTCGTCCGGCGGCGGGCAGCGCAGAGCGTCCATCGCCTGCTCGATCTGGCTGTCGAGCTCCCAGGCGTTCGCGGCCTCGATCGCGTCGAGCAGCGGCGCCTGCTCCGCCATGATCGCCTCGAAGTCGGCGTCCGGCGCGCCCATCTTCTCGTTGAGCTCCTCGTACCGGAGCATCACGTCGCGGATGACCTTGACGCCGTCCTCGACGTTCTGCCGCACGGTCTTGGTGTCGTCGAGGGGCGGCTCCTGCATCAGCATCCCGACGGAGAAGCCGGGCGTGAGCTTCGCGTCTCCGTTCGAGGGCTGGTCGAGGCCGGCCATCATCTTCAGGACGGTCGACTTGCCGGCGCCGTTCGGGCCGACCACGCCGATCTTCGCGCCCGGGAAGAACGCGAGGGTGACGTCATCGAGGATGACCTTGTCGCCGACCGCTTTGCGGACCTTCTGCATCTGGTAGATGAACTGCGCCATGCCCGCAGGCTAGTTGTCGGCGGACGTCGGCCTCCCCGCCGCCGGCGAGGCGGCCTGGGTCAGGCGGCGACCGGCTGCTCGGGCACCAGCTCGCCCGTCAGCGGGTCGGCCGCGGACTGGGTCTCCCACGCGTTCGGGACCGGCTCCGACGAGCGCTCGGCCGTCCGCGCCGGCCGCTCCTGCGTCACGGGGCCGCGCGACAGGTCGAACCCGACCGCGGTCGCATCGATCTCGAGACCGCTGCGCTCCTCGCCGGCCTCGTTGTGCCAGCTCTTGGCGACCAGGCGGCCGGTGACGACGACGCGGTCGCCCTTCTTCAGCGACGCGGCCGCGTTCTCGGCCAGGCCGCGCCAGCAGGTCACGCCGAACCACATGGTCTCGAGGTCGGACCAGCTGCCGGTGCTCTTGTCGAGCTTGCGCGGCGTCGACGCGACCCGGAAGTCGGCGACGACGGCTCCGCCGGCCAGCGTGCGCAGGCGCGGCGGCCAGGCGACGTTGCCGGTGACGGTGATCTGGGGCTCGTGCACGGGATCCTCCGCTTGCTCGGCCGGCGGCGACTCCCCCGGCGTACGGACGACGATCGGCGCCACCGCCGACGAACGGGCTCCCCGTCCCGCTCCCTGTGGAGAACCAGCCGACGTGGGGACGAGCTCGCGCGGTTGTCGTACCTGCGCGCTCACGTCGGGCACACTCACACCCTGACGGCCGCACCCCAGCGCGCCGCCGCCGGCCCCCGTAGCTCAGCGGATAGAGCAGCGGGTTTCTACCCCGTAGGTCGGGCGTTCGAGTCGCTCCGGGGGCGCCTACGCAGGACGCGCGTGCTCGCTCAGCGCCGACGGCGCGGGGCGGCCCGACGCCGCCGCCGCGGCGCAGTGCCGAAGATCGAGCGGGTGATCTCGCGGCCCGCCGCGCTGGCGGCCGACCTCGCGAACGACCGGAAGACGCTGGAGCCGAGGGCAGCGGCGACCGCTCCCCCGACGCCGGCGGCGGCTGCTCCACCGTGCCCGCCCTGCTCCCGCGGCTCGTCCGCCTGCTCCGGGGCGGACGCCTCCTGCTCGGCCTCGGGCGGAGCCACCTTCGCGAGCAGCTTCTCGTACGCCGACTCGCGGTCGATCGGCGTCCCGTACTCCGCCTGCAGCGGGCTCGCCGTGACGATCGCCTGCTGCTGCGCGGCGTCGAGCTGCGCCATGAGCGACGCCGGCGGGCGCATCCGGGTCCACGCCACCGGCGTGGGCGCGCCGTTCTCGGACAGGATCGTGATGACCGCCTCGCCGATGCCGAGCGTGGTCAGCAGCTCGCCGAGGTCGTCGTACACGTCGCTCTTCGGGAACGTCCCCACCGTCGCCTTGAGCGCCTTCGCGTCGTCCGGGGTGAAGGCGCGCAAGGCGTGCTGGACCCGGTTGCCCAGCTGGGCGAGGACGTCCGCGGGCACGTCCTTCGGCGTCTGCGTCACGAAGAAGACGCCGACCCCCTTGGAGCGGATGAGCCGGACGGTCTGCGCGACCGCGTCGAGGAACGCCTTGCTGGCGCCGTCGAAGAGCAGGTGCGCCTCGTCGAAGAAGAAGACCAGCTTCGGCTTCTCGACGTCGCCCATCTCCGGCAGGTCGTGGAACAGGTCGGCGAGCAGCCACATGAGGAAGGTGGAGAACAGCTGCGGCGACGCCTGCAGGCCCTGCAGCTCCATGATCGAGAGAACGCCCTTGCCGTCAGCCGTCGTACGCAGCAGGTCGCTACTGTCGAACTCCGGCTCGCCGAAGAAGACGTCGCCGCCGTTGTCCTCGAGGCCGATCAGCTCGCGCAGGATGACGCCGGCCGTCGCCGCCGACAGCCCGCCCAGCGCCTTGAGCTCGTCCTTGCCCTCGTCGCTGGTCAGGTGGCTGATGACGGCGCGCAGGTCCTTGAGGTCGAGCAGCGGCAGGCCGGCCTTGTCGGCGAAGTGGAAGACGAGCCCGAGGCTGCTCTCCTGCGTCTCGTTGAGCCCGAGGACCTTGCTGAGCAGCACGGGGCCGAAGGAGGTCATCGTGGCGCGTACGGGTACGCCGGTGCCGCCCTGACCGCCCAGGTTGAGGAACTCCGCGGGGAAGCCCTTCGCCTGCCAGTCGGTGGCGGTGTCCTTGGCCCGCTGGGTGATCCGGTCGCTGGCCGCGCCCGGCGCCGCCATGCCGGAGACGTCGCCCTTGATGTCGGCCAGGAACACCGGTACCCCCGCGTCGGACAGCTGCTCGGCCATGAGCTGCAGCGTCTTCGTCTTCCCGGTGCCCGTGGCGCCCGCGACCAGCCCGTGCCGGTTGAGCATCGACAAGGGCACCCGTACCCGCGCCTCCGGGTGGGCCTCCTTGTCGAGCACGACAGCGCCCAGCTCCAGGGCCGGCCCGTCGAACGCGTACGCCTTGCCGAGCTCTGCCGCCGTGTCCTGGGCCTTCGTCATGCGTCGGACCCTAACGGCGGGCCTCGTAGGGTGACGGCCAT
Organism: Mycobacteriales bacterium; assembly: GCA_046262175.1. GTDB lineage: Bacteria > Actinomycetota > Actinomycetes > Mycobacteriales > SCTD01 > RYN-124. Next base: position 10,049 of record JBHENF010000153.1, read on the forward strand.
GAGCGACCGGCTGGTGTGGATCGACTGCGAGATGACCGGGCTCGACCTCGGCTCCGACCTGCTCATCGAGGTCGCGGCGCTCGTCACGGACGGCGAGCTGAACGTCCTGGGCGAAGGCGTCGACGTCGTCATCGGCGCCACCGAGGAGCAGATGGCGCGGATGCCCGACGTCGTCCGGGAGATGCACGCGTCGTCGGGGCTGACCGACGAGGTGCTGGCGTCGCAGGTGACGCTGCAGGACGCGGAGCAGCAGGTCCTCGCGTACATCAAGGAGTACGTGCCGGAGCCGAAGAAGGCGCCCCTGTGCGGGAACTCCATCGCCACCGACCGCGGCTTCCTCGGCCGCGACATGACTGAGCTCGACGAGTGGCTGCACTACCGGATGGTCGACGTCTCGTCGGTGAAGGAGCTGGCCCGGCGCTGGTACCCGCGGGCGTACTTCTCCTCGCCCAAGAAGGGCGGCGGCCACCGGGCGCTCGCCGACATCCGCGAGTCCGTGCTGGAGCTGGCGTACTACCGGCAGGCGGTCTTCGTCCCGCAGCCGGGACCGACGACAGAGCAGTGCAATGCGCTCGCCGCGGCGGTCGGCGGCGGCGATGCGGACGGCGCGTCGCGACTGCCCGAGCCGTCGGAGCAGGTGCCCGACTGACGGTATGCTCGATGCCGCACCATGGTGGGTGTAGCTCAGCTGGTAGAGCACCGGGTTGTGATCCCGGTTGTCGCGGGTTCGAGCCCCGTCACTCACCCCACGAAAGCCCAGGTCACAGCCTTGCAGCCGTTGATCTGCGGCCTCGCGAGGAGCCCTCCTGAGCAGCTCATGGGGCAAACGTGGGGCAACATCAAGCGCACCTGCTGGACGTGGGGCACCTTCCCGGCTGTCCGGCGCTACGTAGCGGTACGGAACGGCACGATCGCGTGCCGGACAACGTGGCACTGCGGCTGCCTACTTTCGACGCCGGCCGGTCTCGGCCGGGCGCGGAGGTGCAGCGGTGAGCGGCTGGCTGGAGACGCTGCCGTCGGAGCGGGTGCGGGCGGTCTATCGCGACGAGGCCGGCGACCGGCACTCCAAGACGTTCCCGACCCGCAAGCAGGCGCAGGCGTTTCTGAACGCTGCGCTGGTGGATCTGGCACGCGGGCAGTGGGTCGACCCGCGCGGTGGGCAGACGCCGTTCCGTGAGTGGGCCGGGCGCTGGATGGCCGCGCGCTTCACCAGGGTCACCACCCGCGCCGGTGACGACAGCTGCCTGCGCAACCACCTGCTGCCGTTCTTCGGCGACCTGCCGCTCAAGGACATCACGCCGCTGACGGTGCGGTCGTTCGTGGCGCAGCTGTCGAACAAGGTTGCGCCGAAGACGGTCCGCAACATCCACGCGATGCTGTCGACGATCCTGCGCGACGCGGTGCTGGAGGGGCTGCTGCTGTCGAACCCGTGCGCGGGGATCCGGCTGCCGAAGGGCCCGCGGTACGAGGCGCGGTTCCTCTCGCCGCAGGAGGTCGACCGGCTCGTCGAGGCGGCGCCGGAGAACTTCCGAACAATGTTGCTTACCGCCGCAGGCACCGGGATGCGCTGGGGGGAGCTCGCGGGCCCGCGCGTGGACCGGCTCGACCTGCTGCGCCGACGGCTGCACGTCACGCAGACGCTGGTCGACGTGCGCGGGCAGCTGTCGTTCGGCGAGCCGAAGAGCGCGCAGTCGAGACGGTTCATCAGCCTGCCGCCCACGCTTGTCACTGCGCTCGCGACGCACCTGGAAGGCCACCGCAGCGAGCTCGTGTTCACCTCCGAGAACGGTGACCCGCTCAGGCGCAGCAACTTCTACCACCGGATGTGGCGCCCGACCTGCGCTGCCGCCGGGCTGGTGCCCTCGCCGCGCTTCCACGACCTGCGGCACAGCCACGTCGCGATGCTCATCGCCGCCGGCGTGCCGATGAAGGCGATCCAGCACCGGCTCGGGCACGGCTCGATCGTCATGACGATGGACGCGTACGGGCACCTGCTGCCCGACATCGACGAGAAGCTCCTCGAGGGACTGGAGCGGCAGCTGGGCGGATGAATCCGCCGCCCGGCGGACGCGCCACGCCTAGCGGTCGGCACCGCGTCAGCCAGACTGCGCGGGTGATCCCGGACGACGAGCGCTGGAACCACAACATCCACTACCACCGCGTCATCCACGCTGCGTTGCCCCACCCATGCCGGTCCGTGCTCGATGTCGGCTGCGGCGAGGGGGTGTTGACGCGTCAGCTGCGGCGCCGGGCGGTGGAGGTCCTCGGCATCGACCTGGACGAGCAGAGCATCCAACTGGCGCGCGAACAGAGCCCGACGGCAGACATCAGGTACGTCGTCGGCGACGTTCTCACGCACCCGTTCGAGGATGCGCCATTCGGCGCGGTGGTGTCGGTGGCGACGCTGCACCACCTTGACGCCGAGGCTGGCCTCAGGCGCATGGCGGAGCTGGTGGCGCCCGGCGGCACGCTGGCTGTCGTTGGACTGGCGCGTAGCCGGCTGCCGCACGATGTGCACTGGGAGCTCGCAGCCGTGGTCGCGCACCGCGCTCAGCGGCTGCTCCACCGGTACTGGGAGCACTCGGCGCCGATGGTCTGGCCACCGCCCCTGACGTACGGGCAGATGCAGTCCCTCGCAACCGCGCTGCTGCCGGGGGCACGCTTCCGCCGTCACGCGCTGTGGCGCTATCCGATCGTGTGGCGCAAGCCGCTGCACTAGAGCGGGAAAGTGCCTGCGGCGGCGCGTAACCTAGATGCAGATGAACCGGGCACGACGAAGAATGTCCGGGTGGCTGCCCTTGTCGTGATCATCGGCCCGATCGCCTCGGGCAAGTCGACAGTTGCTGCGGGCGTCGCACAGCGCCTCCGTGACCAGGGTCGCCGCTTCGCGCTGGTCGATCTTGACGAGGTTGTGGCAATGGCCGGGGGGTTCGTGGAACTCAGCCCGGCGGACTTCGGTCAGACACAGCTGGTGTGCGGCCAGCTTGCCGGAACCTGGCTCCGAGCGGGATGGGACGTGATTGCACACGGCCCGTTCTTTCAGTCAGAGGAGGAGGCGGCCCTTCTGCACGCCGTACCAGAGGGAACTGCAACGCACCGGATCCGATTGGACTCGACATTCGAGACCGCTCTAGAACGGGTGGCGAGGGATCCGACCCGCGACCAGTCCAAAGACCCCGGGTTCCTGCGCCAGACCTACGATTGCGTAGAACTGCTGCTGCCGGCAATGAGGCAGCCAGACATGGTCTTCGACACAACAACGACAGGGTGGCAGCAGATCGTGGACGACCTGGCTGCTGCACTCCTACGGCCATGACCTAATCGCGCCCAAGACAAGCGGCTCCCGTTGCGGGCGTCTCACAAGCTGGCACCCTTGATGCCGACCAAGGGGTCAGTCGACAGGAGCGCGACCCGCGACATGAGCGGGTGTTCTGGCTAGCTTCGGGGTCATGGGGTGACCGTTCGCGGCAGCCGTCCGGCGCGCAACGTCGAACTGACCTGTCCCCGAGCGGCACGCGAACCGCCGGGTGCGCGTGACTGCACTGCTCAATCGGTTTCGCTGGCAGGATGCACCGGCGGGCTGGTTAATCCTTGGCTCGTTCAGGGCTGCACGAGGAGCACGGGGATGATCGGGTGTGGCCGTGGAACTTGACGCCGCGTACGCGCGTGAGGGACGGCTGCTCGGTGCGGTTCTGGACAAGCAGCGCGTGACCGCCCCGCCGGACCTCGCCGCGATGATCGCTGCTGAAGCGGAGGTTGAGGGCCTGCGGGATCTTGCGCTGTACCTGCAGGACTACGACCAGCTTGCGCTGCTTCCCTTGCATGTTGCGGGGCAGGACCGCGGCGAGGAGTCCATCGACGGTTCCGTGCCAGGACGGGCGTTCGCTGGGAACGCCCCGGTCGAGGTTCCCGCCGAGGGCGGCACCCGGATGTGGCTGCCGATGCTCAATGGCACCGACCGCGTGGGGGTGCTCGGCATGACGGTCGAGAGCGTCGACGACGACACCCGTCGGCTCGCGGGGCGCCTGACAATTCTGGTGGCCGAACTGCTCATTACCAAAGGGCAGTGCACCGACCATTTCTTCCGCGTGCGCCGCCGGCAGGGCACGACACTCGCCGCGGAGATGCAGTGGCACCTGCTGCCGCCGCTGATGCTGTCCACGCCTCGCGTCGCCGTTGCCGGCGTCGTCGAGCCGGCCTATGCGGTCGGCGGCGACTCATTCGACTACGCCCTCAACAACGACACCCTGCACCTGGGGATCTTCGATGCGATGGGGCACGGCCTGCGCGCGGCCACCATGTGCGCTGTCGTCGTGGGTGCGTACCGGCACGCCCGCCGCAACGGCATCGGCCTGCAGGACAAGTACGTGTGCATGGATGAGGCCGTTGCGGATCAATTCGGCGAGGACCACTTCGCGACAGCCCAGTTCGCGCAGCTCGACACCGGCACCGGCCGGCTCGACTGGGTCAACGCCGGCCACCCCCGGCCGCTGCTGATACGCGATGGGAAGGTCGTGCGGGCGCTGAGGGGAAGCACGACCCTGCCGGTCGGGTTCGGCGGCGACAAGCCAGAGATCAACACCGAGCCTCTCCAGCCAGGCGACCGAGTGCTGTTCTTCACCGACGGTGTGGTCGAGCAGCAGACGGACGATGGTGATCAGCTCGGCATTGTTCGGCTGGCCGACCATGTCGAGCGAGAGTCAGCCGCAGGTGCCGACGCAGCCGAAACCGTGCGCAGGCTCGCCGCCGCGCTGATGAAGCCCGACCGGGGTCTGCGTGACGACGCCACCCTCCTGCTCCTCGAGTGGACGAACCACCCTCTGCGGTGACTAACGGCAGATGGGGCGACCGCCTCGACCCAGGTCATGGTCATGGACGGAGCGGCTGCCCAAGGAGGTGTGGGCGTGCCAGCTGATCATCCGACTCATGGATAGAAGGCTGGCGGTTGTAGGCGGACCAGGCACGCCGATAGGCCCGCTCGCCGCATGCGACCTGCGGCATGAGCGGATGTCCGTTCAACAGCCACGGGCCGCTATCGATAACGTGCGCGTATGGCGATCAAGCTCGAGAACGTAGGTATCGCAGTGCGGGATCTCGACGCAACGATTGCCTTCTTCACCGATCTCGGGCTGACCGTTCTGGGCCGTGGCACGGTCAGCGGAGAGTGGACGGACACCGCGGTCGGCCTCGACGGCAACCAGGCCAAGATTGCGATGCTTCAGACGCCGGACGGTAACGGTCGCCTCGAGCTGTTTGAGTACATCCACCCGGACGCGATCGAGACGGAGCCCACCAGGCCCAACGAGATCGGCATGCACCGTGTGGCTTTCTCGGTCGACGACCTCGAGGATGCCCTCGAGGTGGCCGCACGGCACGCGTGCTACCCGCTGCGCGGGGTGGCCACGTACGAGGACCTGTACAAGCTCACCTACGTCCGCGGCCCCAGCGGCATCCTGGTCATGCTCGCGCAGGAGCTGAAGCAACGCTGACGTCGCCGCTCATCGCCCACAACAACACGCCCCCTGCGGCCACGGCGTTCGCTCTTGAACCGATGGCGTCTCTCCGCGGGATCAGCAGCGGCAATAAACGCGTGATCAAAGCGGTGGCTCCTGTTGCAACAATCCCGGCGTGCCTGACGACTTCGCTGTGCCGCCGGCGGCGACCCTGGCCGACCACGACCACATCCGCGGGCCGTTCCTTCACGGAACGAGATCCTTGTTCGCGAGCGGCGACCTCGTCCTGCCGGGGCGGCCATCGCATTTCCGGCGAGACCGCCCCCTGAAGCATGTCTACTTCACGACCCGTACCGAGACAGCTGCATGGGGAGCGGAGCTGGCCGCTGCCCTTGCACCGGGCATCGACGGCCCCACCACAGCCAGGATCTACGAGGTCGAGCCCCTCGGTCCGTTCGAGGACGATCCCAACGTCACCGACAAGAGGTTCGCCGGGAACCCCACGCGGTCGTACCGCTCCCAGGCGCCGCTCCGTGTCGTCGCCGAGGTCACCGACTGGCCGAGGCACAGCCCAGAGGAACTCCAGGCAATGCTCGCATCGCTGTCCCGTCTCCGAGCCGAGGGGCGGGACGTCGTCCTGGACTGACCCGTGCCTCTCCGTCCGACCGCCCTCCCGCTCGAAGCGGCGCCAGCGGTAGGTGCGCTACGCGCTACACACCAGGACGCGCCGCGAGACCAGCGGCATGAGCGGACGGCCGTTGGCTCGGCCTAGGGAGGCGGCGCAGCCTGCCGAGGCAGGTCGTAGAGCAGGGATGTTGCGGACCTTGTCGAAGAACATCGTCGTGACGACGGCCCCGCCCGAGAGACCAGACCTTCAGCAGCTGACGGAGCTCGGCCGACGTCGACAGAACCAACGGCTGGCCGTGGTGGGTTCCATCCTTGCCGTCGCCCCGCTGATCGGCGTGCTCGCCGTCCTCGCGCTCCGCGAGCCGACCGTCTCGCTGCGACCGGCCTTCGTGCTCGTCCTGGTGCTGCTGGTCCTGGTCGGTCCGGCACTGGGTATCGGGCTCGTGCTGCTGGTGCGCCGCCGCGGCGCCGGCTGGGCTCAGCCCTCACCCGTCATGGGACTCACCCGCCTGGAGCGCAAGCACCTGCTGCGGGCGCTGCGTCGAGGCGACCCGGTCCCGACTGGTTACGAGGATGTCGCCGCTCATCTCGTCGGGCAGATCCGCCGAGCTCGCTGGTTGCCACTCCTTTGCTGGAGCGCCTGTCTGCTCCAGGTCGTGCACATCCGCGACGGCGGGTTTGCGGGCCGCTTCGGAATGATCTCCTTCGCAGTGGGCGTGGTGGGGCTCGGCTATAGCTTCTGGACGCATCACAAGATCGCTAGCCGCACCGACTTCTGAGGCGAAGGCTGCCCGGCACCCCGGCTGTCCCACATGGAACCGGCTGCGTCGCGCGGGCAGGACGTGCACCTCGCGAGCCGCTGCGTGGCCGCAAGAGCGCAAAAGTCTCCGAACCTCAGCTGCAGTCGTGGGCGCGCGATGCGGCATGTCCGCAAGGAGAGGACCGGTCAGTCGGCGTTTCGCCCCCGCCCCGGCGGCGATATCGCACAGGTCGAATACAGCCGTCCCGAGGAGCACTCATGCCCGCGCCGCTGCCCCGCCAGCCCGCCCCCGCGCTCGACCTGCCGCTCGTGGGCGGAGGCCGCTTCGACCTCGCCGCTGCCAGCCCCGACCAGTTCGCGCTCGTCGTGGTGTACCGCGGCGTGCACTGCCCACAGTGCAAGAAGCAGCTGTCCGAGCTCGACGGGCGGCTCGGCGAGCTGCGCGACGTCGGTGTGGACGAGGTCGTCGCGGTCAGTGGCGACGACCGGGAGCGGGCTGAGCAGGCCGTCCGGGAGTGGGAGCTGAACAACCTGCGGGTCGCGTACGGCATGGAGGAGGCCGCGATGCGGGCGTGGGGCCTGTACGTCAGCAAGGGCATCACCGACCGCGAGCCGTCACTGTTCGCCGAGCCGGGGCTGTTCCTCGTACGCCCCGACGCCAGCCTGTACTCCGCGCACGTGCAGTCCACGCCGTTCGCGCGGCCGCGCCTGGACGACCTGCTCAAGGCTGTGGCCTTCGTTCGTGAGAAGGACTACCCGGCCCGCGGCGAGGCCTGAGTACGCCGGACGTCCCTGAACCCACAGCCCATCGAGCCCACGGTCAGCAGCTCCTGGTCGGCAGGGCCAGCGACCCGCGGTTCCCGGTGCCGTCACGGACGCTCTGTGTCAGGCGCCCCGCGCAGCGCCTGAACCTTCAGCGGGAGGGCCTACGCGGCCACGGGATGATGGCGGTCCTCCCCGGTACCGCACGCACCGGCCCGCCTGTCGGAGACGTGATGCCGCAGTGCGCGCACAACGCAGCGCCGCTGCGGCAACGTTCACGACAGTGGCGACACGTGATTCGCGCGGCGTCGACAGTGTCGTCGACAGCAGGCGGAGGAGGCAGCCGTCAAGAGCACCACAAGTGTCGGTCGTTGCCCATGACTCGGGCGGAGGTGCAACGGCTCACGGATGGACCATCGCTCGGCACCACCAGTCGGCCAACCGGACGAGGAACCGTGCGGCCGATACGCGGAAGCGGACGCCGGGTGGCGCCGGCCGTCATGGCCTTGTGAACGTGAGGTGGGTGCCGCCGCTGGGTGCCGAGACCGCCTCGATGTCGTAGTCCGCCTCTAGCGCTTCCAGGCCGTCCCACAGCCGCACCCCACGGCCGAGCACGATCGGCACCTGGACGAGGTGGACGTGGTCGACGAGCCCGGCTGCGATAAAGTCCCGGGCGACGGTGGGGCCGCCGCCGATCCGCACGTCCTGGCCGGCTGCCGCCTCGCGCGCGACCGCGAGTGCCTCGGCCGGCGAGGCGTCGAGGAAGTGGAAGGTGGTCCCGCCGGTCATCTCGATCGCCGACCGCGGCCGGTGAGTGAGTACGAACGTCGGCGTGTGGAACGGCGGGTTCGCGCCCCACCACCCCGTCCAGTCGTCGTCGTCCTGCCACCCCGGTGGTCCGAACTTGCCCGCGCCCATGATCTCGGCGCCGATGCCTGGCTCGTGCTGCTGGGCGAGCGCGTCGTCGATGCCGACGGTGCCGCCGGCGCGGCCGAGTATCGGGGCGCCGAACCGCGTGGCGAACATCCACTCCACCAGCCGATGTCCAGCGTGGCCGAAAGGGGCTTCGGCTGCCTGACCTTCACCGGTCGCGAATCCGTCCAGCGAGATCGACAGGTTGTGAATGCGGGTCCGTGTCATCTGCTCGCTCCGTCTGCTCGGCTGCTTTCCAGTTGAGACCGCCACCGAGGTCGGCAGTCATCGGTCCCGTGCAGGTGAGTTTCCTCCGACAGTCACTCGCCGCTGCCCAGCGTGGTCACTCGTCCCAGGAGCGACGGAGCAGGGCCTCTGCTCCCGCGAATTCGGCGACCACCGCGGCCGCCGACCGCTCCTCCTGCAGGAGACCGACGCCCTCACCGGCGTAGACGCAGGCGACGTCGAAGTCGCCCTGCTGCCGTGCGGTCATCAGCTGCGCGGACGCCGCATCGTCGCCGGCGAGCTCGTCCTCCCGCCCGACCCACCGGTCGAAGTACGCGTTGCGCAGGGCGCGCCCGCCGTACTCCCGTGGCCAGTCCAGACGCTGAGCCACATCGAAGACGCGCCCGTACGCAGTGTCGGTGTCCTTCGCCGCGAGGAGTCGCTGCCGAGCCGCTGCCGACGTGGCGGCCTCGGTACAGGCGAGGAAGGCGGTTCCGGCCCACGCGCCGGCCGTACCGGCGGCGAGTACCGCGGCCAGGCCCCGCGCCGTGCCGATGCCGCCGGCCGCGAGAACCGGCACCTGCACCGCATCGAGGACGCTCTGCAGCAGCGGCAACGTCGCGACGTCGGCGCGTCCGTGACCGCCGCCCTCGCCGCCGCGGGCGACCAGCAGGTCGACGCCCGCCTGCTCTGCGGCCAGAGCCTCCTGCAGCGTCCCGACCTGAGTTGCGACCACGATGTCCGCAGCGTGCAGCGGCGCGATCCACCGCTCGTACCGGCCGTAGCTCACCGACACCAGTGCCGGCGCCTGCGCGACCACTGCCTCGACCAGCGCGTCGTCCTGCGCAAGTGCCCACGCCATCAGCCCGACGCCGAAGGGGCCACCCTCTCGCGCGACCGCGCACTGCTCCCGCAACCGGTCCGGAGTCGACGCCGGACCCGCGCCGATCATCCCGAGCCCGCCGGCCGCGGACACCGCTGCCGCGAGCCGCCCGGTGCTGACACCGGCCATGGGCGCCGCCACCACGGGCACCCGCAGACCGAACTGCTCCGTCAACCAGGTGCGCACGCGCCCCTCCCTCGGTCGGCTGCTGAGGATGCCACTGACCGGCGGGAGCCCGCTCTCCAGAGCCTGCCCGAGCAGGAGCGGACGATCCTGCAGCTGATCGGCGAGGGCCTTCCGAGTCGCGGGATCGCCGGCCGGTGCGATAGTCGGCATCTCCGCGGACGTGAGGAGCTTCCGGTGCGCCCACCTGTTCCACCGTTCACCGAGCAGAGCGCGCGTACGAAGGTCCAAGCCGCCGAAGACGCCTGGAACACGCGCGAGCCCGAGAAGGTGGCCGCCGCGTACACCGTCGACACCGTCTGGCGGAACCGTTCAGAGTTCGTGTCGGGGCGCGACGAGGTCGTCGCCTTCTTGCGTGGCAAGTGGGAGCGCGAGCTCGACTACGCCCTGCGCAAGTCGTTGTGGGCGTTCACCGACGACAGGATCGCGGTCCGGTTCCAGTACGAGTGGCGCGACGCGGCCGGCCAGTGGTGGCGCAGCTACGGCAACGAGAACTGGGAGTTCGACCCGCAGGGCTACATGCGTCGCCGCGAGGCGAGCATCAACGACGTCCGGATCGAAGCGGCCGACCGCCGGATCTTCGGGCCCCGCACCGACGACGAGCGGGACGTCGACATCCCGCTCAGCTGAACCGACGCGGTCAAGGCGGCAGGAGGCGGCCG
>JBHENF010000154.1:0-9556 GCA_046262175.1 Mycobacteriales bacterium
GCAGCCGCACGCGGCCGGCCGAAGCCGGTCGCGCACAGTGACGTCGAAGTCATCGATTACCTCCAGTAACAGCCTGGTGACTGTCTGGAGAACTATCGGGTGCCCGCACCGAATGTTCCATGGTCGAGGCGTAGTCACTTCGAGGCATCTCGCGTGCGCCGAGGAGCCTCGAATTGGGACAGACGGAGCAGACGGATCGCGTTGTCGTGCAGCACAGCGCGCAACCAGTCGTCGCCGAGGTCCAATCGCACCAGGCCGGCCAGCTGCTCGACGTACGGGTACGGGATGTTCGGGAAGTCACTGCCCAGCACGATGCGATCACGGAGCGTCATCAGACGCGACGACAACTCGGGCGGAAAAGGCGCAGCCACCTCGGCCCAGCGGGTGAACGCCATCGTCGTGTCCAGGTGGACGCGCGGGTAGCGCGCCGCCAGGTCGAGGAAGACGGCGTAGTCCGGAAGACCCATGTGGGCTATCACCGCAACGAGGTCCGGGTGCCGGGCCAGGACGACGTCGAACACGTCGGCGCCGGTGAACGGCCCCCGTGTCGGGCCGTGGCCGCAGTGCACGACGACCGGGACCTGCGCCTGCTCGAGCTGCGCCCACACGGGCTCCAGCAGCGGGTCGCGCGGGTCGTACCCGCCGACCTAGATGTGCGCCTTCCAGACCCGCGCGCCGCCGGCCAGGGCCGCCGCGACGTACTCCCCCGCGTCGGGCTCCGGGTAGAAGGTCGCCGTGTGCAGCACGTCGTCGTGCCGTGCGGCGAACTCTGCGGCCCACCCGTTGAGCCAGCGCGCCATGCCCGGCTTGTGCGGGTAGAGCAGCGACGGGAACGCGCGCACCCCCATCGCCCGCAGCCGGGCCAGCCGGACGTCCTCGTCCTCGCGGTAGGTGATCGGCCACGGCCGGCCGGTCAGCGGCCCCACCCCGTCGAAGTACGCCCACACCTTGTCGAGCACGTTGCGCGGCATGAAGTGCACGTGCAGGTCGACGATCCCCGGCAGCCCGAGCGAGCGCCACAGGGCGGGGACGTCCTCGTCGGCCCGCGGCTCGTCAGTCAGCGGACGCCCTTCACGTAGCGGCCGTGCGCCTTGCGGATCTCGCGGTCGGCGTCGCGCTGCGCCAGCACCTGGCGCTTGTCGTACGACTTGCGGCCCCGCCCCAGCCCCAGCTCGACCTTGGCGCGGCCGTCCTTGAAGTACAGCTGCAGCGGCACGAGCGCGAGGCCGCTCTCCTTGAGCCTGACGACGATGCGGGTGATCTCGAGCCGGTGCATCAGCAGCTTGCGGGCCCGCCGCGGCGTGTGGTTGTTCCAGGTGCCCTCGGTGTACTCCGGGATGTACGCGGCCATCAGCCACAGCTCGCCGTCCTGCACGACCGCGTAGCCGTCCACGAGCGACGCGCGCCCCTGTCGCAGCGACTTGACCTCGGTGCCGGTCAGGACGATGCCGGCCTCGTACGTCTCCTCGATCGCGTAGTCGTGCCGCGCCTTCTTGTTCTGCGCGACCACCTTGACCGGAGCGCCCTTGGTGCCGGGCTCGGGGCCCTTCACCCGCGCCCGCTGTCGGCCGGTCGCGGGAGCATCCGGCGAGTCTAGGGCTCGCTCACCCAGTCGAGCGGCTGCACGGGCTCGCCGTCGCGGCGCACCTCGAAGTGCAGGTGCGGGCCGGTGCTGTTGCCCTCGTTGCCGATCTGGCCGACCGTCTGGCCGCGCTCCACGTGCTGGCCCTCGGAGACGAACAGCGCGGACATGTGCCCGTATGCGGTCGCGATGTCGCGGCCGTCGAGCTCGCCGTGGTCGATGACGACGAGGGTGCCGTAGCCGCTGGCGTAGCCGGCAGAGATGACGGTGCCGCCCTCGGCGGCCCAGACCGGTGCGCCGTAGCCGCCGCCGATGTCGATGCCGGCGTGGAAGCGCACGTAGTGGAAGATCGGGTGCATCCGGTAGCCGTAGCTGCTGGTCAGCCGGCCCGGCGCCGGCCAGCGAAAGCGGCCGGTGCTGACCTGCGGCGCGACCGGCAGCGCCTGGCGGGCAGCACGGGCTCTGGCTCGCGCAGCGGCGAGGGCGGCCGCGCGCTGGCGGGCCAGCTCGCGCAGCCGCTCGGCCAGCGCCTTCGACGCGGCCTGCGCGGCGGAGTACTCCGCGACGTCGGCGGCGCGCTCGGTCTCGGCCTGCGACAGCGCAGCTTCTCGCTGGGCGACGAGCCCGGCGACCTTGTCGGCCGCCCGCTCCGCCCGTACGGCCACGGCCCTCGCCCGCTCCTCGCCCTCGCGGGCGGCCTGCCGGGCCCGCTCGAGGGACTTCTGCTGCAGGGCGAGCTGGGCCGTCGTTCCGGCGAGGTGCAGCCGGTCGACGCTGAGGTCGTGCAGGACGTCGTTCTGGCCGCGGAACACCTTCTTGATCGTCTCGGCGCGGTCGACCAGGTCCTGCGGGCTGCCCGCACGGAAGACCTCGCGCAGGTTGCCGAGCGGTCCCTGCTGGTAGCTGCGCCGGGCCAGCGTGCCGATGGTGACGCGGTTGGCCTCGACGCGCGCGCTCGCCTCGTCGACCTTGCGCTGGGCGGCCGCGGTGGCCAGCTCGGCGCGGCGGACCCGGGTGCTGGCCTCGGCGAGCCGGGCCTGCGCACCGGCCAGCTCGCCGCGGGCGGTCGCCACGTCCCGCTGGGCGCCGGGCAGCCTCGCCGCCACGTCGTCGAGGCTGGCGGCGGCCGCCCGGACCGCGGCCGTCGAGTCCTCGAGCTCGCCGGCCGCGACGGCCACCCGGTGCTTCGCGTCGTCGAGTGAGTCCGCCCGCGCGGGAGCCGTCAGCAGCGGCGCGGCGAGCGCGAGCAGCGCAGCGCAGACCGCGGCACGGCGTAGACGCACCGGAACCCCTCCCGGATCAGACGGACAAACCGCCCGATGGGTACCACCGTCCGCGCCCCGATCGGGGGATCTTCGCGCCTAGACGCGCAGGTGTCGCCGGAGCGTGAAGAACGACGCCAGCCCCGACAGCGCCATGCCGGTGAGGAACAGCAGCGGGATGACGGCGACAACGGCATCCCAGCCGACGTACGCCGTGATCGGGAAGTTGGGCTTGAGCAGCCGGTCGATGAGGATCGCCTTGAGCGCGATGATCGCGCCGCTCGCGAACCCCGCCCCGACCAGGCCGGCAAGCACGCCTTCGAGCAGGAACGGCAGCTGGATGTACAGGTTGCTCGCACCGACCAGCCGCATGATCCCGGTCTCGCGGCGCCGGCTGAAGGCGGCGACGCGGATCGTGTTGGAGATCAGCAGGATCGCCGCGAAGATCTGGACGGCCGCGATGATGAGCGCGAACAGCTGCAGGGTGTTGAGCAGCTTGAAGAAGTTCTCCAGCAGGGCCTTCTGGTCCTGGACCTCGTCCACACCGGGTCGGTCGCGGAAGGCGCTCGCCACCACCTCGAACTGCGTCGGGTCCTTGAGCTTGACGCGGAACGACTCGGGCAGCGCCTCCGGCGTGACGTTCTGGACGAGGTCCGGCGAGTCCTTGAACTGCTCCTTGAAGCGCTTGTACGCGTCCTGCTTGGACTCGTAGAAGACCTTCTCGACCAGCGGCGTGGCGGACAGGTCGTTCTGCAGCTGGGTGCGCTGCTCGTCGGTGACCGGCGTGCCGTTGCAGTTGGCGCTGTTGCTGCCCTCGCCGCACAGGTAGACCGACACCTCGACCTTGTCGTACCAGTAGTCCTTCATCGTGCTGACCTGCTCGCGGATGAGCAGTCCCGCGCCGAACAGCGCCAGGCTGATCGCCACGGTGACGACGACCGCGATCGTCATGGTCAGGTTCCGGCGCAGGCCGATCCCGATCTCGGACAGGACGAAGGACGCGCGCACAGTTCTCCTTCGGCGCTCAGGCGCCGTAGCCGTAGACGCCGCGGACCTGGTCGCGCACGACCTTGCCCTGCGACAGCTCGACCACCCGACGGCGCATCGAGTCGACGATGGCCGCGTCGTGCGTGGCCATGACGACGGTCGTGCCGGTGCGGTTGATGCGGTCGAGCAACTTCATGATCCCGACGCTGGTGTTGGGGTCGAGGTTGCCGGTCGGCTCGTCGGCGATGAGGATCATCGGCCGGTTGACGAACGCCCGGGCCACCGCGACGCGCTGCTGCTCGCCGCCCGACAGCTCGTCGGGCATCCGGTTGTTCTTGCCCTCCAGCCCCACCAGCTCGAGGACCTCCGGCACCACCTTGGCGATCTGCGAGCTCGGCTTGCCGATCACCTCGAGGGCGAATGCGACATTCTGGAAGACGTTCTTGTTGGGCAGCAGGCGGAAGTCCTGGAACACGCAGCCGATGCTGCGGCGCAGCGCCGGGACCTTCCAGTGGCTGAGCCGAGCCAGGTCCTTGCCCGCGACGTGGACGCGGCCGGCGGTCGGCGTCTCCTCCTTGAGCAGCAGGCGCAGGAAGGTCGACTTGCCGGAGCCGCTCGAGCCGACGAGGAAGACGAACTCGCCCTTGTCGATGTCGACCGTCACCTCGTCGAGCGCAGGTCGCGCGCTCGCGGGGTACGTCTTCGACACGTGCTCGAGGCGGATCATCGACGCGATTCTAGGTTCGGTCCCTGCTCCAGGCAGGACCGACAGGCGTCGAGGTCGAACCTGTTCGACAATGGGTATGTGGGACAGGTGGACGGGAGCGCTTCATGAGTGACGACCTCGTCTGCGCTGCCTGCTCGGGCCGCGTACGGGACGGCGGTTGCCCGACCTGCCGGCTCTCGCGCAACGCGCTGCCGGCCGAGCGGCTCCCCGCCGAGGCTTTCCTGCTGCTCGCCGCGCTGCTCGCCGTGCTCGCGGTCCTCACCCACGTCCTGTAGCGGACGCCGGTCCGGTCGTTATGGCCTTGCGGACGTAGACCCTGGCGCCATCGCGATCAGTCGTGGCGACGGGCGAGCGTGCGTACGGGCCGAGCTTCTACAACGTGATCGTTCCGCCGCTCGTGATCAGGTCGGGTTGTCCGGCCCGCGTAGGGACAACCTCAGCCAGCCCGACCTGATCATCTGGCGGGCTGCCCGGTCAGGTGCGGGCGGTGCGGCGGCCGGCGATGACGCCGAGCACGCCGAGCAGCAGCAGCCACGACCCGATCGCGACCGTCTCCAGCAGCGGCGCCGGACCGGTGCGGGGCAGCTGCCCGGGCGCGGCTTCGGGGGCGGCGCCGCCACCCGTCGGGCTGCCCTGCGGCCCGACTCCGCTGGCGATGCAGATGACGCCGGGATCCGTGCCGATGGTCGCCGTGGGCGTGTCCGCGGCCGGCGCAGCCGGGTCCACCGGCTCGCCGACGGCGACACCCTCGTCCGTGGGCAGGCCGCAGTCGACGGGGGTCTGCATCGGCGCGCCACCGGACTGGCAGATGAGCGGGTCGTCGGCGCAACCGCTCTCCTCTGCGGACGGGACGGGGGCCGGCACCGGGTCGTCGGCGTACGCCGCGCCCGGTCCGGCCAGCAGCAGCGCCACAGCGCCGACAGCAGCAAGAGCAGTACGCACGGTTCCCCCCGAAGATCGTCTGTGCGAGTGAGACGCAGCAGACGTCGACGCGGTTCCTACTCCTCCGGGGAGGTTCGGCGCCAGCGAATCGCCGCCTCGACGAACTCGTCGATGTCGCCGTCGAGCACCGGCCCGGTCCCGCCGGTCTCCATGCCGGTGCGCAGGTCCTTGACCATCTGGTACGGGTGCAGCACGTAGTTGCGGATCTGCGACCCGAACGCGATGTCGCCCTTGCTGCCGCGGATCGCGTCCATCTGCGCCTGCTCCTCCTCGCGGGTCCGCTCGAGCAGCTTGGTCTGCAGCACGATCATCGCCGCGGCCCGGTTCTGGATCTGCGACCGCTCGTTCTGGCAGGACACGACGATGCCGGTCGGCAGGTGCGTGATCCGTACGGCGGAGTCGGTCGTGTTGACGCCCTGACCGCCCGGGCCACTCGAGCGGAACACGTCGACGCGGATCTCCTTCTCGTCGACCTCGACCGCGTCGGCGGTGTCGACGACCGGCGTGACGTCGACCATGGCGAACGAGGTCTGACGGCGGGCCTGGTTGTCGAAGGGCGAGATGCGGACCAGCCGGTGGACGCCGTGCTCACCCGCGAGCGTGCCGTACGCGTACGGCACGCGGCACTGGAAGATCACGCTCTTGACCCCGGCCTCCTCGGCCTCCTGCCACTCGTGGACGTCGAGTGGGTACCCGTGCCGCTCAGCCCACCGGTAGTACATCCGCCACAGCATCAGCGCCCAGTCCTGGCTGTCGACGCCGCCGGCGCCGGGCGTGATCTGCACGAGCGCCTCGCGCTGGTCGTACTCGCCCGACAGCAGCGTCCGGACCTCGAGGGACGCGATCTCCCGCTGCAGCCCCTGCAGCTCGGTGTGCGCCTCGCTCAGCGTGCCCTCGTCGGCCTCCTCGGCCGCCATCTCGAACAGCACGGACAGGTCGTCGAGCCGGCGGCGCAGCGCCTCGACGCGCTCGATGTCGGCGCGTACGGACGACAGCCGCGTCGTCACGTCCTGCGCCTTCGCCGCGTCGTCCCACAGTCCCGGGTCGCCGGCCTGCTCCTCGAGGTCACCGAGCTCGATCCGCAGCCGCGGGACGTCGAGCACCTTCTCGATGCTCGTCAGCGTCGCGTCGAGCGCGGTGAGGTCGCCGGGGACGTCGTTGCTGCGTTCGACGGCCACGGGAGAGCAGCCTAGTCAAGGGGCGACCAGCGGGGCCTTCGCGCGCGCGACGGCGGTCACCGTGACCTCCTTCGTCGTCAGCCAGCCGGTGAACGGCAGGGTGAGGCGCCGGGTGGCGACGACGGTCGCGGTGGTCCCGGCCTCGTCGACACTCGGCTCGAGCGCGAGGCCGGGCTGCCCCTGCGCCGCGTCGGCGGCGTACTGCGCCACGACATCCGCGACCTTCTCCGGCGACAGCGGGATCTCCCCGTCCAGCCCGTTGGCGTAGAGGGAGGCGGTGTTGAGCTGCTGAGCGGCGGCGATGGCGGCGCCGTCTGCCGCGCTGGCCGCCCCGCGCCGGGCGAGGACGACCGCGCTGACGTCGACGACGACCGCGACGAGCAGCAGCAGGACGGCGGTGAACCCGACGATGAGGATGCCGATCGTCCCGTCGTCGCCCTGCGGCCGCCTCACGGCCGAGCCTCCTTGAACCGGTCGACGACCTCCGTGTGCACGCCCGTGACGGGGATGCCCGCCCGATTCCTGCCGAACAGCCCGCCGACGATCGGCAGCCGGACGGTGTAGCTGACCCGCGTACGGACGGTGGAGCCCGGCGCGAGGTCGCAGCCGCTGGGGCAGGAGTACGACGGGGTGCCGGACCAGTCGATGTTCTGGTCCTTCAGGGCGAGGCGGGCGGCGGCGGCACCGGCGGCCGCGCCGCTGGCCGGGTCGCTGGCGCGGGCGTACGCGCGACCGGCCTGCCGGGCGGCCTCGGTGACGCCGAAGGCGGCGCTCTGCACCTGGAACACGGCGAGCAGGACGTAGAACAGCGGGACCATGAGCAGCACCGCGAGGTAGGTGAACTCGACGAGGGCGTTGCCGTCGTCGCCGCGCGGGAGGCCGCAGGCCCGCGTCACGGCCCCTCCCGCAGCGCGTGGCCGCGGACCCGCAGGTGGATCTCGGGGAAGACGAAGACGAGAGGAACGGAGGCGTCGACGGTCACCTCGACCGCCGACTGGCCGTCGCCCACGTCGACCAGCGTGGGCGTACTCACGACGGTCTGTCCGGCCGCCTTCGAGGACAACGCCTGGGCGATCGCGGCTTCGGTGATCGCCTTGCCCTCACCGACGACGACGTCGGCGTTGGCGTCGTGCCGCGCGCCCTCCTGGGCGGCGGCGACGAGGACGTTGCGGACGTGCAGGACCAGGCCGAGCTGGAGGACGACGAGGAACAGCAGCAGGAGCAGGCCGAGGACGCCGAGAAAGTCGACGACGGCAGCGCCGGTGTCCCCGGCGGCCGCTCGGCTCCTGCGGCGACTCATCCTCCGGACGGGCCCTTCACGCTGTCGAGGGCGCCGGACAGGATCGAGCTCAGCTTGGGACCGGCCACGCCCCACAGGACGGTGACCAGGCCCGCGGTCATGAGCGTGATCAGCACCCAGCCGGGAACGTCGCCCCGTTCGCGGTCGCCGCTGTCGAGCAGCCGTGTCTGGACGTAGACGAACAGGGCGAGCGGGGTCAGGCTGGCGGGCACGGGTCCTCCTGGATGGTCGTGCTGTGGAGTTCGACGACGGACGACCTGCTCCTGCCGCCATATGGGTGACAGCCGTTCACCCCGCCACCAGCTGCAGGCCGTAGAACCCCGGGAACAGCGCGAAAACGACGGTGACCGGCAGCACGAGGAACACCACCGGGACCATCATCCCGATCTCGCGCCGACCGGCCGACTCGAGCAGCTGGCGCTTGCCCGCCTCGCGGACGTCGACCGCCTGCGCCCGCATGACCTCCGCCAGCGGCGTGCCGCGCTCCACCGCTACAGCCACCCCGTCAACGAACCGGGCCAGCGGCGCGAGCGAGGTCCGCCGCGCGATGCCCTCCAGCGCCTGAACCAGCGACGCTCCGGCGCGCGCCTCGGCGAGCGCGCGGCCGAGCTCCTTCGTCAGCTCGCCGCTCGAGATGCGGGTGACCCGCTCCAGGGCACCGACCGGCCCCTCGCCCGCAGTGATGGCCAGGGCGAGCAGCTCGGCGATGGTGGGGAACTCGGTGAGCATCCGCTCCTCGCGCTGCTGTACCTGCTTGGTGAGGTAGCGGTCGCGCGCGAGGACGCCGCCGACGGTGAACAGCGCCGCCGCCAGCAGGAGCAGCACCGGGTTGGTGCCCGACCCGCCCACCACCGACAGGAAGACCAGCCCGAACGCGGCCGCGAGCCCGAAGCTTCCCCAGATGACCTGCTCGGCGCGGAACTGCTCCAGCGTCAGGTCGGTGCCGAGCTGGTCGAGCCGGCGGCGGACGCCGCCCACGCCGCCGACCCACCGGTCGACGACACCCATCAGGTCGCCGAGCACCGGGCGGAGCAGCCGCTCCAGCGTGGGGAACGGCGTGAGCGTGTCGTTTCGGGCGAGCAGGCGAGAGGGGCGCGGGGCGTCGCGCAGGTACGGCGCGAGCCGCGCGTCGAGATCGGGACGGCGAGCCAGCGGCGTACGGCTGGCTGCCAGCAGGAGACCACCCGCGGCGAGGACGCCGAGGCCCATGCCGGTCAGGGTCGGAGTCACTTGAGCACCCGCCGCTCGGTGGGGAGCCGCGCGATCCGGATCATGACGCGGTAGGCGACGAAGGACACGCCGCCGCCGGCCAGCAGCACGACTGCCCCGGCCGGCTGGTTGTAGGCCTCGACCGCCTGCGGCTTGGTCGACAGCAGCAGCAGGATCAACCACGGGGCCGCGAGGGCGAGGCGCGCCGCATTGACCGTCCAGCCCTGCCGCGTCTCGAGCTCGGCGCGGGTGCGGGCGTCCTCCCGGAGGAAGCCGGACAGCGTCCGCAGCAGCCGCCCGAGGTCCGTGCCGCCGACCTCCCGCGCCATCCGCAGCGCCTCGACCACCCGGTCACCGACCGGGTCGGCC
>JBHENF010000155.1:0-3436 GCA_046262175.1 Mycobacteriales bacterium
CCGCGGTGGCGACGCCGACCGCCAGCATCACCCCGCCGGGACGCGCCGTGAGCGCCACCGCCCGTGCCGTCAGCGCCGACCGGCAGGTCGAGCAGCTGCTCGCCCGCGCGCGCGCGCTCCTGGCGAGCGGCCACGTGACGGCCACGCGCAACGTCCTCGACGTGGCAGAGCGCAAGGTCGCCCTCGTGGACGCCGCGAAGCGGGCCGGCTACCGGCAGCAGATCGTCGACCTGCGGACCGCCGCGGACAAGGTCGTCGCGGATCGTACGAAGCCACCGGCAGCGCACGACTCGCAGGCTCCTGGCAAGAAGCCGGCCGCACGTCCAGCGCCGCGCGCGACCCATGCCATGGGTGCGCAGAACGAGCCCGCCGCGGCCGCCCCCGCCAAGCACGCGGAGCAGGCTCCGCAGCGCACGACGCCGGTGCCGCCGGTGCCCGCGCGCGCCCTCGCAGCCGGCGCGTCGGAGCACGACCGGGGCGCCCGTCGCGGGTAGGCTCACTCCTTTCCTCTCGACGCTGCCGGGGAAGGTGCCATGAGCTGGTTCGACCAGGCGGACCGGGACGCGTACGACGCGATGTTCCCCCTGCTGGGCCTGACGTACGACGACGTCCTGCTGCTGCCGGGCGAGACCGACGTCATCCCCAGCGAGGTCGACACCACCAGCCGGCTCACCCGCGAGATCTCGCTGCGCGTGCCGCTGGTGTCGAGCGCGATGGACACCGTCACCGAGTCGCGGATGGCGATCGCCATGGCCCGCCAGGGCGGCATCGGCATCCTGCACCGCAACCTGTCGATCGAGGACCAGGCCTACCAGGTCGACCTGGTGAAGCGCACGCAGACCGGGATCATCAGCAACCCGGTCACCATCGGTCCGAAGGCGACGCTCGAGGACCTCGACGACCGCTGCGGCGAGTACCGCGTGAGCGGCCTGCCGGTCGTCGAGGACGACGGCACGCTGCTGGGCATCATCACCAACCGCGACCTGCGGTTCGTCCCCGTGGCGGAGTGGGGCTCCACCCTCGTCGCCGACGTCATGACGCCGATGCCGCTGATCACGGCGCCGGTGGGCATCTCGCGGGAGGACGCGACCGCGATCCTTCGCCGGCACAAGCGCGAGCGGCTGCCGCTCGTCGACGAGCAGGGCCGTCTGGCCGGTCTCATCACGGTGAAGGACTTCGTCAAGTCCGAGCAGTTCCCGTACGCGTCCAAGGACGGCGCCGGCCGGCTGCTCGTCGGTGCAGCGGTCGGCTACTTCGGCGACGCGTGGGAGCGCGCCACGACGCTGGTCGAGGCCGGCGTCGACGTGCTCGTCCCCGACGTCGCCAACGGCCACGCCCGGCTGATGCTCGACATGATCCGGAAGCTGAAGAAGGACCCCGCGACACGGCACGTGCAGGTGCTGGCGGGCAACATCGCGACCCGCGACGGCGCGCAGGCGCTCGTCGACGCAGGTGCCGACGGGGTGAAGGCAGGCGTAGGTCCGGGTTCGATCTGCACCACGCGGATCGTGGCCGGCGTCGGGGTGCCGCAGGTGACGGCGATCTTCGAGGCAGCGCGGGCGTGCAAGCCGGCAGGGGTCCCGGTCGTCGGGGACGGCGGGCTGCAGTACTCCGGCGACATCGCCAAGGCGCTCGTGGCCGGCGCCGACACCGTCATGGTGGGCTCTCTCCTCGCCGGCTGCGAGGAGAGCCCCGGTGACCTCATCTTCGTGGGCGGCAAGCAGTACAAGGCCTACCGCGGGATGGGCTCCGTCGGCGCCATGGCCTCGCGCGGCAAGAAGTCGTTCTCCAAGGACCGCTACTTCCAGGCGGACGTCACCGCCGACGAGCTGATCGTGCCGGAGGGGATCGAGGGGCAGGTGCCGTACCGCGGTCCGCTCAACGCCGTCGCGCACCAGCTCGTCGGTGGGCTGCACCAGTCGATGTTCTACGTCGGCGCGCGCACCATCGGCGAGCTGCAGGAGCGCGGCCGCTTCGTGCGCATCACGTCGGCGGGGCTGAAGGAGAGCCACCCGCACGACGTGCAGATGACGGTCGAGGCGCCCAACTACACCGGCGGCCGCTGATGCCCGACGTCGAGATCGGGATCGGCAAGTCCGGTCGGCAGGCGTACGCGCTCGACGACATCGCGATCGTCCCGTCCCGGCGCACCCGCGACCCGGAGGACGTCTCGCTGGCCTGGGAGATCGACGCGTACCGCTTCGACCTGCCGTTCGTCGCCTCCGCCATGGACGGCGTCGTGTCGCCGGACACGGCCGTCCAGATCGGTCGGCTCGGCGGGCTCGGCGTGCTCAACCTCGAGGGGCTGTGGACGAGGTACGACGACCCGACGCCGCTGCTGCGCGAGATCGCGGACCTGACGCCGGAGCGGGCCGGCGACCGGATGCGCGAGATCTACGGCAAGCCGATCGAGGAGGCGCTCATCAAGGAGCGCATCCAGCAGATCCGCGATGCCGGCGTCACCGTGGCCGCGTCGCTGACGCCGCAGCGGACGGTGCAGTTCGCGCAGACCGTCCTCGACTCGGGCGTCGACCTGTTCGTCATCCAGGGCACCGTCGTGTCCGCCGAGCACGTGTCCACGCGGTCGGAGCCGTTGAACCTGAAGCGGTTCATCGCCGAGCTCGACGTGCCGGTCATCGTCGGCGGCTGTGCGACGTACCAGTCGGCGCTGCACCTGATGCGCACCGGCGCGGCCGGCATCCTCGTCGGCGTCGGGCCCGGCCAGGCCAACACCACCCGCTCGGTGCTCGGCCTCGGCGTGCCGATGGCGACGTCGATCGCGGATGTGGCCGGGGCGCGGCGCGACTACCTGGACGAGTCCGGCGGCCGGTACGTCCACGTCATCGCTGACGGCGGCATGCGCACCGGCGGCGACATCGCGAAGGCGATCGCCTGCGGCGCCGACGCCGTGATGATCGGCAGCCCGCTGGCCCGCGCGACCGAGGCGCCTGGGCACGGCTGGCACTGGGGGCACGCGTCGCACCACCCGGTGCTGCCGCGCGGAACCCGGCTCAAGTGCGACCAGGTCGGCACCCTCGAGGAGGTGCTGCTCGGACCGGCGACGACGGACGACGGCACGACCAACCTGTTCGGCGGGCTGCGGCGCGCGATGGCGATGACCGGGTACTCGTCGATCAAGGAGTTCCAGAAGGTCGAGGTCATGCTCGCTCCGGCGGCCCTCACCGAGGGCAAGCGCCTGCAGCGCGAGCAGGGCATCGGCATGGGCGGGCTCTAGGGAACGGTCGGCAGGAACATCGGCCCGTACGACGAATTACGTGGGGACATCCACCTGAGGAGACCACGTGCGCCCGCTTGTCCGTCTGCCCCTTGCCCGTCGCGCGGCGCTCGCCGCTGTCATCTCGATGTCGCTGGTGGGTGGGGGGCTGGCGGCTGCGTTCGCGGCTGACGCCACGGCAGGGTGTTCGTTCCCTGACGC